>NZ_JBEVLO010000033.1:0-23802 GCF_040509115.1 Mycobacterium sp. | reverse complement strand
TCCGATCCGAGAACGCATCGCGGTTGACGACGAGCGTGCCGCGCTCGCGGAGGTCGCCGAGGTTCGTCTTCAGCGCCGCCGGGTTCATGGCCACGAGCACGTCCGGCGCGTCCCCGGGCGTGAGTATGTCGTGGTCGGAGAAATGGATCTGGAAGCCGGAGACGCCGGGGAGCGAGCCGGCCGGCGCGCGGATCTCCGCGGGGAAGTCGGGCAGGGTCGAGAGGTCGTTCCCGAGGACGGCCGTCTCGCTCGCGAAGCGCCCGCCTGTGAGCTGCATCCCGTCACCGGAGTCGCCAGCGAAGCGGATGACTACCTTCTCCAGCTTCTGCGGACGGGCCGCGTTTTCGCCGGCGGCCGTGTCGTCACCATTGCCGTTCAATTCCACGTCCCCCTGCCCTTCGCGCTCCGTCAGGTGACGTCAGTTCGTGTCGCTGTCGGATGACGCGCCGTCGGGCTGACGTCCACCCGGTTTTTCTGTCACTGTCAGTACCGATTATTGCACTTCTCTTAGGCAGGGCTTTACCGGACGACCGCGTGTCCTGCACGTCGAGCGGCTAGAAACGTGCACTTCAATTGCGTGCCGATCGCCGCTGAGCGCCACTTTTGTGGTTTTCGTCACGTTTCGACGGCCGTCAATCCTAAGAAACGGGCTACTCACGAGTACGAGGCGCGGACGAACTTGACAGGTGTCCAGTCCTGACGCCGCTAGCTGCGATTACGCGAGCCGCGCCGACTCGACGTGCGGCCTCTTGTCGAGTTCGCGCGCGACGAGTTCGCTGGCCCGTTCGGCGGCCGCCACCGGGTCCGCCCCGGCCGCCCGGTTGGCGACGTAGCACGCCGTGAACATGTCACCGGCCCCGGTGGCCTGGACGCCCGTCACGCGCCACGCGGCGGGCACCCGGACGACCGAGCCGTCGGTGTAGATGTCACACCCCTCTGAGCCCAGCGTGACCAGGATCTCTGGGACGCCGAGCCGCTCCGCCGTCGCTGCGTCGAAGACGCCGTCGGCCACGATGACCGCCTCGTCCTCGGCCAATTTGAGGACGCTGATGTCGCGCAGCAGCGAGTGCGGATAGTGCCGATCCACGGTGAGGGGTCCGAGCTGGTCGGCGCGGACGAGACCCTGGCCGTCATAGGCCACCCGGTGTCCGCGCGCGGCAAGCAGGGCCAGGGTCTCCCCGGGAAAGTCGGCTCGCATCAGTGGCGCCAGGTGCACCCACGTGGTGGTGGGATCGGCGGCCTCGATCTCGGGGGTTCCCCAGATCGGCCCCAGTGCCGTGACCGCCATCGCGCGGTGGTCGACGTCGACGTAGTCCAGGCTGAAGCCCGCCGTGCGGTCGGAGTCGATGATTCTGACCAGCGGGCCGAAACGGTCCAGCACCACCTCGAACAACTGGTGATCCTCCGGAGCGCCCATGGCGACGATCTCACCGGCGCCGCCTGCGAACTCCAGGGCCACGCCCGCGAACGATGCGCACCCGCCGGGCGTGGGGGGTGCACCGTCGATGACATCGATTGCGAGGTTGCCGAGGACGGTCACACCGTTGACGAGCTGTGACCGCACCGATCGAATCTCCTGACATGTATCGGCGCGCCGAAGTCGCCGTGACGCGAAATGGTATCCGGCCTGGCTGTAAATCGACGACCCGAACGTCAGCCGGGCAGGTGAAGGGCGGTGAGGTCCTCCACGGGAACCCACGGATCGTCGATCCCGAACGCCTGCGGGCCCCACACGCGCAACGCCTCAGGTGTCCGCATGATCGCAGGCGTCGAGATGGCGACCACCCGCACACGCTGGCCGAATCGCAGCGCCTCGGTGGTGATGGCAGTGCACGACTCGAGATCGAGGACGGTGATCAGATCGGGGACGACGGCGACAACGCGGTCGCCACGTCGGGCGACGACGTTCTCGTTGCGGAACTCGATGGTGAGCAATTCGCCGTCGTCGAAGGGGGCAAGGGTGACCCGTCCCGCGGTGAACCCTCCGACGATGGAGCGCTCGACGTCGATGATCTTGCCCTCCAGCAGTGACGTCGCATATCCGTAGATGGATCCCTTCACGGCATCCACCAGTGCGGCGAAGGGGTCGGCATGTGCAGCGCGGGCCTCGCGGATCGCCCGCCCGATCCCGCTGGCCAGCGACAGGGTGTGCGGGATGCCGGTGCGCTTCAGGTCGGCGCCACTCATCGGGTACTCGGCGATGAACGAGGCACCCCCCATTTGAATGGTCACCGCGCGGGCGAAGGTCTCCATGCGGACGTTGTCCTCGCCCGTGTCGACAAGCACCGTGTGGCCCTTCTCGTCGGAGATCACCAGGGGCGATCCCGAAATGCCATACACCCCAAACGTTTCCATCTGAAGCTCGGGGAATGCGCGTCCCATGCCGTCGGCATCGACCACGGGAATGCCTGCCCGGGCGGCCACCAGGAGCGGGATCATGGAGTTCAGGCCGCCGCATTCCATCGGAACGGTCGCGTCGGCGGTCCTGCCCAGGTGTGCTTCGAGGGTTCTCAACGAGCCGACGGCCTCGTTGCCGTTCGCCAACTTCTCCACGACGACGCTGGGGGCGCCCATCATCGCGGTGGAGATGACGAAATCGTCGTCGTCGAGTTCCTCCGGGGCGATGATCTCGACGGTGAGACCCGTGTCGAGCGCCTGCTGCACCAGCAGCCGACCGACCAGGGGGTCGCCTCCGCCGCCCGTCCCCATGATCGCCGCCCCCGCCGCCATGTCGACGAGTTCCTGTTCGGTCAGCCGACGGCTCACGTGCGTACTCCTCGATCAGGTAGTGCGTTGGTCGCCGCGCTTCGCCCCATGGGGAGATCGCCGACCGCCTTCACCCGGACGCGGACGGCATTCCCCGGCAGGTAGGCCAGCGGCACCTCGTCGATCTCGACGATCTTGATCGACGAGGGCGCGGCGCCTGCCGCAATGGCCTTGTCGACCGCTTCCTGCTTGGCCGTGTCGAGCACCTGCTCGCGCTGGCCGGCCGGGACCCCGAAGATCCGGTCCACCTCGCCGCCGACCTGCGCGATGGCCGCTCCGATCGCATTCGCCACGGCGAAGTTCGCGGGACGATGAACCTCGCGGGCACCGGCCAATTCGGCGGGGACGAGAATCGATCCGCCGCCGACCGCCACGACGTCGACGGGATCGGTCGACGTCCGCATGCGGTCCACGGTGTTGGCCAGGATCAGCCGGATCTGCTCGAGTGCCGCATCGACTGTTCCGCCGGGGACGTCGGCCACCAGGGAGGCATCACCGATGTCCGCCAGTCCGGCGGCGACCGCGACGTCGGTTGCCGTCAGCGTCTGACCGCCGAACACCAGGGCTTCGGTGCCGATGCGATATCCCACGGAGTCGGGCCCGACCGTCACGCCATCGGCTCCTGCACGGACCCTGGACCCGCCGCCGAGTCCCACCGAAAGCACGTCGGGCATGCGGAAATTGGTGCGGATCCCCTCGACCTCGGTCTCCAGCGCGGCCTCCCGTGGATACCCGCTCTGCAGCATGCCGACGTCGGTCGTGGTGCCCCCGACGTCGACGACGACGCACTCGGTCAGCCCGGAGAGGAAGGCGGCGCCCCGCATCGAGTTGGTCGGACCGGAGGCGAATGTGTTGACCGGGTAGCGTCGGGTGAAGTCGAGGTCCATCACGGTGCCGTCGTTCTGCGAAACGAACAGCGGCGCAGCGATTCCCAAGTTCCGGATCGCCGATGTCAGTGCCGCGCTGATGTCACGGGCGAGGGCCCTCAGCGCCGCGTTGATGACTGCGGCGTTCTCGCGTTCGAGCAGTCCGAGCCGACCGATCTGATGCGACAGCGTCACCGGGACGTCTGGGTACTTCCGTGCGATGAGGTCCTCTGCGACGAGCTCGAATTCGGCGTTCACTGGCGAGTAGATGGACGAGATGGCGATGCTCTCGGCCCCGTTGGCCAACGCCTTGTCCACGGCGTCGAGCAGTTCGGTGGGGCGCAGGTCGCTGATCTTGCGCCCGTCGAACTCGTGGCCGCCGTGGACCATGAAGGCTTGCCCTGCGATGGCTGCAACGATGCGGGCGGGCCACCCGACCAATGGCGGCAGGCCAGCTCCGGCAGGCAGGCCGAGCCGGATGACCGCGGTTGGTGAGAGTCGTTGTGCCTCGACGAGGGCGTTGACGAAGTGCGTCGTGCCGATCATCACTGCGCTCGCGGCACTCACGTCCGCGCCGGACATCTCCCGAAGCCGGTCGACGGCGGCGGTGATCCCCGACGTGACGTCGGGGGTCGTCGTCGTCTTGGTGGCGGCCACGACAACGCCGTCGTCGAGGATCACCGCATCGGTGTTGGTGCCGCCGACGTCGATGCCGATGATCACGCAGCGGCTCCCAGTCGCGTCGGTTGTATCGAAAGCGGTTTGAGCAGACCGACTTTCGCGAAAATCAGGTAGAGCACCGTGGCCACCACCAGCGAGTTCAGCGACGGTATGCCCCATGCGACGAAGTGCCCGACCAGCGCGGCGACCGCCCACACCACCAAGGTGCCGATGATCAGCGTGGGTTCGCGGGCCGGCAGGTTCGGTCCGGAGCGTTCGAGTTCGGCACGCCAGGTCCGCACCAGGAAGTACTCCGTGGCCATGATGCCTGCGATCGGTGGAATGACGACACCCAGGATGGTGAGGAAGTCGATGAAGTGGCCGAGGATGCCCAGTGCCGCGAGGACCGAACCGACTGCCCCGACCAGGATGGTGACGACGCGGCGGTTCACCACGACCCCGAAGGACGTCTCCAGCGCGTTCACGATGCCCAACGTCGACGAGTAGAGGTTCCAGTCGTTGATCTTCAAGGTCCCCGAGATGATGATCAGGGTGCCGACGAATCCCGATGAGCTGGTGACGATGTCGACGACGCTATCGGTGCGCAGCGCGTGGGCGAGCAGCACCCCGGCCACGCACATCACCAACTCGCCGAGGGTCACGCCGAGCACGGTCTGCTTCACGACGTCCTTGGCGCTTCGGTTGAAGCGGGTCATGTCGGGGGTGGTCACCATGCCGACGATGAAGCCGCCTGCGACGAGGGTCGCGCCCGCGCCGAGGGACAGAACTGGGCCCGCAGGCTGGCCCGACGCCAACTCGCCGACGTCGTACTCGGTCAGTTTGGCGATGACGAGGTAACCCGCGAGCAGAATGAACGCGGGAACGGTGACGTAGGCGACCCACGCCATCGACCCGAACCCGTAGACGACGATCGCGGTGACGGCCAGCCCGAAGAGCAGCGACCACATCCAGAGCGGACCCACCGGGATGATGGTCTTCAGGCTCTCGGCCGACACGGCGGTCTGCACGCCGAACCAGCCGGTCAGACTCAGCGCGACCACGATGCCGATCAGGCCCGATCCCCACCGGCCGAACCCCGTCCAGCGGGCGATCACCGACGTCGAAAGGCCCTCGCGCTGCCCGATGATGCCGGTGAAGACACCGACGATCTCGAGGATGACCGCGCCAAGCAGGACCGCCAGCATCGCATTGGTGAACGTCATGCCGAAGCCGAGGGCTGCGCCCAGCATGAACTGCGACAGGCACGACAACTGACCGAATCGTTGGATGCACACGCTGAACCAGTGATATCGCGCCGACGCAGGCACCCGTGACAGCGCGTAGTCGTCACCGTGTTCGGACGCCGGGACGGCGACGGTCGGGTCGCCCGCATTTCTGGTGGCCATGATTCCTCCGTGCAGCGCGTGATGGGTCGCTTGCAGGTGCACGCTACGGAGCCGAGGCAGTGCAGTCAGTGGGCACACTGCACACCTGGCCCGCAGCGTTGAGTGCGGTTCGGGCACCGAAGGTTACCGCCCGTGACGTGCGTGTTTCGCACTCAGAGCGCACGGCAGGCGATGCGAAGGGCCAGTCGGGTGTCGTCGTCGTCCAGGTCCACTCCCAACAGGGACTGGATGCGAGCCAGTCGCTTGATCACCGAGTTGCGGTGCACCCCGAGACGCCTCGCGGTGGCGGACGTCGAGCACTCCGAGAGCAGGTAGACGTTGAGGGTGCCCAGCAGTGCGCCGTCCGCGGCGTCGCGGAGCGGTTGCAGCAGCAGTTCGGCCCGCTGGCGCGCCTGCTCGTCGGTGACGGCGGCAAGGAGGTACTGGCGCGGGTTGGAATCGTTGGAGGTCTCCACGGCACGACGGCCTGCGGTGTGCCCGGCGATGCGGCTCAATCGAGCTGCCTCGTCGATGGCGCGTACCAGTCCGGAGAGCCCGTATTCCGCCCCCGCCACGCCCGCGGCGATCCGATGCTCGGACAGCTCGGCGACGATCTGGCGAACGTCGTTGCTGCGCAACGTGATCTGAGCTCGCGTCGGCCGGTCCGGCGAGCTGATCCACCACACCCAGCCGTCCGCGAGCGGCACCGCGGGCACGGTGAGGCCGGTGGCGACCAGAGCGTTCTGCAGCGCGGTGAGCATCAGCGAGCGGTCGGCGCGGGGGTCCTCGGGGCGCACGACGGCCGCCAGGTGAAAGCCCTCGAGCTGCCATCCGAGCGCGACCGCCTGTTCGGCGCGGGATCCGTCGAGGGATCCCGTGCTCAGCAGATGGGCCAGCAGCGCACCCTGGCCCGCCTGGTCCCATGCGGCGGTCAGCGACGAGCGCGCGGCCCATGCGCTCAGTCGCACGACGCCCAGTTCGGCGACCGCCCGGATGGTCTCGACGTACGTCGCGGCCACCCCGACGGGCGCGTGCACGGCGCACGTGAGCCGCGAACCGGAGTCCCTGCCGGGCGGCGTCGATGCGAAGACGACCGTTCCGTACTCGCCGTCAACGCGGCCCGACGTCGCGTTCGCGATCCGCACGCCGGCAGGTGGCTCGGCGCCTGCCAGCAGGATTCCCGACGGTCCCAGCACGCTGGCCGGATGCCCGACGACGTCGGATACGACGCGCGTCACGCGGGACGGGGTGTCCGCCCCTGCCAGCCGCGCCGCCGCTGCCGCGCACTTCAGACCACGCTCGACCACGGGGTGCCGCAGATGCAGCCGGACGGCGAGTGCGGACTCGGAGCGGTCGGCCGTCACGCGCACTAGCGGGATGCCGAACCGATCGGCAAGCCACTGCGTGGACACCAGCACGTCGTGGTCGACGAACACGGCCGCGGCCTCACGCTGGGCGAGGCCCGCGAGCGCCAGTTCGGTGCCAAGGCTGTCGGTGGAGGTCAGGAAGACCACGCTTCCCGGCGCGACGAGGCGCGCATCGTCGGGCGCCACGACGTGCGCGTCGCGGGCAGGCCTGTCGAGACCCGTTGCGCCGCCAAGCACCTCGGCCCCGGCGAGATCGGGAAGGCACAGCACACCACGCACGGTGGGACGTCCCGGGTCAGACACCGGTGATCCCGAAGGCCGCCGGTGTGACCTTGTCCTCGAAGCCCGGTTCCGACCACCGCGGCGGGGCGGGCAGCGCGACGACGTCGACCTCGGTCCCCACCGCAAGCACCGACTCGGCCTGCAGCGGGCGGCCGTCGCGGGTGCGTACCAGACAGATGATCTCCGGTGTGCGGGCGGCGATCTCACCGTCGACGATGGCAAGCAGGAACTCGTTGCGCGCCTCGACGCGCACGACGGACCCATTGCCCGACTCCCTGAGCACGATCGAGCCGATGCCGCCGTCGCGGATCGTTCGCCAGCGGGCGTCCGCGATGCGTCCGGTCGCGACGCGGCGGGCATCGTGCTGGTCGACCAGAGCGTCGACCACCTCGGCCGGACGGGACCGTTCGACGGTCCGCCCCAGTTCGAGGGCTCGACGGATCGAGCCAGGTATTCCCGCCGTGCGCAGCCGGGAGACGGGCATCGGGTAGCCCGCAAATGCGCACCAACCGCCCATCTCGACCGCGGCGGCGCGGATGAACTTCTCGGCAGTGCGGCCTCGAATGTCTTCGTAGAGCATTGATCTGCCGTAGCTGTCGGTGCACACGAACGGTGCGATCGAGACACCTGCCACGTCATAGGTGGTCTGGTCGAGCCACGACAGCGCCCTGCCCATTCCGTCGCAGTCGACGACGGGTAGCGCGCCTGCGGCGGCCACCACCAGCGCGGCGAAGATGTTGGCACCGGCGCTCTCGTAGTTGCCAACGCATGCGCGCGCGCCGGGGTATTCCCGAAGCACCCGATCGACGGCCCTGGCGAACTCGGACCCCTCCGGTGAGCGCTCGTGGAACGCCAACAGGGACCCGACGAGCCCGGTACTGACGGACAGCGTGTCGTCGGGCAGGTCGTCGACGTCGTGGATCGGGATCGAGGTCCGTTCGCCGAAGGCGTGAACGGCCAACGCCCTGAACCAGTACGGCTGCCCGCCGCCACCCGAGCCCAATAGCGATGCACCGGCGGCAAGGGTGTCCAGATCATCACGGCCGAGCTGCCACATCGCGTTTCCTAGCGTCGGGTGATTCCACGGCGACCTCCACCAGGGTATTGCCCGGGCGCAGCCACCGCGCGCGGTGCTAGGCCGGCAGGTTGTACGGGGTGATCACCTGAATCGGCGTCGGGCGCGCGGCCTCGGCGGGCAGGGCGCCGTGGCGTTGCAGGATCAGCCGCATCGCGAGGCGTGCGTCGGCCCGCAGGTCGTTGTGGAGCACGACGGAGATCCTCCCGTCGCGCAGCAGCCTGCGGTTGTCGACGTCGAGATCGTGGGCTATGAAAACTCGGCAGGCGCGGCCCAATCGCTCGAAGGCGGCCACCGTCGCGGTGTTGCCGCCACCCGCCGAGTACACCGCCTCGACCGACGGATGGCGTTCGAGGGCGGCGAGTACCAATCCCTCGTTGATCTCGTCGATGCCGTCGCTGTCACTCACCTCGACGACCTCGCGACCCGAGCCGCGCAGCGCCGACCTGAATCCCACCTCGCGTTCGCCTTCGCCCCGAAACACCGTGCCGCTCAGGGTGATCAGGACACCCGATGGCGACGAACCCAACCACTGGTCCATCAGATACGCGGCCGTCACGCCTGCACCGTGGTTGTCGATCCCGACGTACGCGTGTCGCGCACTGTTCGGGACGTCGGTCGAGTACGTCACCACGGGGACGCCCGCGGCGACCAGGGCGTCGACGGCCTCGGCGACCTCCGGCGCATCCGGAGCCTTGAGGATCACGCCGTGGCTGCCGCGGATCCGGGACAGCACGGCGACGGTCTGGTCGGTCGAACCGGACTCCCAGAGATGGAAGCGGGCCCGCAGCATCGCCGGGGCGAACGCGGGCAGTTCGGCCTCGACCGCGGCCCGGAAGGCATCGGAGAACCGCTGCGGTGTCTGCATCACGACGTCGAGTAGGAAGCGGCGGCCATTCAGCCGGAGCTGAGCACGCTGCTTGTCGAGATCCGCGATGGCCTGAGCCACCTCGGCGCGGGTGTTCTCGCGCACGCCGGGCCGGTCGTTGAGGACGCGGTCGACGGTCGCCTCGGAAAGCCCTGACTGCTGCGCGATCTCGCGGACTTTGTAGCGGTGCGGCATGTCGCGACCTCCTCCCGGGACTACGGATACCCATTGCTTGATGGGTTTTTGATTGATTTTTGCTGTTGATTGCGGCGCGGGTCACAACAAGACTAATGGGCATGCCAACGACGACAACCCATCACGGTGCGTGGATCGAGGCGACGGACTGCGATCTCGACGACTTCCGCGCCCTCGTCTCCACCGACACCGATCCCACCGACTACCCGCATGCGGCCGACGTCCGCCACGGCGTGCTCGTCTACTCCGCCGAGACACTGGCAGGCGCCGACCGACGTGCCCTGCAGACCGAGCTGATCCGCGCGCTCGCCGAAGGCCCTGGGGTCGTCGTGCTCGAGGGCGCCTTCGACGCCGCCGTCGTCGACCGCGCCAGCGCCGCCTTCACCGCGCTCATCGAGGTGCAGCGCGCCGAGGGCGCCACCGCGGGTGACCACTTCGGCAAGGCGGGCGCCAACGACCGCATCTGGAACGCCGCGCAGAAGCTCGCACTGCACGATCCCGAGGTCTTCGCCGAGTACTACGCCAACGACGCTCTCGCCGTCGTGTGCGAGGCGTGGCTGGGCCCGCGCTACCAGGTCACGTCACAGGTCAACGTCGTCAATCCCGGTGGCGCCCCGCAGGTTCCGCACCGCGACTACCACCTCGGCTTCGTCGATGCCGACCAGCTGTCGGCGTATCCCGCGCACATGCATCGCATGTCGGCGGTCCTGACCCTGCAGGGTGCGGTCGCGCACTGCGACATGCCGCTGGAGAGCGGGCCGACCATGCTGCTGCCCCACTCGCAGAAGTTCCCTGGCGGCTACATCGCGTTCTATCAGCAGGAATTCATCGACCACTTCGCCGCCCACCAGGTGCAGGTGCCGCTGCGCAAGGGCGACGCGGTGTTCTTCAACCCCGCGCTCATGCATGGGGCCGGTGCCAACACCTCGACCGGCATCCGCCGGATGGCCAACCTGCTGCAGATCTCGTCACCGTTCGGTCGGGCGATGGAGGCGATGGACCGCACCGCCATGGTGCGCGCCATCTACCCGGCCCTCTTGGAGATGAAGGCCGCCGGACGGTCCGATCGCGAGCTCCGCAATGCGGTGAACGCGACCGCCGAAGGCTACGCGTTCCCCACCAACCTCGATCGCGACCAACCGATCGGCAGCCTCGCGCCGCCAAGTCAGGTCGACACCGTGCTGGCCGCCCTGGCCGAGCAGCACACCCCAGAAGCACTCGACGCCACCCTCGCGCAGCAGACGACAAGGAGAATTCCATGACCACCCTCGGCGTAATCGGATTGGGCCGCATCGGCGCCTTCCACACCGAAACCCTCAGCAACCTCGACGGCATCGACGGGCTGGTGATCACCGACGAGCGCGGTGACGTGGCCGAGGCCGTCGCCGCCAAGCACGGCGCCACGTACGTCGCGACGGTGGACGAGCTGCTGTCCTCCGGCGTCGACGGGGTCGTCGTGGCCGCCGCGACGCCGGCCCACGCGGAGCTGACGCTAGCCGCCGTCGCGCGTGGCATTCCGACCTTCTGCGAGAAGCCGATTGCCTCGACGGCAGCTGAGAGCGCCCGCGTCGCCGAGGTGATCCTCGCCTCCGGCGTGCCGGTCCAGGTCGGCTACCAGCGGCGGTACGACGCGGCCTTCGCCGCAGCCAAGCGGGCGGTCGACGACGGCTCGGTCGGGACCATCCACACCGTGCGCAGCACCACGATGGATCCGGCTCCCCCACCGCTGGACTACATCAAGGGCTCGGGCGGCATCTTCCGGGACTGCGCCGTGCACGATTTCGACATCATCAACTGGATCACCGGGCAGCGCGCCGTCGAGGTATACGCGACCGGCACCGTGCAGGGTGATCCGCTGTTCGCCGAGTACGGCGACGTCGACACCGCCGCGGTGATCGTGAAGTTCGACGGCGGAGCCCTCGGCGTGGTGTCCAACGCCCGCTACAACGCCCGCGGCTACGACTGCCGACTGGAGATCCACGGCTTCGACGACAGCGTCGCCGCCGGCTGGGATCAGGGCGTTCCCCTGCGAAATACGGACCCCCACTTCGGATCTCCGGAGGACTTCCCGACCGGGCCGTCGCACGGGTTCTTCATGGACCGCTTCACCGAGGCGTTCCGCACGGAGCTGGCCGCGTTCGTCGAGGTGACCAAGGGTGGCCCGGTCCTCGGCGCGACGGTCGCCGACGCCGTCGAGGTCGCCTGGCTGGCCGAGGCGGCCACCGAGTCGCTGCGCCGGGGTACCCCCGTCACGATCGCCGAGGTGCGCAACTCGTGAGTGGAATCAAGATCGCCGGAGCCCCGATCTCGTGGGGCGTCTGCGAGGTGCCCGGCTGGGGCTACCAGCTGGACCGCGAGCGGGTGCTGACCGAGATGCGCGGATCAGGGCTTACCGCAACGGAACTCGGCCCAGAGGGGTTCCTTCCGACCGATACCGATGAGCTGAAGGCGGTGCTGCGCGACAAGGATCTCGCGTGTGTCGGAGGCTTCGTACCAGTCGTGCTGTTCGACCGCGACCACGACCCCGTCCAGGATCTCGCCGGGCCGTTGGAGTCGTTGGTGGCCGCCGGCGCCGGAGTGGTCGTGCTCGCCGCCGCCACCGGGTCGGACGGCTACGACACGCGTCCGGTGCTCGACGAGGACCAGTGGTCCACGTTGCTGACCAACCTCGACCGGCTGGCCGCCATCGTGGCGGACCGCGGACTGCTGGCGGTGCTGCACCCGCACGTCGGCACGATCGTCGAGACCAGGGCCGACGTCGACCGGGTGTTGGCGGGTTCCTCGATCCCGCTCTGCCTGGACACGGGGCACCTGCTCATCGGCGGCACCGACCCCCTGGAGTTGGCGAAGGCCGTACCCAATCGCATCGCTCACACCCACCTCAAGGACGTCGACGCCGCGCTCGCCACGCGGGTGCAGTCCGGTGAGCTGACCTACACCGAAGCCGTGTCGGCGGGCATGTACACCCCGCTCGGCAGTGGCGACGTCGACATCGCAGGTATCGTCTCGGTGTTGCGGAACAACAATTTCGACGGTTGGTTCGTCCTCGAGCAGGACACCATCCTCGCCGACGAACCGGAGGACGAAGGCCCGGTGCGCGACGTGCTGGCCAGTGTGGCGTACCTGCGTGAGGTGACCGCGTGACTTTCCCGCCTGGAGCGAAAAGGGACAACGCATGGTCTTGAGAATTGGCGTGCTCGGCGCGTCGCGGATCGCCGAGGAGGCGATCGTCGGACCCGCAGCCGACCTCGGTCACCGTTTGGTGGCCGTGGCGGCGCGGGACCGCTCGCGCGCGGCGTCCTTCGCCGAGAAGTATGGCGTGGAGCGAGTGTTGGACGACTACCAGGCGGTGATCGACGACGCGCACGTCGACGTGATCTACAACCCGCTGGCCAATTCGCTGCACGCTCCATGGAACCTCGCCGCGATCGCGGCGGGGAAGCCGGTATTGAGCGAGAAGCCCTTTGCGCGTGATGAATCCGAGGCGAGGAAGGTAGCCGAAGCTGCCGACTCGGCGGGCGTGACCGTCATGGAGGGCTTTCACTACTTCTTCCACCCAGTCACCAGACGCGCGTTCGAGTTGGCAGGCGACGGCACCATCGGAGCGGTGACGCGGATCGAAGTTCGAATGGCGATGCCGAGTCCCGGCGAAGACGATCCGCGCTGGCGCCTCGACCTCGCTGGCGGGGCGCTGATGGACCTCGGCTGCTACGGCTTGCACGTGATGCGGTCCATCGGCGCCATCGGCATGGCGGGCGTCGAGGGCGCGCCGTCGATCACGGGTGCCCGCGCCGAGCAGCGCACCCCTGGCGTGGACGCGTGGTGCGACGTCGACCTCGGCTTCCCCGGCGGCGCCACCGGTCTGGCGACGCATTCCATGGTGGGCGAGGGCTATTCGTTCACGGTTCGCATCGTGGGCACGGCGGGCGAGCTGCTGGTGCACGACTTCGTCAAGCCGAACAAGGACGACCGTCTGACGATCACCACGGCCGCCGGTACCGTCGTCGAAAACCTCGGAACCCGGCCGTCATACACGTATCAGTTGGAGGCGTTCGCCGCCCACGTGGAGCACGGTGCCTCGTTGCCGTTCGGTACGGCCGACGCAGTGGCCAACATGGCCATCGTCGATGACGCGTACCGGGCGGCGGGGATGCAGCCGCGCTGAACCGGATCGGCGAACCCGGGGCCGCCCTTTGTGGTCAACGTGAGCGAAACAGTCGACGGCACTTGGACAGAGACGTCTACTGGGACGGATTCGTGCGTTCGTTCGCACCGTGTTCATCCCGCGCCGCGCCTCCGGAGGGTCCCCTCGCATGTTCAGCCGCCTCGTTCGCCTCGCCCTGGTCTCGGCATTGGCCGCGACCGCCGTCGCCTGCAGCAGCTCCGACGGCAACGATGCCGGCGCGGGCGGTTACACGTTGCGCATCGGCGCCACTTCCCCCACCGGGACGCCCGCGGGTTCGTTGGGCTGGGGTGACCGTCAGGGCATCCTCACCGAGCAGCTGAAGGCCGCGGGCGTCGACAAGATCGAGTACTCGTTCTTCCAATCCGGCAGCGACGTCGCGTCGGCGCTGTTCGCCAACGCGATCGACGTCGCCGCGATCGGTGACAACCCGGGGTTGCGTGCCCGCAGTCGTGATCCGAAAGTCGTGCTCCTAGCCCTGGATTCGATCAACGGCGACGCGTGGATCGTCGGCGCCAAGGGTGGGCCGACCGACATCCGGGGGTTGGTGGGCAAGTCCATCACCGCCCCAGCCGGCACCATCCGCGATCGCGCGGCCCGACAGCTCATCGACGCGGCGGGGCTCACCGGTCAGATCGAAGTGCGTGACGTGCCGACCCCAGAATCCATCGCGGGCCTGAGCGCCGGTCAGATCGACGCCACCGTGGTGACCGGTGCCAGCGCCTTCGAACTGCGGGAGCAGGGGTTCCCGATCATCGACAGCCTCTCCCAGCACGGTTTCGGCAGCACCGGGACCAACATCGCGTTGTCGCCGTTCACCGACCAGCACCCGGACTTCCGCGCCGCCTGGCAGAAGGCCGTCACCGCGGTCAACACCGACATCAGGGACCACTTCGACGACTACCTGGCCTGGGTCGCCGAGACCGACGGGTCGAAGCTCGACCTCGTCAAGGAGGCCACCAGCCCCGACGAGTTCAACACCGAGCCGTTCCCTGCTGTGGGCGTCGACCAGCTGGTAGCCGCCTACGACTTCCTCAACGCCGACGGTTCGCTGGACGCCGAATATTCGGTGCGGGACTGGGTCGAGGCCTCCGCGTGACCTCCGCCGCTGCCCCCGTCCACACCGGGACGGCCGAACCCGACCTGATCGACGTCGTCGCGGGACAACGCCGACGACGTGGGTTGTGGTCCCGCATTCCACGGCCCATCCGCCGGATGATGGGCCCGGTCATCATCCTCGCGGCGTGGACGATCGGCTCGACCACCGGCCTGCTCAACACCGACCTCTTCCCGCCGCCTGCGGAGGTGGCCAGTACCGCGTGGCGGCTGCTCAGCGACGGTCAACTCGCCACGCACGTGGGCGCTTCGCTGACGCGGGTGCTGACGGGCACCGTGCTCGGCGTGCTCATCGGCGTGCTGCTGGCGATTCTCGCCGGCCTCACCCGCACGGGTGAGGACCTGCTGGACTGGACGATGCAGATCCTCAAGGCCGTGCCGAACTTTGCGCTGACCCCGCTGCTGATCATCTGGATGGGCATCGGCGAAGGACCGAAGATCGTCCTGATCACCACGGGCGTCGCCATCGCGATCTACATCAACACCTATTCGGGCATCCGCGGTGTCGACCAGCAGTTGATCGAGATGGCGCAGACGCTCAACGCCCGGCGATCCACGCTGATCACCCAGGTGATCCTGCCGGGGGCCATGCCGAACTTCCTGATCGGCCTTCGGCTGGGATTGTCCAGCGCATGGCTCAGCCTGATCTTCGCGGAGATGATCAACACCACCAAGGGCATCGGGTACCTGATGTCGCGCGCGCAGACGAATCTGCAGTTCGACGTCTCGCTGCTGGTGATCGTCATCTACGCGATCGCAGGACTGCTGTCCTACACGTTGGTACGGGTGCTGGAGCGTCTACTTCTGTCGTGGCGCAACGGGTTCGACGGCCTGGGCGGCGCGCAATGAGCACACCCGTCGTCCAGATCCGCGGGCTGGGTCGCGCCTTCGGCCCGCAGAAGGTCCTCGACGGAGTGGAGCTCGACATCGCCGACGGCGAGTTCGTGGCCATGCTGGGACGTTCGGGCTCGGGGAAGAGCACCCTGTTGCGCGTGCTCGCCGGACTCGACAACCAGGTGACGGGCTCGGTGGTCGCGCCCCGCTCCCGGGCCGTGGTCTTCCAGAACCCGCGGCTACTGCCGTGGCGGCGGGCCCTGGCGAACGTGGCGTTCGCGCTGCGCGACGGCGGCCCAGATGCCCCCAGTCGCACGTCTCGTGCCGTGGCCGCGCTCCGCGAGGTCGGCCTCGCGGACAAGGCTCGGGCCTGGCCGCTCTCGCTGTCCGGCGGTGAGGCACAACGGGTTGCGCTGGCGCGGGCGCTGGTGCGGGAGCCCGACCTTCTGCTGCTCGATGAACCGTTCGGAGCTCTCGATGCACTGACCCGGCTGAAGATGTACCGACTGCTGCACGACCTCTGGTCCCGCAGGCACATGGCCGTGCTGCACGTCACTCACGACGTCGACGAGGCGATCCTGTTGGCCGACCGGGTCGTGGTGCTGTCCGACGGCCGGATCTCGCTGGATCGGCGTGTGGACCTGCCGTTCCCGCGCAGCCGCTCGGACAACGGTTTCGACGAGTTGCGTCACACCCTGCTGGCCGAACTGGGCGTCAAGGAGGAAGTCGGCCATGACCGATCCCGCTGATGCCGGCGCCATGGTCACCGACGGCATGGTCACCGACGTCCTGGTCATCGGCGGGGGTCCGGCGGCCACGTGGGCCGCGATCTCGGCCGTCGAGTCCGGAAGCCGAGTCACGTTGGTGGACAAGGGGTACTGCGGCACCAGTGGCGCGACGGCCGCGGGCGGCAACAACCTGTGGCTGACCCCGCCAGGCCCACGCCGGGAGGAGTCCATCCGCGAACGGGAGGGCGCCGCGGGCGGGCTCACCGATGCCGAGTGGATGCGCCGGGTGTCGAGCACCTCGTGGGATCGGATCGAACAGCTCGCACAGTGGGGCTACCCGTTCCCGGTGGGTGCCGACGGGCGCCCGATGCGCAGCAGCCTGCAGGGCCCCGAGTACATGCGCCGGATGCGCCGCAAGGCCCACCGCAGCGGCGTCCGCATCCTGGACCACCACCCGGCCATGGAGTTGACCACGGACGGCGACGGTACGGTCAACGGCGCCACCGGCATCGCCCGTCAGGACGGTGGCAGGCCGTGGCGGATCACCGCGGGTGCGGTGGTATTGGCCAGTGGGGGCACCGCCTTCCTGTCGGGCACCTTCGGCACCAACGTCAACACCGGCGACGGACTGCTGATGGCCGCGGAATCCGGCGCGGACCTCTCCGGCATGGAGTTCTGTACCGCGTACGCCCTGGCCCCCGAATGGGGCACCCACACCAAGGGCAGGATGCTGCAGTGGGGCAGCTTCTACGACGAGCACGGCCAACCGCTGGCCACCCGTCCCGGGCTCAGCGGACGCCAGGACGCGCAGTGGGCCCTTGCCCACGGACAGCGCGTGTTCGCACGGCTCGACCGCGCGCCGGAACACGCCAGGCAGACGATGCGCGACGCCCAACCGAACTACTTCCTGCCGCTCGACAAGGCCGGCATCGACCCATTCGTGACCGCCTATCCCGTCCGAATGGTCTATGAGGGGTCGGTTCGCGGCACCGGCGGTCTGCGCTTGACCGAACCTGACTGTGCGACAACGGTTCCGGGGCTGTATGCCGCTGGCGACGTCGCGACCAGGGAGCTCGTCACCGGTTCCATCAGCGGAGGCGGCAGCCACAACGGGTCCTGGGCCATCGCGTCGGGCACCTTTGCCGGACGTGGGGCCTCGGAGTTCAGCTTGCGCCGCGCGGCCGGGCCTGCAGCCGTGCGCGAGCGAGTGGGCATCAGGCCGGGTTCCCACGACGCTCCGACCGTCGACGAGGTGGTCAGGGCAGCTCAGCAGCACGTCCTTCCGCCGCAGCGCAGCTACTTGAAGTCGGAGAAGAGGCTGGTGGAGTCGAGCGCCGCGCTCGAAGACCTGTGGCGCGAGATTGCCGGCGGACTCGCTCCGGTGGCCGCACGCGATGCCTACAAGACCCGCCAGGCGGTGGCGCTGGTGGCAGCCGCCCGGTGGATCACGGCCTCCTCGCTGGAGCGCAAGGAGAGCCGCGGCCTACATCGGCGCGAGGACCTGCGTGGCGAGGATCACCGCTACGGGCATCGCATTCTGGTCGGTGGACTCGACGAGGTATGGACGGCGCCCGATCCGGTGCTACCGCAGCTCATCTCCTCTGAAGCGGTCGCATGATCGAGATCGTCAGCGCCACAGCGTGCATAGCCTGCGACGTCTGCGTGAAGGTCTGCCCCACCGACGTCTTCGACCGGGGGGCCGATGGCGTGCCGGTGATCGCTCGACAGTCGGACTGCCAGACGTGCTTCATGTGTGAGGCCTACTGCCCCACCGACGCGCTGTACGTCTCACCGGTGTCGACGCCCGTCGAGCCAGGCAGCCCGCATGCCGACGAGAACGCGGTTTCCGAGCACGGCCTCTTCGGTGGGTACCGTGAGCTGATCGGCTGGGGCCGGGGCCGCACCTCGGGCCAGCTGCGCGACGAAAACGCCACTCTCAAGGCGGTCCCGCCGCTGCAGGAGTCCCGCCTGCCTGCTCCGGCGCCCATCGCCGACCAGCCCTGGAGTCGCTGAGTCCTCCCTGACCGCGTCGATCAGGGCCGGCGCCTGCCTCGCCGGATGCCCCGCGGCGAGCGAACCGACGGGGTTTCCAGTGGGCGGGTGGCGGCCCGTTCGTGCCAGCGCAAGCGCAGGAGCAGGACCCGACGGTGCGCGCCGAAGGGGATGGCAAACGGGTCACGCCAGGCCGGCGTGCGCGCCGAGGCTTCGCGATCGATGTTCACGTGACGATTGTGCCGCGGATTCGTGAATACGGCTCGGTGACGCGCGCCACCAGCACCTTAACTTCCCTCGTCGCTTTGCTCGCCTAGACGTCGAGTCGCTTAACGGACGACGAACTTCGGTGTCGGCGTCGAGGATCGTGTTTTCGATGCGTGGGCGACGAGTCCGCGTGAAAGTCTTGCCCGGGGGTGAGCACGACGGACGACCGCCTTACTCTTACCGAACCTAGAACGATCTAGTAGCAGGAGTGTCACATGCCCGATCAGCAGCGCACCGCACCAACGGCATCCGCCGATCCGCTGATCGCCGACCCCGGCGCGGCCGCCCACTTTGCCCTCCAGATCGGCTCGGCGGCAGCAGAATCCGTGCGCAGCGAGTCGGCCGTCACCCCGACGGGCACGGTGCGCTCTTGAGCGCCTTCGAGCTCTCGGTCAGCGCCGAGATGGTGTTCACCGACCTCCCCATCGTCGAACGGGTGCGGCGGATCCACGATCTTGGCTTCGGGGCCGAGATCTGGAGCTGGCACGACAAGGACCTCGACGCGCTGGCCGCGACCGGGGCGAAGTTCACCTCGATGACGGGCTACCTGCACGGTGACCTGATCGACCCCGAGACGGCGAGCGAGGTGGTTCGCACTGCCGAGCTCAGCATCAAAGCCGCTGAGGCGCTGGGTGTTACGCGGCTGAACCTTCATACCGCCGAGCTGGTCGACGGCCTGCCAGCACGACCGCGCCTTCGTGCGACCGGGACGATGTGGGCCACGGCCCTGAAGACACTCGAACGCTTGGGTGAGCTCGGCGCATCCTCCGGCGTGACGTTCTGCGTGGAGAACCTCAACACCATCGTCGACCACCCTGGGGTGCCGCTGGCCCGCGCGAAGGACGTCCTGGCCCTGATCGAGGGTGTCGCGCATCCGAACGTCAAGATGATGCTCGACCTATACCACGCGCAGATCGGCGAGGGAAACCTGATCGAACTGGTGCGCCGCAGCGGCACTGCCATCGGCGAGATCCAGGTTGCTGACGTGCCGGGTCGGTGCCAGCCGGGGACCGGCGAGATCTACTATCCGGCCGTGGCAAAGGCGCTGGCCGACATGGGTTATCGGGGAACCGTCGGCCTCGAGGGCTACGCCTCGGGTGACGACGTGGCTGCGCTGGAGGCCTTCCGCTCGGCCTTCACGGTCTAGTTGGCGAATCGCTGCGCGAGTCGCTCCAGCGTCGTGGTGATGCCGTCGCCGTTCTTCTTGTCGTAGCCAAGGGCCGTGATCATCAGCGGCACCTTCGCGGTGCTGTAGTCGAACGTCTCGGTCACCGCGGTGACCGTGGTGTCGCCGGGCGTCGCCTCCGTCAGGTCCCAGCGCCAGCGGTGGCCCAACGGATGCTGCCACTCGATGACCTTGCCGTCCTCGACCTCGGTGACGGTCGAGGTGATCTTGTACGGCACCCCGAACTGCTTCATGCCGACGGTGAACTTGTCGCCAACCGCAAGGTGATGGGGACCCTTCACGTCGACGTCACGCACGGTGCCGGAGCCGTCGAGCTCCGGGTGACGGTGCGGATCTGCGACGATCGCGAAGATCTCCGACGCCGACGCCTTGACCAGGACGCGCCTGGCAACTCGCTTTTGACCTGCGTCGACCTTCGATACCGTGGATATGCTCATCTGCGCACCTTACCCAAGCGCCTACGGCTTGAACCGTCCCGCGAACCCGCGCAGGGGAACGTCGGCGCTCGTCAGCAGGCCAGGGGGCGCCGCGACGACCGACCGGATCGCGTCAAGCGCGGACGCGCGGCACCCCGTCCACCAGGCCCTGGTACTTGAGGTAGTTGCCGCCGAGCGAACCCTTCGGCAGCGTGTACCAGCCCAGGTCGCGTCGGACTGACCAACGCGATCGTCACGTACCTTCAGGCCCCCAGGGAACGTTGATCCCCGATCGGCGCGCCCGTCGTTCCACGCACCACCAGCTGCGGGACGAGAACGGAGGACGCAGGCTCCGTGCGGCCACCGTCCAACCGTTCGACGACGGCCTCGACGGCGCGGTTGGCCTGCTCGCGGGGCGCCTGACTCACCGAGGTGAGATCGATGTGGCCGAGTCGAGCCAATGCGCTGTCGTCGTAGCCGGTGATGGACACCGCTCCCGGCACGTCCAGTCCCGCCCGCCGGAGCGCGTCGAGCACCCCAACGGCACTGCGGTCGTTGGCGCAGACGATGGCGCTCGGAAGGCGATCGGCGGTCAGGAGGACCTTGGCCGCGTCGACCCCGGCGTTCTCGGTGAAGTCGCCGTCGATGAACTCGACGTGCTCGTCGAGGCCGTTGCGACGCATGGCCTTCAGATAGCCCTTGCGGCGATCCGCCGAGATCGAACCGGGCCCACCGGTGACGTGCACGATGCGCCGGTGCCCCAGCTCGACGAGATGGTCCACCACCAGACCGATGCCACGCGCGTCCGCGGCGCGCACCACGTCGAGAGCAGTCGAGGTCACCCGCCGACCGACGACGACCGTGGGAACCTGCCGCCCCATCTGAGTGAGCGCTGCGGTCTCCGACTCTGGTCCGAGCAGAATGACGCCCTCACAACGGAAGTCGAGGAGCGTGTCGATGACCTTGGCCTCGCCGTGGGTGGCGGTGACCGCTCCGAGGACGACTTCGTACCCCGCCCGGTCGGCCGCCTCCACGATGTCCTCGACCATCTCGGCATGGAAGCTGTTGCGGATGTCGGTCATCACGCCGATCAGGTGTGATCGGCGCGCCGTCATCAGCGCGGCGGTGCGGTTGACCCGGTAGCCGAGCTCCTCGGCAGCTGCGAACACCCGCGCCCTGGTCTCCTCGCTCGGCCCGGGCGCCTTGCGGATCACCAGGGAGACCAGCGCCTTGGACACGCCGACCTTGTCCGCGATGTCCTGCATGGTCGGTCGTTCGCGGTTGTTCTCCACCGGGTCTCCTCGTCGTCCGCAGGGGGATTGACAGAACCCTGTGACGAGCCCCATAGTATCAACTTAGACCGGTCAAATAGACCGGAACAAGACCGACCCAATCAGGGAGCATTGATGACCGACTCAATCGGCGTAGCCGTCATCGGCGGCGGCATGGCCGGCCGCGCCCACGCTGCCGGATACCGCAACGCCACAACGCTGTTCGGTACCGACCGGCCCGACGTTCGGCTGGTCGCCATCGCCGACATGAACGAGTCGGTCGCCAACGACACCGCCAAGCGCTACGGCTATGAGCGCGCGGAATACTCGTGGCAGGCCATCGCCGAGGCGCCCGACATCGACGCCGTGAGCGTCGTGGTCGCCAATCACCTGCACCGCGAGATCGTGGAGGGCCTGCTCGCCGCAGGCAAGCACGTGCTGTGCGAGAAGCCCCTCGCCGGTTCGCTGGCCGACGCCGAGGCCATGGTGGCTGCCGCCCAGAACTCCGACAAGGTGACGGCCGTCGGTTACACCTATCGCCGCTCCCCCGCCGTCGAGATGATCCGCCGCGAGCTAGCCGCGGGCACCCTCGGCGAGCTGGTGCACTTCAACGGCCACTACTGGTGCGACTACGCACTGGACCCCACCTCGCCGATCACCTGGCGCTACCGGGGCGGGCCCGGTACCGGAGCGCTGGCCGACGTCGGCAGCCACCTTCTCGATCTCGCGGAGTTCATCTGCGGACCCATCGTCGAGGTGAGCGGCGCGGCGTTCGCCACCATCGTCAAGGAGCGTCCCGTTCCCGTCGGCGTCACCTACGGTCACACCAAGGGTGCCGTCAGCGACGAGCTCGCACCGGTGGACAACGAGGACGTCGCGACCTTCACGGCGCGGTTCGAGAACGGCGCGGTCGGAACGTTCTCCGCATCGCGGGTCGCACACAACCTGCCCGACGGACTCGGCTTCGAGCTGTTCGCCTCCAAGGGTTCTGCGGCATGGGACCTTCACCGCGCCAGTGAATTTCAGATCTCGGCCGACGACGTCCGCAGCGAGCTCGGGGGCCCGCGACGCGTCCTGATCGGGCCAGACCATCCCTACATTCGCGGCGGCCTGCCGATGGATGCGGGCGGCGTGGGCCACGGCGTCGCCGACCTGTTCAACTATCAGACCCGCGCCTTCTTGGATCAGGTCGCGGCCCGGTCGAGCGAAGGCACCGCGGGCGACCTGGGCCCGTTGCCGGGCTTCGAAGTCGGCCTGCACGGCCTGCGGGTCGTCGCTGCGATCACCGAGTCGGCCAACGGCGGCGGTCTCGCCGTCAAGGTCATCTAGCCCCTCCCCACCAAATCCGAAGGGACACAATCTCAATGAAACTCGGCCTCTACAACGCCATCCTCCACGACCGGCCGCTGCCCGAAGCCATTGCGGCGATCGCCGACGTAGGTCTGACCGGCATCGAGATCAACACCGGAGGATTCCTGCCTCCGGTCCACGTGCCGACCTTCGACGACATCCTGGTCAGTGACACCGCGCGCGACGACTACCTCGGCATCTTCGAGGGCACGGGGGTGTCCATCGCCGGGTTGAACTGCAACGGCAACCCCTTGCATCCCAACCCGGACATCGGTTCGAAGCACGCCGAGGACATCCGCCGTTCGATCCGTCTCGCCGAGCGACTCGGCCAGCATCGCGTCGTCACCATGTCGGGTCTGCCCGGGGGCGAATCCTCTGCCACGCGCACCAACTGGATCGTGAACGCCTGGAACTCAGCCGCGCTCGACGTTCTCGACTACCAGTGGGCGATCGCCGCGGACTTCTGGCGGGAGACCGACAAGCTCGCCCGTGATAGCGACGTCAAGGTCGCCCTGGAACTACACCCTCAGAACATCGTGTTCAACAGCGCGACGATTCATCAGCTCGTCGAGCTCGCAGGCACCACCCACATCGGTGTGGAACTCGACGCGTCGCACTTGTTCTGGCAGCAGATGGATCCCGTCACCGTGGTGCGCCACCTCGGCGAGCTAGTGGTTCACGCGGCGGCCAAGGACGTCCGCGTCAATCCCGAATACGCTGCGCTGAACGGTGTGCTGGACAACAGCTTCCGTCGACTGGCACCCGAGGAGCCCCGCACCAACCTCGGCGGCGACGAGTGGGCCAACGAGTGGCCCAAGGAGTCCGCGTGGGACTTCGTCGCGCTCGGCAAGGGCCACGACACCGCCTACTGGACCGAATTCCTGCGCGCCCTGCACGAGGTCGACCCGGACATGCTGGTCAACATCGAGCACGAGGACACCGAGCTGGGGCGCATCGAAGGGATCGCGGTGGCGGCGGAGGTGCTCAAGGCCGCG
>NZ_JBEVLO010000032.1:0-11267 GCF_040509115.1 Mycobacterium sp. | reverse complement strand
CGCACTCCGTCGCGCTCGCACCACCACTCGATCAGACCGGGAATCACCTTGCCCTGGCTGCAGATCACTCTGGTGCCGGATTTCTCGGCGATCTCGAGCAACCGCTGCCGCGCGGGTTTGCGGCTCTCGGCGTACTCCTCTTCGGTGAGCGCCGGTTCATCGTGGACGCCGACCCCGAGTTCCTCGGCGAGAGGCTCGAGAGTCTGCCGGCACCGGACTCGATCGGCGGCATGAAGGTCACTGGCACCGAATGCCAGAAGTGCGCTGACCAACGATTCCGCCTGCGCCCGACCGTGCTTGTCCAGTGGGCGTTTTCGGTCATCACCTTTGTAGCGGCTCTTGCGGCCCGCCGTGGCGTGGCGCACCACCAGTACGGTGCCGGTGTCGGCGGGCAGTTTGGTGAACCGACGCAACACCTTACGGTCGTGCGGATAACCGAGCTTGTGCATCGCGTCGTCGACCGACATCCACAGCAGCTTGTCCACCTCGTCGTTGGGCGTGAAATCACCCGAAAAAGACGGGTCGACCCGCGCGGCCCAGTACCGGACCTTCTTGAGGCCCTGACCGGTCGGATAGCTCACCGACATCAGCCGTCTTCACAGATGCGCACGAAAACCCGTCTCCTCATGGATCTCCCGCACCGCGGTCACCGGCTCGATCTCGCCCGGGTCGACCTTGCCTTTCGGCAGCGACCAGTCGTCGTACCGCGGCCGGTGGATGACCGCCACCTCGACGTCGCCGGACCGGCGGAGGTCCTGGGAATCCGGCACGGGACGCCAGAGCACCGCCCCGGCGGCGCGCACGATGGGCGCGGTTGTCGACACCTCTACTCCTGCAGGTCGAATCGGTGCCGGATCAGGGATGTCGGTGCTTCGACATCAAGGACACCTGATGGTCGCGTACCGACTCGCCCTCATGCGGCAAGGCCGTCCAGCGGGCGTCGGATCCGAGCTCCCAGCAGCGGGTGGCAGGATCCAGCGCGGACTCGAACATGTCGTCGAGCTGAGCGGTCAGCCGTGGATCCTTCACCTGCGCCATCACTTCGACCCGCCGGTCCAGATTACGATGCATCATGTCGGCACTGCCGATCCAGAACTCTTTGATGGCGTTGAAATGAATAATTCGCGAGTGCTCGAGGAACCGGCCCAAAATGGACCGCACCACGATGTTTTCCGAGAACCCCTCGACACCCGGCCGCAGCGCACAGATTCCCCGCACCACCACCTCGACCTTCACCCCGGCCTGTGAGGCGCGGTAGAGCGCGTCGATCACCTGCTCGTCGACCAGAGCGTTGGCCTTCAACCGGATCCGGCCGTCGGCACCATCGGCCGCGGCGGCCACCTCCCGCTCGATGCGTTCGATGATGCCCCGACGCACGCCGTAGGGCGCCACCAGCAGATTGCGGTAGCTGACCTTGCGGGAGTACCCGGTCAGCGAGTTGAACAGGTCCGTCAGATCGGCGCCGATATCGGGTGCGGCGGTGAGCAATCCCACATCTTCGTAGAGCCGAGCGGTTTTCGGGTTGTAGTTGCCGGTGCCGATGTGGCAGTACCGGCGGATCGCCGAGCCCTCGCGGCGCACCACCAGGCAGGTCTTGCAATGTGTCTTGAGCCCGATCAGCCCGTACACGACGTGGACGCCCGCCTGTTCCAGGGCACGGGCCCACTTGATGTTGGCCTGCTCGTCGAAGCGCGCCTTGATCTCCACCAGCGCGACCACCTGCTTGCCTGCCTCGGCGGCGTCGATGAGCGCGTTGACGATGGGGGAGTCGCCCGAGGTGCGGTACAGGGTTTGTTTGATGGCAAGCACATTGGGGTCGGCGGCAGCCTGCTCGATGAAACGCTGCACCGTGGTGGAGAACGAGTCGTACGGGTGGTGCACCAGGACGTCACCGTCACGCAGCGTCGAGAAGATGCTCTTCGGCGTTTCCCGCTCGCCGAATGCGGGTGGGGTGGCCGGGACGAAGGTCCGGTCCTTGAGCGCCGGGCGGTCGACACCGTAGATCTGCCACAGCGACGACAGGTCCAGCAGGCCCGGGACTTCGATCACATCACCGGGGTTGACGTCGAGCTCACGCAGCAGCAACTCCATCATGTTCTCGGTCATGTCGTCGGCGACTTCCAACCGCACCGGTGACCCGAACCGGCGACGTGCCAGCTCCCGTTCCAGCGCCTTGAGGAGGTCCTCGTCGCGGTCTTCTTCCACCTCGAAATCCGCATTGCGCGTAATCCGGAAAGCGTGGTGTTCCACGATCTCCAGCCCGGGGAAAAGCACATTGAGGAACGCCGCGATCAGCTCTTCCATCGGCAGGAACCGCACCACGGTGTTCTTGGTGGTCTGGTCGTCGCCGTCGCGCGGACCCAGCTCGACGAATCGGTCGACGTTGTCGGGAACCTTGATCCGGGCGAAATGCTGCGTGCCGTCCTCGGGTTGGCGCACCGTGATCGCCAGGTTCAGGCTCAGCCCGCTCACGAAGGGGAAGGGATGGGCGGGATCGACGGCCAACGGCGTCAGGACCGGGAACACCTGCTCGTGGAAGTAGGTGGACAGCCGGGCACGCTCGGCATCGTCGAGGTCGTTCCAATTGACCACGAAGATGCCTTCTTCGGCCAGGGCCGGCCGGACGCCGTCGAGGAACACCTGGGCGTGCCGGTTGGCGATCTGCTGGGTGCGCTCACCGATACGGCGCAGTTGTTCGCGGGGTGAGAGACCGTCGGCGGACCGCACCGACAAACCCATCTCGTCGCGGCGCTTGAGGCCGGCGACGCGCACCATGTAGAACTCGTCGAGGTTGGACGAGAAGATCGCCAGAAACTTGGCCCGCTCCAACAGCGCAAGGGACGGATCGGCCGCAAGGGCGAGCACTCTCCCGTTGAAGTCCAGCCAGCTCAGCTCGCGGTTGAGGTAGCGGTCATCTGGCAGCGAGTCGTCGATTGCGTCCGCGGTCGGCGCGGGTGGCGCATCCGGTGTGCTGTCGTCCGACACCCAGTCCGCGTCGGCAGGTCGTGCTTCGGCTTCCGTCACGCCACGATCATCCCCCATGTCCCGCCGGCGGTGCTAGGTGCCGCCGACCGTGTTCTTCGTGACCGCTCCGACGCCGAGCCCAAGGGCGGCTGAGAGGTCGTCGGGGGTGTCGATGTCGCAGCGCAGGCCCGGCCACTCGCCCGTCAGTTCGACGGCGCCCGAATCCTTGTGTCGCCGTGCGGAATTGGCGCCAAATAGGGGCTGCAGCGGGACGCCGAAGGCGAACAGTGCCGACGTCCCCGTGCCATGCCGGTCACTGACGAAGCTGCGCTGGTTCTTGCGCGCCAGAGCGATTGCCTGGGCGAGCTCCCGCGGTTGAAGCGCAGGCAGATCGCCTTGCAGCACGCCGACGTTCGCCGTCTCCGTGCGGATCGCAGCCTCGGTGATCGAGATCGCATTGTTCAACGGATCGGGGTGGGCCGTAGGAGTGGGATCCACTAGCACTCGGGCGCCGAGCCCACGGACGGCGTCGGCGGCCACGGCGTCGGGGGTCACGACGGTGATGGCACGGACCGCGATTACGGAAGACGCCGCGGTGATGGTGTCGATCAGCATCGCGAGCACCATCTGTTCGCGGGCCTCCGGTGCGAATGCCGGCGCGAGACGCGTCTTCGCCAAACCAAGACGCTTGACCGCGATGATCAGCCCGACGTCACCCTCGCTCGCCACGGCACCACCACTACCACCCGTCGCTTCGCTCGCCTCGGCGCCACCACCCGTCGCTTCGCTCGCCTCGGCATTACCACCGGCGTTCGTCGAAGTCATGGCTGCCATCCTGCCAGCAGCGCAGACCAGGCTAGATTTGTTCCCGTGGTCAATGCTGCGGTAATGGGCGCCGGCGCGTGGGGGACAGCGCTGGCGAAGGTCCTTGCGGACGCAGGCAACGACGTGACGTTGTGGGCCCGCAGTCCGGGTCTGGCCGAAGAGATCAACGAGTCCCACCGAAACGCCCGCTACATCGGGGACGTCGACCTGCCGAGCTCGGTCCGGGCGACTCACGACGCCGAGTCGGCATTGGCGGGGGCGTGCACTGTCCTTCTTGCCGTTCCGTCACAGACACTGCGCGGCAACCTCGAGCGGTGGCGCGGTTCGATCGACGGCGACGCGACGTTGGTGAGTGTGGCCAAGGGCATCGAGCTCGAGACGCTGCTGCGCATGAGCCAGGTGATCGTGCAGGTGGTCGGCGTCGACCCGTCTCGCGTCGCCGTCGTCACCGGTCCCAACCTGGCAAGCGAGATCCTCGACGAACAGCCGGCGGCCACGGTCGTCGCATGCGCCGACTCGGGTCGCGCCGTCACATTGCAACGGGCGTTCTCCACCCGATACTTCCGGCCCTACACGAACTCCGACGTCGTCGGCGCCGAGATCGGTGGCGCCTGCAAGAACGTCATCGCGCTGGCCTGTGGAATGGCCGCCGGCGTGGGGCTTGGCGAGAACACCGCGGCCGCGATCATCACCCGCGGGCTGGCCGAGATCATGAGGCTGGGAATTGCCCTGGGCGCCAAGGCGTCCACCCTCGCGGGGCTGGCGGGCGTCGGCGATCTGGTCGCCACGTGCACGTCCCCGCGGTCACGCAACCGGGCGTTCGGTGAGCGCCTCGGCCTGGGCGGCACCATCGAATCGGCACTGGCGGCGGCCGGCGGCCACGTCGCCGAGGGTGTCACGTCCTGCCAGTCCGTGCTCGCGCTGGCCGACAGCTACGACGTCGAGATGCCGCTGACCGATGCGGTCAACCGGGTCTGCCACAAGGGTCTGTCCGTCCACGACGCCGTCGCGCTGCTTCTGGGCCGCAGCACCAAGGCGGAGTGACGATGGACGGACAGTATGGAAGTTCCACCCGCAGCGTCAGGGCGTCCGGCTCCCAGCCGATTCCGGGTCAGCCGGTAACCCCACCGCCCGTTCCCGCGGCGGCCTATCACCTCTCGCCGGACGAGTCGCTGCCCTTGGACGGCTACGGCCGCGTGTCGAACCCGACCTGGCGGCAACTGGAGTCGGCACTCGCCGAATTGGAGGGCGCCGCGTCGGCGTTGTGCTTCGGCTCGGGGATGGCCGCGATCGCGTCGGCACTGCGCGTGATTGCGAAACCCGGCACCACGCTCGTCGTCCCTGCGGACGGCTACTACCAGGTGCGCCGCTACGCCGCGGAATACCTTGCTCCGCTTGGCGTCGAGGTGCGCGAGGTGCGCGCCGCCGACATGTGCGCGGCGGCCGAGCACGCCGACGTCGTCCTCGCCGAGACCCCGGTCAACCCCACCCTCGACGTCGTCGACCTGCACCAGCTCGCAATGATCTGCCGTGGCAAGGGAACCACGCTGCTCGTCGACAACACCACTCCCACACCATTTGGGCAACAACCACTTTCGCTTGGCGCGGACGTCGTGGTCGCCAGTGCGACCAAGGCGTTGTCCGGCCACAGCGACCTGCTCGCCGGCTATGTGGCGGGCAGTCACGCGGAGCTGATGGCCGCGATCGAACGCGAACGACTTCTGGCGGGAGCCATCCTCGGGTCCTTCGAGGCGTGGCTGTCGCTGCGGAGCCTCGGCACGGCGGGGCTGCGCTTCGAGCGGCAGTGTCAGAACGCACTGGCGTTGGCGCTGATGCTGCGCGATCACCCCGCGGTGCGTTCGGTGCGTTACCCGGGACTGCCCGACGACCCGTCGCACGCGATCGCGTGTGGGCAGATGAGACGGTTCGGCGGGCTGGTCTCCATCGAGTTGGCCGACGCCGCTGCCGTGCACCGGCTCGTCGAGCGCAGTGGTCTGCTGGTCGCGGCGACCAGTTTTGGCGGAATCCACACCTCGGTCGACCGGCGGGCGCGCTGGGGTGACCCGGTGGGCGACGGATTCGTCCGCGTATCGCTGGGCATCGAAGACACCGACGACGTGATCGCCGACATCGAACGCGCGCTGGAGCCGGCCAAGCCACTCGACTCGTGACCGACGACAGGGACGGCGAGGCAAAACCGCAGCTCAGCGTGCGGTGCACTGCACGTTCGAGTGTGGACGGTAGCCTCTCTAGGTTGTGACCGACCGCGAAACATCAGGCCCGCAGGCGCGCACACGCGTCGCCGTCGTCTACGGCGGCCGCAGCTCCGAGCACGCCATCTCCTGCGTTTCCGCCGGCAGCATCCTGCGCAATCTCGACCCGAACCGCTTCGAGGTGGTCGCCGTCGGCATCACGCCGGACGGGTCCTGGGTGCTCACCGACGGCAGACCCGAAACACTCGCCATCACCGACGGTCAGCTGCCCGAGGTCAGCGGGACGTCGGGCACCGCGCTGGCGCTCGCCGCCGACCCGCGTCGCCGCGGCGAGCTGCTGTCGCTCGGCGGGGGCGCGGGCGAGGTCCTGGCCGCCGTCGACGTCGTGTTCCCGGTGCTGCACGGGCCCTACGGGGAGGACGGCACCATCCAGGGACTCCTCGAACTCGCGGGCGTGCCCTACGTCGGCGCGGGCGTCCTGGCCAGTGCGGCCGGCATGGACAAGGAGTTCACCAAGAAGCTGCTCGCCGCCGAAGGGCTGCCCATCGGCGATCAGGTGGTGTTGCGTGCCGGTGCCGCCACGCTCCAGCCGGAGGACCGCGAACGGCTCGGACTGCCCGTGTTCGTCAAGCCCGCGCGAGGGGGCTCCTCCATCGGCGTGAGCAGGGTCGCGACGTGGGACCAACTGGACAACGCAATCGCAGGCGCCCGCAGGCACGACCCGAAGGTGATCGTCGAGGCGGCCGTCCCGGGGCGGGAGCTCGAATGCGGCGTCCTCGAGCTACCCGACGGCCGGGTAGAGGCCAGCACGGTCGGCGAGATCCGCGTTGCCGGGGTCCGCGGCCGCGAGGACGGGTTCTACGACTTCGCCACGAAGTACCTCGAAGACGCCGCCGAGCTCGACGTGCCGGCCAAGATCGACGACGAAATCGCCGACGAGATAAGGCAATTGGCGATCGATGCGTTCCGCGCCATCGACTGCCAGGGGCTGGCCCGGGTCGACTTCTTCCTCACCGACGACGGTCCCGTGATCAACGAGATCAACACCATGCCCGGTTTCACCACCATCTCCATGTACCCGCGGATGTGGGCCGCCAGCGGTGTGGACTACCCGACGTTGTTGGCCGCGATGGTCGAGACGGCGCTCGCCAGGGGCACCGGCCTGCGCTAGCGGACGGGCCCGGGATCGACCTGTGTCGCGGGCATCGACTTGGCGATGGTGGCGGTGATCAGTTGGATGGGGGTGGGTCCCGACGCGTCGGGCAGCGTCAGCGCCACGTACACCGGCCGGTCGACGGTCACCCATGTCGTTCGACCTTCCCCGCCGATGCGGAACCATTGCACGTCGTCGACCACCTGCAGCGGTGAGCTGGCGACGAATTCGTCCGGGCGGTCCAGCCCGCAGCGCAGGATGACGGGATCGGTGCCGGGTTCGGCCTGCCACGCGGCGGCGCCCACGGGGACGGGATCGACGGGTTGCACGCGGTGGTAATCGCCGAGCTCGTCGGGAAGGGCCGCGGCCAACGCCCGGCAGGCGTCGCTGTCGGCCTGGGGTGCTGGCGCTCCGGCGATCGCCACGGGTTGCGGCGCGGGCTCGGCCTGCTTGGTGGCCATCACGGCCAGCAGCGCGACGACCGCTCCCGCCGCCACCACGATCGCCGCGACGAGGACCGCGCGGGGCGGTCCATCGCGTTCGTCGGCTGCCGGGGATGGGGGGTCGTCGGTCACCCGGTCGACTCTAGGGGTGCGCCCCGTCGGCGATCGGACAGGTCAGGGTGCGGGTGATACCGGTCACCTGTTGCACGCTGGGCACCACCACCGACTGCAGCTCGGCCGTCGAATCCGCCTCGACGCGGACCACGACGTCGTACGGACCCGTCACGTACTCAGAGGACGACACTCCGGGCAGACCCGCAAGCTGTTTGGCGACGACTTCGGCGCGGCCCACCTCGGTCTGAATCAGCATGAATGCCTCGACCACCCGAGCTGTCCTCCGTTCCGGCTGCATAGACTCCTCGCCGCAGGGACCAAACATAGCGCAGGTCGCGCCGGTGTTCAGGGCACGCAGCGGGGGACCGAGCCGGAGGTGACATGGCCGACAGTGAGCGGGCCGAAACGCTCGCCGAGCTTGGCGAGTTCAGGGTCATCGGTCGCTTGGTGAACGGGCGCGCGCAGACACCCGCCGTCCTGGTCGGGCCGGGTGACGACGCCGCGGTGGTCACGGCCGCCGACGGCAGGACCGTCGTGTCGACCGACATGCTCGTGCAGGGACGGCACTTCCGGCTGGACTGGTCCACCCCGCACGACGTCGGGCGCAAGGCCATCGCCCAGAACGCGGCCGACATCGAGGCGATGGGCGCGACGGCAACGGCTTTCGTCGTCGCATTCGGGGCGCCCGGCGACACCGACGGCGACGCGGTACTTCGCCTGTCGGACGGCATGTGGGACGAGGCCCGACGCTTCGGCGGCAGCATCGTCGGCGGCGATCTGGTCGCCGCTCCCCAGTGGGTGATCTCGGTGACCGCGCTCGGCGATCTGGGTGGTCGCGAGCCGGTGCTCCTGAGCGGAGCGCGACCGGGTGACACGGTCGCGGTCATCGGTGATCTTGGGCGGTCCGCAGCGGGATACGCGTTGTGGCTCAGTGACATTCACTCCGATGACGACTTGCGGCGGTCGCACCTGGTGCCGTCGGTGCCGTACGGGGAGGGGCGCAGGGCGGCCGACGCGGGTGCCACGGCGATGACGGACGTGTCCGACGGCCTGCTCGCCGACGTCGGCCATCTCGCCGACGCCTCGGGTGTCGGCGTACACCTCTCCACCGAGGAGTTGACCGCCGACCACGCAGCACTCGTGTCGGCGGCGACGGCTACGGGAGGCGACGGCTGGGAGTGGGTGCTCGGCGGTGGCGAGGACCACGCGCTCGTCGCGACGTTCCCCGGCGACGTGCCGTCCGGTTGGCGCCGGATCGGTCGGGTGGTCGACGGGCCTGCGCGGGTGTCGGTCGACGGTGCCGAGTGGACCGGACAGCCGGGCTGGCAGTCGTTCTGAGCCGAATGCGGGCCGTGGGCTGATGCGTTCTCGCAGTCACCCGCGAGCACACCTCGCCTCGACCGAACCTCGACTCGAGGCCGACGAACTTCTTCAGCGACTCACCACGTATTTACCGTGAATTCCGGTCGCAGGACACTACGTTGACCTTTCGTGGCACGCCCGCTTTCAGAACTCGTCGAAGCCGGATGGGCGCAAGCCCTCGAACCCGTCGCCGGTCAGGTCGCTGCGATGGGGGAGTTCCTCCGCTCCGAGATCGCCGAGGGCCGCGGGTATCTCCCCGCAGGCGAGAACGTGCTGCGGGCCTTCACGTTTCCGCTCGCGAACGTGCGGGTGTTGATCGTCGGCCAGGATCCCTACCCCACGCCGGGGCATGCGGTCGGCCTGAGCTTCTCGGTGGCTCCCGACGTACGCCCGCTGCCACGCAGCCTGGACAACATCTTCAAGGAGTACGCCACCGATCTCGGCCACCCCGGTCCCAGTTCGGGTGACTTGACGCCGTGGTCGCAGCAGGGCGTGATGATGCTCAACAGGGTGCTGACCGTTCGGCCGGGCACGCCCGCGTCCCACCGCGGCAAGGGCTGGGAAGCGGTCACCGAGTGCGCGATTCGAGCCTTGGCGGCACGGTCGGAGCCGCTGGTCGCCGTGTTGTGGGGCCGAGACGCGCAAACGCTCAAGCCGATGCTGTCCGGTGAGCACTGCGCGACGATCGAATCGGTGCACCCGTCGCCCTTGTCGGCGTCGCGCGGATTCTTCGGGTCGCGCCCGTTCAGCCGCGCCAATGACCTTCTGGCCGAGATGGGTGCCGAGCCGATCGACTGGCGGCTGCCCTAGAGGTACCGAGCAGCCGCCCGCGTGGTGCGGACGGTCTGCTCGAGCAGAAGAAGAGGGTACGCGGCAGTTAGCCGCGCACGACCTTGCCTGCCTTGATGCACGAGGTGCACGCGTTGATGCGCTTCTTGTTGCCGCCGGGACGGCTCACCGCGTGGACGACCTGAATGTTCGGATCCCAGCGACGGCTGGTCCGGCGATGGGAGTGTGACACCGACTTACCAAAGCCGGGACCCTTCCCGCAGACATCGCAAACGGCAGCCATGTAGAAACTCCTCGATCGGTACTGGGGGGCCAACGACCGCACGCGGGTGACCCGACAACCTGACCAGGATACCGGCCGTTGGGGGTAACGCCAAAACGACCGTCACCCTGAGTGACCCTGTGGACGATACTCCGACGACGTCGGTCAGGATCGCTAGGCTGGCGCGGCAGATGGCGCGTGGCGCGAGGCCGCACTTGGTGGGAGGTGAGTCGTTGGGCACGTCGGTACGGCGACTCGACGCCACCGGGTTGCGGGACTGGGCCCACGCCGCCGTGACGGGCTTCATCGCGCACGCCGACGAGATCAACCGGCTCAACGTGTTCCCCGTGGCCGACGCCGACACCGGCACCAACATGCTGTTCACGATGCGCGCTGCGTGTTCGCGCGCCGATGCCTGCGCGCGCGGGTCGGACGTGACCGAGATCGCGGCGGCGCTGGCCGAAGGCGCCCTGCAGGGCGCGCGCGGTAACTCCGGGGTGATCCTGTCGCAGATCCTGCGTGGCCTCGCGGACGTGCTCGCAGGTGCGGCCGACGAACGTGGCGGCGTCCTCGCCGACGTCGGCGGACCGCTGTTCGCCGCCGCGATGCGGCATGCGGTCGTGTTGGTCGATGCGTCGGTGAGCGACACCGTTCCCGGCACCATCGTCTCGGTCCTGCAGGCCGCCGCGGAGGCCGCCGAGGATGCCGCTGCCGACCACGGTGAGCTGGTCGAGATCGTCGGGGTGGCGTCGGACGCCGCGGTCGTCGCGCTGGAGAAGACCACCCAGCAACTGGCGGTACTGGCGCAGGCCGGGGTCGTCGACGCGGGTGGCCGGGGAATGCTCGTCCTTCTCGATGCGATGACCGCGACGCTGACCGGGCACACCCCGCACCGGGTGTCCTACGAGCCGTCGGGAGCAGTTCCTTGGAGTGCCCCTGCCCCGGCGCCCCCGCAGTTCGAGGTGATGTACCTCGTCGACGGGTGCGACCACGCGGGCGTCGAAGCGCTGCGGGCGCGCCTCGACGGTCTCGGTGAGTCGGTCGCCATCGCCTCGTCGGGAACCGGGGGCAGGTACTCGGTGCACGTGCACGCCGACGACGCGGGCGCGGCGATCGAGGCGGCGATCGAGGTCGGGCGGCCG
>NZ_JBEVLO010000031.1:0-27029 GCF_040509115.1 Mycobacterium sp. | reverse complement strand
CACGACGGGCCTTGGACGCGACCAGCCGGTCCGGGGCACGGTGGACGGATGACCACCGGAGTATTGCTCACCCCCGACCGTTCCGCCGCACACGTCGTCGACGACGCCGTGGAGCAGGCGTCGATGGCGTTCGACGCCGGAGTGCGCCAGGTATGGCTGGGACAGCAACTCGACCTCGACGCGATCGCGGTGGCCGGGGTGATCGGCGCGATGGTCCCAGGCATCGCGGTCGGCACGTCGGTGGTGCCGATCAACCCCCGTCACCCGCTGATCGTGGCGGCCGCCGCGCAGACCGCGCAGTCGGCCACCCACGGACGCTTCAGCCTCGGTCTCGGATTGGGCGTCGCCGCCCTCGAGCAACTGGCGTTTGCGATTCCGACGAGTCATGTCGCGCAACGGCTTCGGGAGTACCTCACCGTGTTGCGTGCGGTAAGAGACACCGGAACCGTCGACTTCCACGGCACCCATGTCACCGCGGTCGACCCGCAGGTCATGCCGGTCGCGCTGCCGTCCGCGCCGTCGTACCCGCTGTACGTCGCCGCAATGGGGCCCCAGACGCTTCAGGTGACTGGCGAACTCGCCGACGGCACGCTGCCGTACGCGGGGCCGCGCACCCTCGAAGAGTTCATCGTGCCGACCATCGCGAAGGCCGCCGCGGACGTCGGCCGGCCTGCTCCGCGGATCTTCGGTCTGGTCAGCGTCGCGGTCACCGACGCAGACGGGGTGGCCGGTGCCAGGGCCGTCGCGGCCGAGACGATGGCGATGTACGACCAGGTGCCGTCCTACCAGCGCATCAACGCCCGCGAGGGGGTAGACAGCGTGGTGGATCTCGCTCTCATCGGCGACGAGGAGCACGTCGCCCGTGGGCTGGCCCGCTACGTGGACGCCGGCGCGACCGACCTGATCCTGATGCCGGTGCAGACCGGGCGTGACGAGCTGCGCCGCGTCTGTGAGGTCGCGGCAGGAATACCCGCGGTCGGCCGCGACTTGTGACGAGCATGACGGACTTCGACAAGGACAAGCTTGCCAACGATCCCGCTGCCCTCGACGACTTCAACCGCGGTGTGGTCGAGGAATTCCGCGCCAACGGCGGCAAGGTGGGCGGCCCGTTCGAGGGGAACACCCTCTTACTGCTGCACACGACGGGGGCCAAGTCGGGGCAATCGAGGCTCTCGCCGTTGGCTTATCTGACGATCGACGGGAAGATGGTGATCGTCGGGTCCAAGGCAGGTGCGCCAACCAACCCGGCCTGGGTGCACAATCTGCGAGCCACGCCGAAGGCGCACATCGAGGTGGGCACGGAGGCCTACGACGTGGTGGCGCGGGAAGTCCCGCTCGACGAGCGGGACGCGACCTTCGCGAAGGTCGTCGAGCTCGGGCCGGTGTTCGCCGACTACCAGGCCAGCACCACGCGCCTCATTCCGCTGTTCGAGCTGACGCGCGTCTAGCGTCGACGGTCCGGCGCGGAGATCCTCGTTGCCGAGAGCTCTCCGCGCCGCCGCCGCATTTGACTAGCAGCGCATTCGACTAGTTGTCGTCGCCCGGTGTGCCGGGATTACCACTGGGGCCCGCGTTCTCGCCGGGCAGGTTGTCACCGGTGGGCGGCGACGGCGAGCTCTCGACGGGCGGCGGAGTTGCCGAGTTTCCGCCGCTGACGCTCTGGCTGGGTCCGCTGCCGCCGCCATTGCCGGTCGTCGGCGCGTTGGACGCCGGCGACTGCGCGGTGCCCGTCGGGGCGACCGTGGAACTCGGTGCCACCGAGGGCTCCGTGGTGCCCACCGTGCTACTCGTCGGTGTGACGGCGGTGCTGCTGCTCGGTTCGCTGGGCTGATCGCTGCTGCTGCAGCCGGACATGATGGCGATGGCCGCGGCCGCGGACGAGACGGCCAGTACCGCTGTGCGGCCTGCACGGTAATAGATCTTCACCGGGCGTAGCTATCCCAGAGGACCGGGAGGTAAACCGCAGCCGTCCATTACGTCACCGACGCGTTACAGATTCTGCCGAGGGCGGGGGTCAGGCGAGCCGCTCGATGATGGTGGCGTTGGCCATGCCGCCGCCCTCACACATCGTCTGCAGCGCGTACCGGCCGTCGCGCTGCTCCAAGGCGTTGACCATCGTCGTCATGATGCGGGCACCGCTGGCGCCCAGCGGGTGCCCGATGGCGATCGCGCCGCCGTTGACGTTGGTCTTGGTCAGGTCTGCGCCGGTGTCCCTCGCCCATGCGAGGACGACTGGGGCGAACGCTTCGTTGACCTCGAACAGGTCGATGTCGGCGAGCGTCAGGCCTGCCCGGGCGAGCACCTTCTCGGTCGCGGGGATGACGCCGGTCAGCATGTACAGCGGATCGGAGCCCACCACCGTCATGGTGTGGATGCGGGCCAGCGGGCGCAGGCCGAGCTTGCGCGCCGTGGCGCCGCTGGTGATCATCACCGCCGCGCTGCCGTCGGAGAGCGGCGACGAGTTTCCCGGCGTGATCTCCCAATTGATCTGCGGGAACCGCTTGGCGTAGGCCTCGTTGTAGAACGCCGGACGCAGTCCCGCGAGAGTGTCCACCGTCGTTCCGGGGCGGATGATCTCGTCGGAGTCCAGGCCGGCGATCGGGGCGAGTTCGTTGGCGAAGAGCCCGTCCTTGGTGGCGCGGGCCGCCTTCTCGTGACTGCTCGCGGAGAACTCGTCGAGCTCTGTCCGCGACAGTCCCCACTTCGCCGCGATCAGTTCGGCGCTGATGCCCTGGGGGACCAGGCCGTCGGGATAGCGTTGCGCCATGCCGTGGCCGAACGGGTCGCTACCGGGTAACACGTTGGAGCCCATGGGAACCCGTGACATCGACTCTACGCCCGAGGCGATCACGATGTCGTAGGAGCCTGCGATCACGCCTTGCGCGGCGAACGAGATGGCTTGCTGGCTGCTCCCGCACTGGCGGTCCACGGTGGTGCCGGGCACCGTCTCGGGGAAACCGGCGCCGAGGAGTGCGTTGCGGGCGATGTTCACGGACTGGTCGCCGACCTGAGTCACGGCGCCCGCGATGACGTCGTCGACCTGGCCGGGGTCGATGCCGGTGCGCTGCACGATCTCACGCAGGCTGTGCGCCAGAAGGTCCACGGGGAGAACGTCGTGCAGGGCGCCGTTGGCCTTGCCCTTGCCGACGGGAGTGCGAACGGCGCCGACGATGACGGCGTCGCGATCCGAATATTCAGACATGAGGGTCCTCCTGGACTCGTCGCTGAGTACTGCTATCTATACTTAGATGTAACACCTAGGTCTAGTGACAACAACCCAGCTATGGAGTGATCTACATGACAGTCCTGCAAGGCGCCCTCGCCGACCGCAGTGCCTGGTCCGCGGTCGGGCACTGCCCGATCGAGAAGACGATGGGCCTGGTCGGCACCAAGTCGGCGATGCTCATCATGCGCGAGGCGTACTACGGCACGACGCGCTTCGACGACTTCGCCCGCCGGGTCGGCATCACCAAGGCGGCGACGTCCGCGCGGCTCGGCGAACTCGTCGACGCAGGCCTGCTCACCAAGCAGCCGTACCGCGAACCGGGTCAGCGCAGCCGCGACGAATACGTCCTTACCGCGTCGGGGACCGACTTCATGCCGGTGGTGTGGGCGATGTTCGAGTGGGGCAGAGGATATTTCGGCGACAGCCGACTACGGCTCACCCATCTCGAATGTGGCGCCGAGGCCGGGGTGGAGGTCCGCTGCACCGACGGCCACCAGGTCCCACCCGAGGAGCTCGGCGTGCGGGCCGTCAGGCGCTGAGATTCCGGCCGCGAGTGGCCAGTGCCGGGACGCAACGTCGCCGCGACGTCAGCTGGCCACTCGAGGGATCAGGCCAGCTGCTCGCGGAACTTGCGGGCCTGGGACATCAGCTCGTCCACCCGCGAACGCGTGGCGCGATTCTCGAACACCCCGCCGTCCTTGAAGTACGTGCCGACGATCGCGCCGTCGGCGACGTCGAGTTGTTCGGCCACGTTGTCCGCGCGCACGCCGGTGTTGACGAACACCGGCACGGCGCCCGCGGCGGCCTTGACCACGCGCAGCGCCTCGGTGTCCGTTGGCGCGCCCGCGGTGGCCCCCGACACGCAGATCGCGTCGGGCAGTGTCGCGAATACCGTCGTGCGGGTGATGGACCCCAGGTCGCGTGCCGCCAGGTAGGTGGCGGACTCGGGGACGATGTTGAAGAACAGCTTCACGTCGGCACCGCCGACGTGAACGCGATGCCTGGCGACTTCGCCGACGTTGGTGTTCCATAGGCCGAAGTCGCTGGCGTACACCCCGGTGAAGATCTCCCTGACGAACTTCGCCCCCGTCGCGACGGCCAGGTCGATCGAGGCGCGACCATCCCACAGCACGTTGACGCCGTACGGCACCTCGAAGTGGGGGAGCAGCTCCCCGATGATCCTCGCCATGGTGATGGCGGTGATGGGTTCGGTCTTGGTGAGGTACGGCAGGCTGAACTCGTTCGAGATCATCACCCCGTCCACCCCGCCGGCCTGAAGTTCGTCGAGTTCCTCACGGGCCCGGGTGACGACGGCGGCAACGCCGCCCGCCGTGTCGTAGCCGGGGTCGCCAGGAAGCGCCGCGAGGTGAAGCATGGCGATGACGGGTTTTCTGACGCCGAAGACCTCGTCGAGCCAACTAGTGGTCACGTGTCTGCCTTTCTCGAAGGTGATGGCTGGCAATCTGATCGACTGCAGCGCTAGTCCATGTAGGCGCCGCCGTTGACGGCCAGTGCCTCGCCGGTGATGAAGCGGGCGTCCTCCGACAGGAGGAAGGCGACCGAGCGTGCCACGTCCTCGGGCTGCTCGAGACGTCGAAGCGGGGTGTCGTCGATCATCATGGTCCGCACTCCGTCGGTGCTCAGCCCGCGCAACGTCGCTTCCCATTGCAGTTCCCTTGACTGCATGGGTGTTTCAACGTAGCCCGGACAGACACAGTTGACGGTGATGCCGTGCTCGCCGAGTTCGTAGGCCATCGCCTGGGTCAGGCCCACCACCCCGAACTTGGACGCGACGTAGTCCGAGAGGTAGGGCACCCGGCCTTGCTTGCCCGCCATCGACGCGGTGTTCACGATCGCCCCTGCGGTGCCGCCCCGCACCATGGCACGGCCTGCGGCCTGGCCACACACGAACACGCCCTTGAGGTTGACGTCCATGGTCTGGTCGTAGCGCTCGATCGGCGCCTCGAGGAAGGGATGCATGAAGGAGATGCCCGCATTGCTGACCCAGGCGTCAAGCCCGAGGCGGTCGCAGACGCCGTAGGCCACCGTCGCCGCATCCTCGGCCGAACTCACGTTCAGCACCGCGGATTCGTGCCGCTGTCCCGCCTCCGATGACAGCTCCGCCGCGACGTCGCGCGCTGCGTCGCCGTCGATGTCGGTGACGACGACCTGCCAGTCCCGTTCGGCCAGGGTGATGGCAATGGCTCGTCCGATACCAGAACCCGCGCCGGTGATTACGACTGTCTTGCTCATGAGTGTGTTCGTTCCTGTCTCTACGGTGCTAGGCGATGGTGCCAACGATGCGTTGGCCGGTCCCTGAATCGAATACGTGCGCGGCACCTGGCCTCGCCGACAACGTCACGGGGGCGCCCTCGATGACCCCCGACATCCGTGCGGTCTCGACGACGCTGGTCACGTCGGTGCCGCGGGCCTCGACGGTGACGATGGCGCGCGGCCCCAGCAGCTCGATCAACTTCACACGCGCGTCGGAGCCCTCGTCCGGGGTCAGTACCAGATCGTCGGGTCGAATGCCTAGCGTGACCTCACCGGCCTCCGTCGCCGCGCCCAAGGCAATGGTGAGACCGCTTGGCAGTGTGAAGGTTTCACCGGACACCGCACCGTCGATCAGGTTCATCTTCGGGCTGCCGACGAACGACGCGACGAAGGTGTCGACCGGGGTGTCGTACACCTCCAAGGGGGTACCGATCTGGGCGGCGCGGCCGTCGCGCATCACCACCATCCGGTCCGACAAGGTCATCGCCTCCTCCTGGTCGTGGGTCACGTACAGGCAGGTGATGCCGAGCCGACGCTGAATCTGCAGCAGCTCGGTGCGAGTCTCGACGCGCAGTTTCGCGTCGAGGTTGCTCAGCGGCTCGTCGAAGAGGAACACCGACGGCTCACGGATGATGGCGCGACCGATCGCGACGCGCTGCTGTTGACCGCCGCTGAGATCCTTGGGTTTTCGACTCAGCAACGTCGTCAGCCCCAGCGAACCCGCCACGTCCTCCGCGCGTTTGATGGCTTCGCCGCGGGGTGTCTTGGTGGCGCGCAGCGGGAAGGCGATGTTCTCCCGCACCGAGAGATGCGGGTACAGCGCGTAGTTCTGGAAGACCATGGCGATGTCACGGTCGCGCGGTTGCAGGTGCGTGACCTCGCGGTCGCCGATCGTGATCGTGCCCGACGTGACGGATTCCAGCCCTGCGAGCATCCGCAACGACGTCGACTTTCCGCAGCCGGACGGTCCGACCAGCACCGTGAACGATCCGTCTGGCAACTCCAGGTCTAGATCGGTGACCACCGGGACCGCACCGTAAGCCTTGCTCACGCCGGAGAATCGGACAGTTGCCATGGGCAGTCAGTCACCAACCTTCTAGAACTTCACCGCGCCACCGCTGATCCCCTGCACCAACTTGCGCTGGATGAAGAAGCTCGCGATGACGACGGGGACGACGGCGATCAGGATGGCAGCGCTCATCGAGCCGATCTGCACACCGCGGAACGTGTTGAATCCTGCGATGGCCACCGGAAGGATGGCCGCCTTGCCGGGCGCCAGGATGAGACCGTAGAAGAGGTCGTTCCACGACAGTGTGAAGCCGAAGATGGCGGCCGCTCCCACGCCGGGCAGCACCTGGGGGAGCACGACGAGTCGAAACGCCTGGAAGCGGGTGAAGCCGTCGACTTGCGCCTGCTCCTCCAAGGACTGGGGGACGGCCTCGAAGAAGCCTATGAGGAACCACGTCACCACGGGCAGAACGAAACTCAGGTGGGCGAAGACGACGGGGACCAGAGTGTCGTTGAGCCGCAGGGCATAGGCCATCGTCAGGAACGGGAACACCAGCACCGCTGGGGGCAGCACCTGTGCCGCGAGCATGCCGAACCTGGTCGCGGTGCCGCCGGCCCGGAAGCGGGCAATGGCGTAGGCACCCATGCTGCCAACCACCACGCTGATGCCGACGGTGGCCAAAGCGACGATCGCGCTGCGTCCGGCCGCCGCCAGGATTCCCGACGACAGCACGTTGCGCCACGCGTCCAAGGTCGGCGTGAACGACAGCAGGAACGGATCGTTCAGCTGTTGCGGGTTCTTCAGGCTCGCCAACGCGATCCACACCACGGGGAAGAGCACGGAAATGGCCGCGCCCCAGAGGAGTGCGACGCGGCAGATGGTCAGGACCGGGTTGTTCCTCATGACTGCTTGGCCCTGTCGATCCGGCGGAACGCCACCACGATGACGGTGAGCACCACCAACAGCACGACGAACGCCATCGAGGACGCCGAGCCGAGCCGGAAGAACTGAATGCCGGTCTGGTACACGAAGTACTGCAACGTCTGGGTTTCGGTGCCCGGGCCACCGCGCGTGGTGGCGAAGACGTACTCGAACACCTTCATCGCGTCCAGGGACCGCAACAGGATCGCGACCACGAGCACGGGCACCAGCAGTGGCAGGGTCACCCGCCGGAACACGTACCAGCCGCTCGCGCCGTCCACCTTGGCGGCCTCCAACGGTTGCTTCGGGATGGATTCGAGCCCGGCGAGAAGCAGCAGCACCATGAACGGCGTCCATTGCCACACGTCGATGACGGCCATCGTGAACAGGGCTCGGCCGGGACCGAAGAAGTCGTAGTCGACGCCAACGGCTTGCAAAAGGTGGGGGATGGCGCCGATCTGGTCGTTGAGCAGAAACCGAAAGATCAGACCGACGGCAATGGGCGTGATGAACATCGGGGCCAGCAGCATGGCACGCGTGAGATCGCTTGCCCAGCGCTGCTTCTGGAGCGACAGGGCGATCGCCAGGCCGATCGTCAGCTCGAGGGCCACCGCGACGCCGACGTAGGTGGCGGTGGTTCCGAACGCCTGCCAGAACGCGGCGTCGCCAAGGGTGGCGACGTAGTTGTCGGCGCCGACGATGGTGGGTGTGCCTCGGTCGGTCAGCTTGTAGTCGGTGATGCTCAGATAGAACGCGTAGGCGAGGGGGAAACCGACCACCCCGACGAAGAGAGCGACGAGGGGGGCGACCATGCCGTGCTTGAACTTCACGGTGGTCATCGCTCCCTTCGTGGGGTGGTCGGTTTCATGTGGGATAGCCCCGGGGGCGGGGCTAGCCTTGGATCTTCTCGGCCGCGGCCTGGGCTGCGGCCAGAGCATCGTCGACGCTCTTGGTGCCTGCGACGGCCTCGTTGAGTTCGGTGCCGACGGCCTGGATCATCTCCTCGCCACTGGGCCCCTGGCTCAGGGGTGAGGCATCGGCCAGGAGCGCCTCGACCGTCTTGTAGTAATCGGCGCCGAGCGGACCGTTCAGGACGGCGGGATCCTTGAGCGTGCTCTGTCGGATTGCGGCGCCGCCCTTCTCGGTGCGCTGGACGTCGTGTGCCTTCGAGGTGAGCCAGGAGGTGAACGCCCACGCCGCGTCGGAGGCGCCGGAGTTGGCAGGGATGGCCCAGCTCCAGGAGCCCAGGACCTGCTTGCCGCCGGGGATGACGGCCAGCTTGTACTTGCCCGCCGACGGTCCGGAGCCCGGCTCGTTGAGGGCGGGAAGGTTCCAGTTGTAGCTGATCATGGAGGCCGCCTGGCCGCTGGACACCGATCGGAACGCCTCGTCGAATGCCCAGTTCAGGCTGTTGGGTGGCGCCGCGGTCCGGTACGTGTCGATGTAGGCGTTCAGCGCGGTCTTGGCCTCCGGCGTGTTCAGCGTGGCCTTGCCGTCGGCGTCGTAGATGGAGCCGCCCGCGGCGAAGAGCCAGTTCCCCCACTCCTCGAAGATCTTGTAGCCGCGCTGTGGCTGCATCGCGATGCCTGCCCGGTCGCCGGTCTTGAGGGCCTTCGACGTACTGACCAACTGATCGAGCGTGGTCGGCACGTCGAGCTTGGCCTGCGCGAGATCGTCGGTGTCGTAGAGGTATCCGAGCGCGTAGTTGTAGAACGGCACGCCGTAGCGGACACCGTCGACGGTGGTGATGTCGGTCAGCGATGGGAAGAAGTCGCCAGGGTCGTAGTCGGGCGTGCTGTCGATCCGGGAATCCAACGGCTGCAAGAAGTTCGCCTTGGCGAAGTCCACCATCCAGGGGTTGTCGACGATGATCAGGTCGTACGTGGGTGACGACGACTGAAAGGACGACACCAGCTTGTCGCGCATCTGGTCGTAGGTGAGCGTCTCGATGTCGACCTTGACGCCTCCGTATTCCTTGTTGAACTCGGGCACCATCGCCTTGACGATGTCGGTGTCCGGCACGTTCTCCATCAGGATGCGCACGGTCCCAGAGACGTCGGGACCGACCGCGCCGGTTCCGGTGGCCGGCTGAGACGAGGCCTGTTCTGGTCCGCCACTGCCCGCGCAGGCGCTGATCAGGAGAGGGAGGACTGCCAACAGTGCGACGACGCAGGTGGGAACGGACCGCCGCCTCCGCCCTGGTGTCGTTGTTGACGTGGGTTGCATGGTTTTCATTGCGGCACAGCTCCTTTCAATCGTGTTGGACCAACGTTGGTGGATCAACGGCTACGGCGCGCCATGGCGTGGGAGATGGGTGCCACCGCGTCACCGAGGTCGCGCCAGGTCTGGTACGCCTCGTCGTAGACGGCTCGGCGGCCCTGGTCGGGGACGATCGGGGCGTCATACGCGACGAACCGGGCGGCGTCCGACCAGTCGTCGAGCGCGCCGACGCCGATCGCCGCGATCACCGCGGCACCCAGCGAGGCTCCGGGATGCCCACGGACGGGTCGCATCTCGATGCCGAGGACGTCGGCGTGGATCTGCTTCCACAGCGTGGACGTGGAACCGCCGTTGGTGATCATCACCCGGTTCGGCCGGATTCCGATGTCGGTGAAGACGTCGACGTGGTGCCGGAAGCCGAAGGCGATGGCCTCCAGCACCGCCCGGTACAGGTCGGCGCGGGTGTGCCCGAGGTGCATCCCGGCGAAGGTGCCGCGGAGGTCGGGGTCGTGCAGTGGACTCTTCTCGCCGAGGAAGTAGGGCAGGCACAGCACCTCGGCAGGACCGGCCGACGTCGCATCGGCGTCGAGTTCGGTGAGGGCCACCTCGTCCGCGCCGCCGATCAGGGCTTGGAACCAGCGGATGAGGCTGCCGCTGGTGGCCATGCACCCGTTGGGCAGCCAGTGCCCGGGAACCGGATGGGCGTCGAGGTAGATCCGCTCGTCGACCACCCTGGTGTCGCTGGCCACCAGGATGTCGCCTGCGCCACCGAGTTTCACCAGCGCGTCACCGGGGGCGTTGACTCCCGCGGCGTAGGCCGAGAGCACGTGATCCGCACCGCCGACGATCAGTGCGGTGCCCTCCCGCAACCCGGTGGACTCGGCGGCGGGGCGGCTCAACGCACCGACCTGAGTGCCCGGACGGCACACGGGCGCAAGGGTTTCTCGGTCGAGGCCTGCGGCGGCCAGCACCGGTTCGGCGACGTCGCCGTCGATGGTGAACAGTCCGGACTCCAGGGCCCAGTTCTGCTCGACGTGGACGTCGGCGCCGAACGCGGTGAGCACCCAGTCGTAGGACCCGACGTAGTGGGCCGTCGCCGCGTAGACGTCTGGCTCGTTGGTGCGCAACCACGCCGTCGTCGGCGCCACTGACTGTTGGGTCAGCGCCGAACCGGTGAGCGTGACCAGATCGACGCCGGCCAGCGCGGCCGCCAGCTCGGTGACTTCGCGGTGGGCCCGTGCGTCGTTCTGGAGGATGGCGCGGCGCAGCGGTGTCCCTGCGGAATCCAGCGGTACCACTGCGGGGACCATTCCCGAGACGGCGATCGCCGTCACGGCGTCGGCTCCGATTCCGCTGGTGCTCAGCACTTCCCGGATGGAGTCGACGGCGTTGCGATGCCACTGCCCGGTATCGGCCTCGGCGATGCCAGGGCCGGTCGAGTGCAGCGCGGTGTCCCGGGAAGCCTGGGCGACGATGCCTGCCTCGGTGTCGAACAGCACGGTCTTGGTGCCGGTGGTGCCGACGTCGATCCCGATGGTGTGGTGGCTCACAGCGGCCCAGACCCGTCTGCGGTGATGCCGTCGACGTGCGCGGCGACGCAGACGACGTCGACGCCTGCCTCGCGGGCGGCGACGAGGGCCGGATGGTCGGGATCGCCGTCGGTGATGATCATGTGAATCTCGTCGAGGGCGGCGATGCTGGTGAACGTGACGCGGCCGAGCTTGCTCTGGTCGGCGGCGACGATCACGCGGTCGGCGCGCTTGCTCGCCGCGCGCTTCACCCGACTGTCGGCCTGGTGGTAATCCGAGATGCCCCGATTGGCGTCGATGCCTGCCACGCCCATCACGAAGGTGTCGCAGTTGTAGTTGGCCAGGGTGTCCTCGGCGGCCGGGCCGATCAGGCTCAGCTCGCCGGGCCGCAGCTCGCCGCCGGTGAGCACCACGGTGGTGTCGGCCTCGTCGATCAGTTCCAGCGCGGCAAGCACGCTCGGGGTGAGGACCGTCAGGCCCAGCTTTCGGCCCCGCAGCGATTGGGCTACCGCGAGGGCGGTGCTCCCCGAGTCGAGGATGAGGGTCTCGCTCGGACCGATCAGGTCGGCGACGGCGTCGGCGATGTGCCGTTTCTCGTCGGCGGCGTCGGCCACCCTGGTCGCGAAGGAGGGTTCGTTGTCCTTGCCCTTGAGGGCGATCGCCCCACCCACCACCCGGCGCACGACGCCGAGGTTCTCCAGTGCCTCCATGTCGCGCCGGATCGTCATCTCGGACACGTCGAACTCACTGGCGAGTTCGGCATAGCCGACCTCACGCTCGACGCGCACGCGCTCCTCGATGCGGTCCCTCCGGGTCTTGGCGTCCACCGTCAGTTCCTCATGGATTGTTGAAAATTCACAGGAATGACTCCCGCTGAGCTGAGTGTTTCGCTCTCGACGCGCATTGAGATGTGAATTTACAACAGGAACGTGTGGAGTGCCCACATTTGGCAACAACGGGTCGACGACGACCGTCGGACCGCCGCCACCGGCGGAGCGTGAGGCCTCACCGCGAGGTCGGCGCTGCGGCCGGCGGTCGGCCTGGTGCGCCTCGCCGTGGCAGGCGTTGCGCACCCCGTGAAGGGGGCACGCGCCATGCATGTCCGTGGCCGGTGTGGTGGGATCTAAGTCCTATGGGCATCAAGGTGGCGCTGGAGCATCGCACCAGCTACACGTTCGACCGCTTGGTGGAGGTCTTTCCACACGTCGTTCGTCTACGTCCGGCGCCTCACTCGCGCACCCCGATCGAGGCGTACTCGTTGCAGGTGGAGCCCGCCGACCACTTCGTGAACTGGCAGCAGGACGCCTTCGGCAACTTCCTTGCGCGCCTGGTGTTCCCGAGCCGCACGCGGAACCTGACCATCACCGTCGGACTGATCGCCGACCTCAAGGTCATCAACCCGTTCGACTTCTTCATCGAGGACTTCGCCGAGACGTGGCCCTTCGAGTACCCGAAGGCCCTGCTGGAAGACCTCAAGCCCTACCTAAGGCCCGTCGACGAAGAGGACGAGGGCTCCGGTCCCGGTGAGCTCACCAGCGACTGGGTGAAGAACTTCACCGTGCGCCCCGGCACCCGCACCATCGACTTCCTCGTCGCGCTCAACTCCGCCATCAACGCCGACGTCGGCTACAGCGTGCGCATGGAACCCGGCGTACAGACCCCCGACTTCACGCTGCGCACCGCCATCGGCTCCTGCCGCGACTCGGCATGGCTGCTGGTGTCGGTGCTGCGACAGCTGGGGTTGGCGGCGCGCTTCGTGTCCGGCTACCTGGTGCAACTGACCTCCGACGTCAAGGCGCTCGACGGTCCGTCGGGGCCCACCGCGGACTTCACCGACCTGCACGCCTGGACCGAGGTGTACATCCCCGGCGCGGGATGGATCGGTCTCGACCCCACCTCGGCGCTGTTCGCAGGCGAAGGCCACATCCCGTTGTCGGCGACACCGCACCCCTCGTCGGCCGCCCCGATCTCGGGCGCGACGGAACCGTGCGAGACGACGCTGGACTTCTCCAACGTCGTGACGCGCGTGCACGAGGATCCGCGGGTCACGCTTCCCTACACCGAGTCGGCATGGGCCTCGATCCGGGCGTTGGGCAGCAAGGTCGACTCCCGTCTGACCGCCGGCGACGTTCGACTGACGGTGGGCGGCGAGCCGACGTTCGTCTCGATCGACAACCAGGTCGACCCGGAATGGACCACCGACGCCGACGGGCCGCACAAACGGGAACGGGCGTCCGCGCTCGCCGCGCGTCTCAAGTCGGTGTGGGCGCCGCAGGGTCTGGTGCAGCGCAGCCAGGGCAAGTGGTACCCGGGTGAGCCGTTGCCGCGCTGGCAGATCAATCTGTACTGGCGCGCCGACGGGGAACCCCTCTGGGTCGACGACGCCCTCCTGGCGGACCCGTGGTCCAACGAGCCACTGGCGGCGATCGCCCCCGACGCAGGCCATCAGGTACTCAGTGGGATCGCCGCAGGCCTGGGGTTGCCCGCCTCTCAGGTGCGGTCGGCCTACGAGGACCCGCTCAGCCGACTGGCCGCAGCCGTCCGTCAGCCCGCGGGAGCCGCGGTCGCCGCCGAGGACGACCTCGAAGCCGACTCGCCGGATGCGCGGGCCCAACTGCTGACCCGGCTCGACGAATCGGTCCTCGAGCCGAGTGCCTACGTCCTCCCGCTGCACCGACGCGACGACGACAGCGGCTGGGCGAGTGCCGACTGGCAGCTGCGCCGCGGGCGAATCGTGCTGTTGGAAGGCGACTCTCCGGCCGGTCTGCGGCTGCCGCTGAACGCGATCAGTTGGCGGCCGCCGCCCGCGTCGCACAGCGCCGATCCGCTGTCGCCCCGGGCGGCGCTGCGGCCCTCCGAGCAGTCCGAGGAAGCGGACGTCGAGGACGCCGATGGTGCCCCAATCACCGCGATGGTCGCCGAGATCCGCGACGGAATCCTCTACGTGTTCCTGCCGCCCACCGAGGAACTCGACCACTTCGTCGATCTCGTCAGTCGCCTCGAAGCCGCCGCGGCCAAGGCGCAGTGCCCACTGGTCGTCGAGGGCTACGGACCGCCTCCGGACGAGCGACTCACCTCGATGTCGGTCACGCCCGACCCAGGCGTCATCGAGGTCAACGTCGCGCCGACGGCGAGCTTCGACGAACAGCGCGAACAACTCGAGACGCTCTACGAGCAGGCCAGGCTCGCCCGGCTGTCCACCGAGTCCTTCGACTTCGATGGCACCCACGGCGGCACCGGCGGCGGCAATCACATCACCCTCGGCGGCACCTCGCCCGCCAACTCCCCGATGCTCCGCAGACCCGATCTGCTGGTGTCGATGCTGACCTACTGGCAGCGACATCCGTCGCTGTCCTACCTGTTCTCCGGACGCTTCATCGGCACCACGTCGCAGGCACCGCGCGTCGACGAGGGGCGCGTCGAGTCGCTCTACGAACTCGAGATCGCGTTCGCCGAGATCGACCGGCTCACGAACCCCAATCCCCGGGCCGCTTCAGGCCTGCCCTCGGACGGTTCCGGGGCGGCGAACCCGTCGGATGGTCGCTCCGCAAGCTCCGCTCCGTCGGATCATCGCTCCGCAAGCTCCGCTCCGTGGGTCACCGACCGGGCGCTTCGGCACCTCCTGACCGACATCACCGGCAACACCCACCGCGCCGAGTTCTGCATCGACAAGCTCTACAGTCCCGACAGTGCCCGTGGCAGGCTGGGCCTGCTGGAACTGCGCGGCTTCGAGATGCCGCCCCACCATCAGATGGCGATGGTGCAGTCGCTGTTGGTGCGCTCGCTGGTGGCCTGGTTCTGGGATGAACCGTTGCGTGCCCCCCTGATCCGGCACGGCGCCAATCTGCATGGGCGTTACCTGTTGCCGCACTTCATCATTCACGACATCGCCGACGTCGCCGCCGACCTTCGAGCGCACGGTGTCGACTTCGACACCAGCTGGCTGGACCCCTTCACCGAATTCCGCTTCCCCCGGATCGGCACCGCCGTCTTCGACGGCGTCGAGATCGAACTCCGCGGCGCCATCGAACCGTGGAACGTGCTCGGGGAGGAGTCCACTGCAGGCGGCACCGCCCGATACGTCGACTCGTCGGTCGAGCGCCTCCAGGTCCGGCTCATCGGCGCCGACCGGCATCGCTACGTGGTGACGGCCAACGGCTATCCGATCCCGCTGCTGGCCACCGACAATCCCGACGTCCAGGTGGGCGGAGTGCGCTACCGCGCCTGGCAGCCCCCGAGCGCGCTGCACCCGACCATCACCGTCGACAGCCCACTGCGGTTCGAGCTCATCGACACTGCCACGGGCACGTCACGCGGTGGCTGCACCTATCACGTCAGCCATCCCGGCGGCCGTGCGTACGACAATCCGCCCATCAACGCCGTGGAGGCCGAATCGCGACGGGGCCGTCGCTTCGAGGCAACCGGATTCACCCCGGGTCAGGTCGACATGTCCGACATTCGGGAGAAGCAAGCACGTCAGTCCACTGACGTCGGCGCGCCGGGCATCGTCGATCTGCGGCGGGTGCGTACCGTGCTGCGTTGATGGTTCTGCGCTCGAGTGGCCCACCGGAGCCCATTCCCGCCGTCACCGGCGCCGGCACGAATGGTGACGCCGGTGCGGTCGATGGTGACGTGGTGGCCCGCTACCGTGCCGCCCGCGCCCAGGAATCGTTGTTCGACGTCCGCGGCGGAGCGGGAAGCGGCTACGACGAATTCGTCGACGCGGCTGGCAACGTACGTCCCGCCTGGCAGGAACTCGCCGAGGCCGTCGCAGAGCGGGGCGGCTACGGCCTGGAGCGCCTGCGGTCCGTCGTGCGTTCGCTGGTCGACAACGACGGCATCACCTTCGTCCAAGTCGACCCCGGCGGGCAGGACCGCAATGGCCCCGGGAGACCGTCCGGCGACGCCGTCATCAACGGTGACGGCAACCAGGTGCCCGGCCCGTGGCACCTGGATGCGCTTCCCCTGCTGATCTCGGCAGCGGACTGGGACACCCTCGAATCCGGTCTGGTGCAGCGCTCTCGACTGCTCGATGCGATGTTGACCGACCTGTACGGGGCGCGCCGCTCGATCACCAGCGGGGTGCTGCCCCCTCAGCTGGTGTTCGCTCACCCCGGCTACGTCAGGGCCGCCAGGGGCATCGAAGTGCCAGGCCGCCATCAGTTGTTCCTGCACGGGTGCGACGTCAGCCGCGACGGCGACGGCCACTTCCTGGTCAACGCCGACTGGACCCAAGCGCCGTCTGGCGCCGGATACGCCCTGGCCGACCGACGCGTCGTGGCGCACGCCATCCCCGATCTCTACGAGCGGGTCGGTCCGCGCCCGGCCTCGCCGTGGGCGCAGGCACTGCGACTGGCGCTCATCGATGCCGCGCCGGAGTCGGCCGAGGAACCGGTCGTCGTGGTGCTGAGTCCCGGCATCCATTCCGAGACGGCGTTCGACCAGGCCTACCTCGCCAGCGTGCTCGGCTTCCCGCTGGTCGAGAGCGCGGACCTGGTGGTCCGCGACGGCAAGGTGTGGATGCGGTCCCTCGGCACCCTCAAGCGGGTCGACGTCGTCCTACGCCGCGTGGACGCCGCCTACGCCGATCCCCTGGATCTGCGGGCGAATTCGCGGTTGGGCGTGGTCGGACTCGTCGAGGTGTTGCGGCGGGGCGCTGTCACCGTGGTCAACACGTTGGGCAGCGGAATACTGGAAAGCCCTGGACTGCAACGCTTCCTGCCGGAAGTCTCCGAGCTGCTCCTGGGTGAGACGCCGCAACTGAACACCGCCCCGATGTACTGGGGCGGCATCGACGTCGAGCGTTCGCATCTCTTGAGTCATCTGCCGTCACTGCTCATTCGGCCGGTGGCGGGCGGGGAGCCGATCGTCGGCCCGGCGCTGTCTGCGGGGCAACGCGAGGACCTGGCCGCCCGCATCGCCGCCATGCCGTGGCAGTGGGTGGGCCAGGAGCTGCCGCAGTTCTCCTCGGCGCCCACCGTCCACGCGCCGGGCGGCTTGTCGGCAGGCAGTGTCGGCATGCGGTTGTTCACCGTCGCGCAGCGCGGAGGCTACGCGCCGATGATCGGTGGGCTCGGATACCTGCTGGCCTCCGGGAACGCCGCGTACGAGATGAATACCGCAGCGGCCAAGGACGTCTGGGTGACGGCCCCGAGCCGTGTCACCGCCGAGCGCACCCCGACGCCCTCGGTCGAGCTGCCCGCGATCACGCCAAGCCCGACGCGGGCCGTCAGCTCGCCACGCGTGCTGTCCGATCTGTTCTGGCTCGGCCGCTACTCCGAGCGTGCCGAGAGCACCGCCAGAATGCTCAACGTCACCCGCGAGCGATACCACGAATACCGCTACCGGCAGGACGTCCCCGGCAGTGAGTGCGTTCCCGTCCTACTGTCGGCCCTCGGGCGGATCACGGGCACCGACACCGGCTCCGATGGCGATGACGCCGAGATGATCGCCATCGCCCCGACGACGCTCTGGTCGTTGACCGCCGACCGGCACCGCCCCGGTTCGCTGAGCCAATCGGTGGAACGCCTCGGACTGGCAGCGCGGGCGGTCCGGGACCAGATGTCGAACGACACCTGGATGGTGCTGGCCGCCGTCGAGCGCGCGGTGTTCAATTCGATTGGTACGCCCCCAGATTCGCTGACCGAGGGGGAGGCCTACCTGTCCACGGCGCATAGCCAGACACTGGCCGGAATGCTGGCGTTCTCCGGTGTCGCCGCCGAGTCGATGGTGCACGACGTGGGCTGGACCATGATGGACATCGGCAAGCGCATCGAGCGAGGCATCTGGCTGACCGGATTGTTGCGCGCGACGCTGACCCAGGTGCGCAGCCCAGGTGCCGAGCAGACCATCACCGAGTCGACCCTGGTGGCATGCGAGTCGTCGGTCATCTACCGCAGGCGCACCCTTGGCAAGGTCAGCGTGTCCGCCGTCGCGGACCTGCTGCTGTTCGACGGGGAGAATCCGCGCTCGCTGGCCTATCAGTTCGAGCGGTTGCGGGCCAACCTCAAGGCGCTGCCCTCGTCGTCGGGGTCCACCCGGCCCGAGCGTCTCGTCGACGAGATCGCTGCGCGGCTGCGCAGGCTCGACCCCGCCGACCTCGAGGACGTCACCGACGGCGTCCGCGCCGAACTCGACGGGCTACTCGACACCATCCATGCCGATCTGCGTGACCTGTCCCGTCGGATCACCGTCACGCACCTGTCGCTGCCCGGTGAGATGCAGCCGCTGTGGGGGCCGGACGAGAGGCGGGCGCTGCCATGACCGACGGCCCCACCGCGGTGCCCAACTCCCGGGCGTACGCGGTCACGCACCGGACCATGTACCACTACTCCGACGACGTCACCAGTTCCTACGGCAGGGGCTTCCTAACGCCGAGGGACTCGACGAGGCAGCGGTGCATCTCGCACCGTCTGACCATCGACCCCGAGGCGTCCGACAGTTCCACCAGCCGGGACGGATACGGCAACATCAGTTCGTACTTCCACGTCACCGAGCGCCACCGCAATCTGACCGTCACCAGTCACTCGATCGTCGAGGTGGATCCGCCGCCGGACGCGCTCTACGGCAGCGGGTCCGCGCTCGCGCCGTGGGAGATCTCCCGGCCGGTCGGCACCGACGGTGCCCTGGCCGTCGAGTTCACCCTGGATCTGCAGCAGCCCGAGATCACCGACGGCGTACGTGACTACGCCGCATCCAGTTTCGAGCCCGAGCGCCCCCTGATCGAGGTGCTCCGCGACCTCAACACCCGCATCAACACCGACTTCACCTACCGGTCGGGATCCACCACGGTATCCACCCAGGTGGCCGAAGTTTTGGCCGCGGGGGAGGGGGTATGTCAGGATTTCGCGCGGCTGGCGATCGCCTGCCTGCGCGCCAATGGTCTGGCCGCCAGCTACGTTTCCGGGTACCTGGCGACGGACCCACCGCCTGGAAGGGAACGCATGGTCGGGATCGACGCCACCCACGCGTGGGCATCGGTGTGGACACCGCAGAACCAGTGGCTGGGTTTCGACCCCACCAACGACCAGATGGTCGACGAGCGGTATGTCGTCGTCGGTTTCGGCCGCGACTACGCCGACGTTCCGCCGCTTCGCGGCATCATCTACACCGACTCGGAGAGCAGCAAGATCGACGTCTCCGTCGACGTGGCTCCCTTCGATGGAGGACTTCTCCGTGCGTGACTTCATCTGCCCGAACTGCGGCCAGCACCTGGCTTTCGAGAATTCGGTGTGCCTGTCCTGCCGCAGCAAGCTCGGTTTCTCGCTCGAGGACATGGCCTTCCTGGTCATCGCGTCGGGTGCCGAGAGTGAACACGGTGGCGCCGTCGACTCCAGCGAGTACCAGCTGTGTGCCAATCTGCATGCCGCTCAATGCAACTGGCTGGTCAAAGTCGCACCGGTGCGCCAGCTGTGCACCTCGTGCGCGTTGACCCGCACGCGCCCCAACGACGCCGACAAACCGGCGATGGCGGCGTTCGCCACCGCGGAGACGGCCAAGCGCAGGCTGATCGTCGAGCTGGTCGACCTGAAACTACCCATCGTCGGACGCGACCAGGACCCGAACTACGGGCTGGCGTTCGACCTGCTGTCCAGCCAGTTCGAGAAGGTGTTCACCGGGCACGAGAACGGCGTGATCACGCTCGACCTCGCCGAGGGCGACGACGTGCACCGCGAGCAACTGCGCGTCGCGATGGCCGAACCGTACCGAACGCTGCTCGGGCACTTCCGCCACGAGATCGGGCATTACTACTACTACCGCCTGATCGGCACCGCGTCCCAGTATCAGGAACAGGCCACGGAGTTGTTCGGCGACGCGGAGGCCGACTACCAGGCGGCGCTGGATCGCCACTACGGCGAAGGGGCGCCGGCGGGCTGGGAGAAGGACTACGTGTCCTCGTATGCCACCATGCATCCGGCCGAGGACTGGGCCGAGACCTTCGCGCACTACCTGCACATCCGCGACACCTTGGACACCGCTGCGGCATTCAGCTTTGCGCCGGCGGCGGCGACGTTCGAACGACGCAATCTGGGCCCCAGCGGATTCGACTCCATCATCGACATGTGGCTGCCGCTGTCGTGGGCATTGAACATGGTGAACCGATCGATGGGGCACGACGATCTCTATCCGTTCGTCCTTCCGATGAAGGTGCTGGAGAAGATGCGCTTCATCCACACCGTGATCGACGAGGTCACCTCGGATCCCGCCAAGCTGGCGGCCGCCGCAGGCGGCGTCGTCGACTAGCTCCGAACGGCGTCGAGCCGGCAACCGACAGCCGCCTGACCCGGATCACCGATCGGTCACGGGCTCGGCGCGCCGACCGCTCGCCGCAAGGATTCTTCCTAGGCTTCCTCGGGTGAGCGATCGATATGGCCAGGATGTGCTGGCCCGAAACCCCCACGCCCCCAAGCGGGTGCACTCCACCGAGCGGGCCGCGGACATCGGCCTCGTCGTCGAGGACGTTCAGACCGGCTACGTCGGCGCGATCGTCCGCGTCGAATACGACCGCATGGAGGTCGAGGACTTCGACGGCCACCGTCGCCCGTTCCCGATCGGGCCGGGTTACCTGGTGGATGGCAAACCCGTGATCCTGACCCGACCGAAGGGCTCGGCGCCCAAGGCTCGCACCAGGACGGCCTCCGGGTCGGTGGCCGTCACCGGCTCACGCGCGCGGACGGCGCTCGCCAGCCGCATCTACGTCGAGGGCCGGCACGACGCCGAACTCGTCGAGCAGGTGTGGGGTGCCGACCTCCGCGTCGAAGGGGTGGTCGTCGAATACCTGGGCGGGGTCGACGATCTCGCCGCGATCGTCCGTGACTTTCAGCCGGGGCCCGGCCGCAGGCTCGGGGTTCTGGTCGACCACCTCGTCGCCGGTTCCAAGGAGGCCCGCATCGCCGAGGCGGTCAGGCGCGGGCCCGGCGGCGAGCATGCGTTGGTGGTGGGACACCCCTACGTCGACATCTGGCAAGCCGTCAAACCCGGCCGTGTCGGACTGGAGCGGTGGCCCGCGATTCCGCGCAACGTCGAGTGGAAGCACGGCATCTGCGACGCCCTCGGCTGGCGGCACCGCGACCAAGCCGACATCGCCGCCGCGTGGCAACGCATCCGGGGAACCGTGCGCGACTGGAATGACCTCGAGCCCGCCCTGATCGGCCGGGTCGAGGAACTCATCGACTTCGTGACGACCTAGGTCTTTGCTAGAAAGGCCTTGCCGCGGGGTGAGATTCGGTAACCCACGTCCAGGCTGATGGTCAAACCCAGGCCCTTCAGCTGCCGAACTCTCCGCTTGAACGGTGTCGTCGTCATTCCGACTGCGGTCGCCAGGTCCGGTGCCCGCACCGCCTCGTTGTCGGCGATCAGTCGCAGGTACCGGCGAGTCCACGGTCCGGTCGCGCTGGCCCGGTCCCAGCGGTCCAGCTGGCCTGCGATGGCGGCGATGGCCCGGGCATCGAGGGCGTCGTCGGCGGCGAGCTCGGGTCGCTCGTCTGCCCCGACGTAGGACACGGCGATCGCGTAGACGTGCCGTGCGGGTCGGCGGTCGATCGCGGCCTGCGCCGCCGCGGCGTCCGCGAATCCCGCGGCACGGGCCTGCGCGGCCGTCACCCGATGGGTGCCGGGGTATTCGGTGATCGCATCGACGCGGATGGTGCCCGCTGGAGTGCGTTGCGTACCACCCGGTTTCGCACGTGGCGCGTCCCAACTGCGCAGCACCAGCGTGATACTGCCCGAGGCGATTCCCTGGGCGGTCGACCGGTTGATCAACACATCGGCCATCGTCGCTCGTGGCGACCGATTTCGTGGAGTTCACGCGGATGTGCCCGTGGTGGTGGACGACGGCCAGCAAATGGGACATCATCCGTGGCATGTCAGTCCCGCCGCCGCCCTATGGCGATCAGCCCCATCAGCCGCCGTTTGGCGCCGACAAGCCGTACCAGCCTCAAGAGGGCACCTACGGCGCGCCGCCGCCCGAGGGCACCTACGGTGCGCCGCCGCCCGAGGGCACCTACGGTGCGCCGCCGCCCGAGGGCATCTACGGTGCGCCGCCGCCGTATCCCGGGGTCAACCCGTATCCGCAGCCCGGCGCGCCCTACGGATTCGACCAGTACGGGCAGCCGCTGTCGGACAAGAGCAAGTTGGTCGCCGGCCTGTTGCAGCTGTTCCTCGGCACGTTCGGCATCGGCCGTTTCTATCTCGGTTACACGGGTCTCGGCGTGGCGATGCTGCTGGTGTCCTGGATCACGTGTGGGATCTGGCCGCTGATCGACGCGATCCTGATCTTCATGGGCAACGTCAAGGACTCCGACGGGCGCACCCTCCGGGACTGACGTGCGGTCGGGTTCGTCGCCCCGACGTGGTAAGCCTGAACCGTGGCCGATGGTCTCTTCGACGTGCCCGCTGACGAGCCGGGCTTCGCCGGGGCGGCATCAGGAATGCCCGACGGCGGTCCGTCTGCGCCGCTCGCCGTTCGGATGCGCCCGGCCAGCCTGGACGAGGTGGTCGGACAGGATCACCTGCTGCGCGACGGTTCGCCGTTGCGCAGGCTCGTCGACGGGTCCGGCGCGGCGTCGGTCATCCTGTACGGGCCACCAGGGACGGGCAAGACCACCCTGGCGTCGCTGATCTCGGGGGCCACTGGTCGCCGTTTCGAGGCGCTCTCCGCGTTGTCCGCCGGGGTCAAGGACGTCCGAGCGGTCATCGACGTCGCCCGTCGAGCTGCGGTGCACGGCCAACAGACCGTGCTGTTCATCGACGAGGTGCATCGCTTCTCCAAGACACAGCAGGACGCGCTGCTAGCCGCCGTCGAGAACCGCATCGTCCTTCTGGTCGCGGCCACCACGGAGAATCCGTCGTTCTCGGTGGTGGCCCCGCTGCTGTCCCGGTCGTTGATCCTCCAATTGCAGCCGCTGGGCGCCGAGGCGGTCCGGTCGGTCGTCGAGCGGGCCATCGCCGACCCGCGTGGGCTGGGCGGTGCCGTCACCGTCGAGGCCGACGCCATCGAGCTGCTGGTGCAGCTGGCCGCAGGGGATGCCCGGCGCGCGCTCACTGCGCTGGAGGTGGCGGCCGAGGCGGGCAACACCGTGACCGTCGAGGTCATCGAGCAGTCGCTGGACAAGGCCGCCGTCCGCTACGACCGCGACGGCGATCAGCACTACGACGTGGTCAGCGCCTTCATCAAGTCGGTCCGCGGGTCCGACGTCGATGCGGCGCTGCACTACCTGGCGCGGATGTTGACGGCGGGGGAGGACCCGCGGTTCATTGCGCGGCGGTTGACGATCCTGGCCAGCGAGGACATCGGCATGGCCGACCCGTCGGCGCTGCTCACCGCTGTCGCCGCTGCGCAGACCGTGCAGCTGATCGGTATGCCGGAGGCCCAGTTGACGCTGGCCCACGCCACGGTTCATCTGGCCACCGCCCCGAAGTCCAACGCGGTGACCACGGCGCTGGGTGCCGCGATGGCCGACATCAAGGCAGGCAAGGCAGGCCTGGTGCCGCCCCACCTGCGCGACGGCCACTACTCCGGAGCCGCGGCACTCGGCAACGCCCAGGGTTATTCCTATCCGCACGACGATCCTGATGGCATTGTGCCGCAACAATATTCACCAGACGATCTGGTGGGTGTCGACTACTACCGCCCGACCACCCATGGTGCCGAGCGTGAGATCGCAGGCCGTTTGGAGAAGTTGCGAGCGATCCTGCGTCGCAAGCGCTGACTAGGTCGTGCTCGATCGTCGAGCCTGCCGATCCCTTGACGCCACGCAGGGCAGCGGCCTAGATTTGTAGTCAACCAATTGATTGATCAATCCTGAGGTTGATAATTGAAGTCAGGAGATGACGGGACCGACGAGCGACTGGATCGCGCCTTCCTCGCGTTGGCCGATCCCGTCCGACGGGCCATCGTGGCAAAGCTGTCACGGGGGCCGGCCACCGTGAATGACCTGGCCGCGCCCTTTGCCATCTCCAAGCAGGCCATCTCCAAGCACATCCAGGTATTGGAGCGGGCGGGGTTGGTGACGAGAAGCCGTGACGCCCAACGCAGGCCGGTGCACCTCGACGCGGCCGCTCTCGAGCGCCTGACGTCGTGGATCGACCGATATCGGTTGGACGCCGAACGAAGCTACCGCCGACTGGATGGCCTGCTGACGGAAATGTCGCAGCCCGACCAGAACCCGAAGAAGGACACCGAGAAGGGAAGATCACGATGACGAATGCACTTGACCTGGTAGTTCCAGTCGACACCCTGGCGATGGACTACACCCGCGAGTTCGACGCCGCCGTCGGCGCGGTGTTCCGCGCCCACGCCGAACCCGACCTCGTCAAGCAGTGGCTGGGTCCGTCGGGCAACGAGATGTCCATCGAGCGTTGGGATTTCCGCACCGGGGGCGGTTACCGATACTTGCATCGCGGCCCCGATGGTGACGAGTACTGGTTCAACGGCGTGTTCCACACCGTGCGCCAGGGCGAATTCATCGTCCAGACCTTCGAGTTCGAGGGCGCACCCGATCAGGTGAACATCGAGTTCATGTGGTTCGAGGACCTTGGCGGGAGGCGGAGCCGGTTGCGCGGCCGATCGATCTGCCCCAACACCGAAGCCCGCGACTTGTTGCTGTCCTCCGGCATGGAGGGCGGCATGACCGAGGGCTACGAGCGTCTGGACGCTCTGCTGGTCGGCGGGTGACTCGCCACAGCTTCAAGCCGCAGTCCTGCACTGGCCGAAGGGCATTCGAAAGCGGCGATGCCGCCGGATGTCGGTATCCTCGACGCTCGTGATGGGGGCACGTACGTCGACTTGACCGAACCCGGCGGCAACGCCTGGGGCGCAGCAGACGGGCCCGGGCGCAGGCCGTCTGCTGCGTTACTAGATCAACGTCGCAGCATTCCCGTGCGGCGACGGCGACCGGTGAGGCTGGCAACCAGCGCGACGCCGAGTGCGGCGACGATGACCTGCACGAGCAGCTCCATCCAATCGATGCCCGAGGTGGCGGTGGGAATGCCGAGCTGCCTGGCCAACCAGGTGCCGATGAGCGCCGAGACGATCCCGACGAGGATCGTGACGAGAATCCCGATCGGTTGCTTGCCGGGCACCAGGAGCCGCCCCAGCACGCCGACGACGATGCCGATGAGAATCGCAGTGATGATGCCAGTGGGTGTCATGTCCATGTCGCTTTCGTTCGAGAGAAATCGAGTGAGACAGCAATACCCATGGAACGTTCGAATAAACGTCGGCGTGAATTACCTCGACGTCGGCGGCCCGTACCCTCGTCAAGGTGAATACCGACCTGCTTGACGTGGACACGTCTCGTCGTCGCACGGTGGACATCACCGACGCCGTCGAGGCATTCTGCCGCTCACGTGGAGACGGGCTATGCAACGTCTTCGTGCCCCACGCAACCGCGGGCGTGGCCATCGTCGAGACGGGCGCAGGCTCCGACGACGACCTAGTGGAAACGCTCGAACGGCTGCTGCCCCGCGACGATCGCTACCGGCACGCCCACGGCTCGCCGGGCCACGGTGCCGATCACGTCCTGCCAGGCATCGTCTCGCCGTCGGTGAGCGTGCCCGTGCAGGCGGGCAAGCCGCTGCTGGGAACGTGGCAGAGCATCGTGTTGGTCGACCTCAACCGCGACAACTCCCGCCGCAGCGTGCGGTTGAGCTTCATCGCCGGGTGATCGCGCCCGTACCGAGTGCGGTCGCGGCCGCCGGCGCACCGTTGCGGCGCGAAGAAACCGGGCCGGTACTGTTATGCGGTCGATAATGGCACCCCAAGCCTGGAGACTTGGCCTAGAAACCCACGAGCCCCGAACCCCAGAGCCCCCGAAACCGTAAGGACAGCAGCACGTGCAGACACACGAGATCAGGAAGCGCTTCCTCGATCACTTCATGCACGCGGGTCACACCGAGGTACCGAGCGCCTCGGTGATCCTCGACGACCCGAACCTGCTGTTCGTGAACGCAGGCATGGTGCAGTTCGTGCCATATTTCTTGGGCCAGCAGAAGGCGCCATGGGACCGCGCGACAAGCGTGCAGAAGTGCATCCGCACGCCAGACATCGACGAGGTCGGCATCACGACCCGGCACAACACCTTCTTCCAGATGGCGGGCAACTTCTCCTTCGGCGACTACTTCAAGAAGGGCGCCATCGAGTTCGCCTGGACCCTGCTGACGAACCCGCAGGACCGAGGTGGCTACGGATTCGAGCCCGAAAGACTCTGGGCGACGGTCTATCTCGACGACGACGAAGCCATCGGACTGTGGCAGGAGGTGGCCGGGCTGCCCGCGGAGCGCATCCAGCGTCGCGGCATGGCCGACAACTACTGGTCGATGGGGATCCCCGGTCCGTGTGGACCCTCCTCGGAGATCTACTACGACCGCGGGCCCGAATACGGGATCGACGGCGGACCCGAGGCCAACGAGGACCGCTACATCGAGATCTGGAACCTCGTCTTCATGCAGAACGAGCGAGGCGAGGGCACCGGCAAGTCCGACTTCGAGATCCTCGGCCCGTTGCCGCGCAAGAACATCGACACCGGCATGGGCGTGGAACGCATCGCGTGCCTGCTGCAGGGCGTCGACAACGTCTACGAGACCGACCTGGTGCGTCCCGTGATCGATCTGGTGGCGGGGATTGCACCGCGCGGGTATGGCGTCGGCAACCACGAGGACGACGTCCGCTACCGCATCATCGCCGACCACAGCCGCACCGCGGCGATCATCATCGGCGACGGCGTCAGCCCCGGCAACGACGGCCGTGGCTACGTCCTGCGCAGGCTGCTGCGCCGGGTCATCCGGTCGGCGAAGCTGCTCGGCATCGACACCCCCATCGTCGGGGAACTGATGGCGTGCGTCCGTGACG
>NZ_JBEVLO010000030.1:0-17912 GCF_040509115.1 Mycobacterium sp. | reverse complement strand
GACAGGAAGATCGCCTGCTGTTGATCTGGATCGAATGCCATCAGCACCAGCACCGCGACGATGGCGACGATGACGACGATCGTCAGGTACGGGAAGAGCCACATCTGCACCGGTGCGCGCTCACCATCGGCGCGCATGGTCCGGCCCAACTTGAACTGGCTGACCGCGATGGCCAGGTATACGAACAGCGCGATCGCGCCGCTGGTGGCAAGCAGGTAGCCGAAGATCTTCTCCGGCAGCAGGTAGTTGCCGATGACCGCCACGAAGCCCACGACCATCGACGCCAGCACCGCGACCCACGGGACGCCGTTGCCGGTCAGTTTCCGCACCACGCTGGGCGCGTCCCTGCGGTCGCCGAGCGAGAACAGCATCCGGGACGCGGTGTAGAGCGCGGAGTTCAGGCACGATGCCACCGCGGTGAGGATGACCAGATCCATCACGATCTTGGAGCCGGGAATGCCGATCGCCTCCAGCGTCGACTGATACGACCCGTCGTCGAGCTGGTCATACGGCATCAGCGCGACGATGACGAAGATCGATCCGATGTAGAACAGCGAGATACGCCAGATCACCGAGTTCACGGCCTTGCTGATCCCGGTGGTCGGATCCGGGGACTCGGCCGCGGCGATGGTCACGATCTCGGTGCCCATGAACGAGAACATCGTGACCAGCATGCCTGCGATGACGGCACCGAAGCCGTTGGGCATGAATCCGTCCGGCTGCCACAGCGAGTGGATGCCGCTGACCTCGGAATCCGGAATGAGCCCGAAGATCGCGGCCAGGCCGATACCGATGAACGCCACGATGGCGATCACCTTGATCAAGGCGAACCAGAACTCGAACTCACCGTAGTTGCCCACGCTGACGAGATTGGTGACGGTCAGGAGAAGGGTCACGGCCAGCGCCCAGACCCACTGCGGAGCGCCGACCAGATCGGACAGGATCGCCGCGGCGGCGGTCGCCTCGACGGGAATGACGAGCACCCAGAACCACCAGTACAGCCACCCGACCGAGAAGCCGGCCCACCCGCCGAGCGCCCGGTCCGAGTACACCGAGAACGATCCGGTGTCGGGATTGGCCGTCGCCATCTCCCCCAACATCCGCATCACCAGCACCACCAGGGTGCCGGCCAGGAAATAGGAGATCAGGACGGCGGGGCCCGCCTCCTTGATGGCATTCGCCGAGCCGACGAACAGGCCTGCACCGATCACTCCGGCGATCGAGATCATGGTGATGTGGCGGGGTTTGAGACTGGTGCCGAGAGCACCATGCGCGGCGACGACGTCGACCTCACCTGCATTCGAGCCAGCTTCGCTCATGGAGCGCCACCCTTCGGTCCACACCAGGAGAGCGTCCGCAGACCTGGAGACGACGTAGGTTGCCCCGGTGACGACGAGTCGAAACCACCCTCTCCCCATACGTTGGACGCGGTGACGGAAAGCCCACCCCGCCTTGCCAAGGGCCGCGGAGCGATCCGCATGGCGGCCGCCGAAACTCTTGCTCCGCGGTCTGCCGAATGGTTTTCGAGAATGGGGCTTAAGGACCCGGACTTCCGTAGACGTGGAACCCGAATCGCTTCAGCGGCTCGAGCACCGGGGATTCAGTCAAGTTGGTAGCCGGATCGGAGACCACGGCGTCTGAGTATGTGGCGAAGACAGTCATCCCGCCCTGGTGATACGCAAACGCGTACCACTCGTAACCGGCGTTGTAGAGATCAACCTGCATGGGGAGCTCGGCGGAAAAACGGGCAATCGTGACGCTCTCACTGTCACCTCCTGGCTCAATCCTTGCCTTGCACACCCCGATGGCTGAGGCGTTGGGCAAATCAGCGTAGGGGGTTCGTACTGGGTAGAGCGGTGGCACACAAACAGCCTCAGCCCATTCCTTGGGCCAATGCGACACTCGGTTCAGTTGGGCAAATTCCTTGCCTGGCGGTACCGAGTAGCGGAGTGGCAAAACGGCCCGATAACCCGGCACTAGCGCAGCGAGCGACGCCACCAGCGTGATGACCGCGACAACGGCAACGGCAGTGACAACGGCAACGGCAGTGGCAACGGCAAGGGGCCTGGGACTGAGAATCCAGAGCATCCGCGCTCTCCACAGCCGAGCCAACATCGCGAAATACACCCCCCGGCAAGGATACTCGTCGTCCGGTTCCCTGCCAGCGCTAGCACGGGAGACGATGGCCCGACTGACAGAAGGCCCAACTGACAGAAGGGTAGTCGCTCGACGCTTCCGTAGCTGAGAATCCCTTGCGGATCCTTGGAGGACTGACCAGAGTCCTGTACGTGCCTCCAATGAGAGTCAAGTTGCGTCCGTTGCGCCTCGCAGACGCAGCCACCGCAGCGCGTTGGGTCGCAGACGAGGAGTTCCGACTGGCGAATGGCTGGCGTCCCGGCCTCACCCATCGACAGCTACAGGCATGGCTGAGGGAAACCATCCATGGCAGGCAGACCGACCTACTCAGACTGGGCATTCAAGTTGAGGGAGAGTTGGTCGGCTACGTCGACCTTGCCAACATGACCGAGACCTCGGCGGAGCTGGGTATCGCAGTCGGAGAAAGCAGCCTGTGGGGACACGGCATCGGCACATCAGCAGGCCGCCTGCTGTTGCCCACGCGTTTGACGAACTCGCGTTTCGCCGCATTGACGCGATAGTTCCCGAGGCAAACCACCGGTCACTGCACCTCGTCAGTCGACTGAGATTTTGCCGGGTCCAGACCAGCGCAGCGCCCGAGGTCTATCGGGGAGCCGCGGCGTGTCAGGTGACGGGGAATGCGTCCAACCCGTGCCCGGTTGGACGCCGCAGGGCGGTGCTCGTTTTCGCGTCGACGATCGAGGAGTACGGCAGATGAAGGCGTTCTACGTCGAGCAATTCGGTAGCGGCCAGGTACGCGAGGACCAGCCCGATCCCGTTCCGGGCGACGGCGAGGTGATCGTGTCGGTCCAGGCCGCTGGGGTCGGCTACATGGACGTGATGATCGTCGACGGTCAGTATCCCCTCGTGACCGAGCCCGGGTTCGTCCTCGGCTCCGAGCTCGCCGGCTCGATCGTCGGCGTCGGGGCAGGCGTCGACCCAGAGGTGCTCGGCAGGCACGTCTTCGCAATGACGACTACCCGCAGCTTCGCCGAGCGCTGCGCCGTCGACTACTCCTCGACGCTGCCCATCCCCGACGGACTCGGATCCACCGAAGCGGTGGCACTCGGCATCAACGCCCTCGTCGCCTACGAGGTACTCCAGCGGGTCGGCGGCCACGGGCCGGCCGACGTCCTCGTGCGCGGCGCCAGCGGGGGCATCGGTGTGATGGCAACTCAGCTCGCGGCGTTGCGGGGCGCCCGGGTGACGGCGGTGACGTCCTCGGACGAGCGCGGCGAGCAACTCCTCGAACTCGGTGCCGCTCGGTACGTGTCACGGGACGCGGCGCGCGCCGACGCACAGCGGTACGACGTCATCGTCGACACCGTCGGCGGCGACGAGATGCCGGCGTTCGTCGAGATGCTGGCCGACAACGGGCGTTTCGTGCTGTGCGGCGGCGTGGCGGGCGCCCCGCCTCCCGACTTCGGTGCGACGCTCCTCGCCAACTTCCACCGGTCCCCCAGCTTCTCGGCGTTCAGCCTCAACTCGGTGGATCAACACACCCGCCGCGACGCCGCACAGGCCGTGATGGGGCTGGCGGCCGAGGGGTCGCTGCGCCCCGTCGTCTCCGAACGACTTGCACTGGACGACGTGGAAGAGGCACTGGGCCTGCTGCGCACCGGCGTCTTCGGCAAGGTGGTCGTCAGTCCCTAATCGCCTGCTGGACCTCGGAGGATGATGGAAGGTCCTCAACGTTGTTCTCTACATGGCGATTTGAGTTGTTCGGCCTACCTGAGGGCGGCGGAGATGGCGTCGCGAGCGCGGTCAAGCATCGAAGCGAACGGGCCCACGGCAAAGTTGAGGACGGCCGATTCGACGCCGGGGTGGGGTCGGGTCGGCGCGATCGCTTGGGCAGCTTGCACCGCGGACACCATTCGCTTCAGGTCGGCGGGGTCGAGGTCGCGCTGAAGTTTGTTGAACTCCTCGGTCTCTTCACGTTCGGCATGGTCGACGACTGCGCCCTTGAAGAGGACGAGCGCGTCCAGGAATTCCTGAGAGTCGATGTCCATCTGCTCGAGCGCTGACAACTGCTCCTTGGCTTCGTGCTCTTCCTTCAAACGGGCGTCCACGATGATGTCGCCGCCCTGGATGTCACGTCTGGCCCGCGGATGGACGACCATCTCCTCGGCCGTCTCGTGCACGGCCAGCAACTGCCTGAGCTCGACGAAAGCCTGTTCGCGTGCCTTGGAACCGGACGCATGGACGACGTCGTCGAACATGTCCTTGATTTGATTGTGCTGTCCTCGAAGGAACTCGACTACGTCGTCGGTCGAGTGTACGAATGTCTCTACCACGGCAAGACCTACTTTCACGCTCACTTGGTTGGGCGCGGGGCTGTGCGCTTGGCCATATGATTCACCGAACGTGGAGCTCCCAAACACCTGAGCAGCGCTGCGTGCTGCGGTCGGTGGGTCGGTCGGCCTCCGTTGGGCGCGCCCCCGGCGAAGAGGGACCGCCGAGTGCCGCAATCAATGCGAGGGTGGTCGCTTCCTACCATCCGATAGCTACTGTGTCACAGCGGCATTCAGCGTCCGACGAAGATTGTTAGTCCGCGCAGGGTTTCAAGACATGTGGGAGCCATGGATTTTGGACATTCGTGACGGGCTCAGAACGTGTTCATCGGGTCTGGTTGAATGTCGACGCGTGGGTGCGTTCCGGACGCCACTCCGGTGATGTGCTGTCGCAGTGCGATTTTGGCGATCTTCCCGGTCGGGGTCTTGGGGATTTCGTCCAGGATGACGACCTCGTCGGGGATCCACCAGCTGGCGATCAATCCATGCAGGTGGGTGCGGACCGATTCCGGGGTGATCTCGGAGCCGTCAATGGGGACGACGCAGGCGAGGGGGCGCTCGCCCCATTTGTCGTGTGGCGTGCCGATCACCGCCGCCTCGGAGATGTCCGGGGAAGTCATGATCGCGTTCTCCAGTTCGACCGACGAGATCCATTCACCGCCGGACTTGATGAGGTCCTTGGTGCGGTCGACGATCCGCACGAATCCTCGGGGGTCGATGGTGGCGACATCTCCGGTGCGCAGCCATCCGTCGTCGGTGAAGGCAGCCGATCCGTCGGTGTGCCCGTAGTAGTCGCCTGCGATGGTGGGCCCGGCGACCTGCAATTCGCCGGAGGCGACGCCGTCGTGTGGGGCGAAGGTTCCGTCCTCGAGCTGCAGTCGCAGTGCGGTCAGGGGCACCGGGGGGCCGGGGAGGCACAGGGTCTCGATGCGGTCGGCGAGCGCGGTCTGGTCGCTGGGGATACGCGCACTGCAGACCAGCGGGCTGGTCTCCGTCATGCCCCAAGAGCTGCTCAGGGGTACCCCGATTCGTTCGTCGTACTGCCTCGACAGGCTGGCCGGCAGGGGGCCGCCGCCGCTGACGAGTCGGCGCAGGGCTGACAATTGCCTGCCATGAAGGTGCGGCAGCATTCCGCGCCAGATGGTGGTCACTGCGGCCGCGAAGGTGACGTGAGCCGCTTCGATGGTTTCGGCGAGTTGCGCGGGTTGCGTCGCCCGGCCGGGCAGGACCAGACACGCCCCCGACATCATGGCCGCGTACGGCAGACCCCAGGCGTTGACGTGGAACATCGGGACGATCGGCATGATCACGTCCCGTTCGCCGATGGCGAAGGTGTCGGTCATCAGCAAGGTCATGGCGTGCAGCACGATCGAGCGATGGTCGTAGAGAACGCCTTTGGGACGCCCGGTGGTCCCGGACGTGTAGCACAGCGCGGCGGCGGTACGTTCGTCCGGCACGTCGAACGTGGTGACGGGTTCCGCGGCGGCGAGCAGTTCCTCGTAGTCGTGCACGCGCGGATCATTCGGGACGTGCGGTCCGGGTCCGTCGTCCATGACGATGAGGTGCCGGACGGTGTCGAAGCGGTCGATCAGCGGCCACACGACGTCCAATATCGAGCGGTCGACGAACAGGACGTCGTCCTGGGCGTCGTTGACGATGTAGGCGATGTCGTCGGCGAACAGTCGGTGGTTGATGGTGTGCAGGATCCGGCTGGTGCAGGGCACGGCCACGTAGAGTTCGAGGTGCCGCTGGCTGTTCCAGCCGAAGCTGCCCACCCGCGCACTGCGTGGAATTCCGAGTCGATCGAGTACGCCCGCGAGCCGCCGGATCCGCTGTCCGAGCTCGCCGTAGGTCACCGTGGTGCGGAATTCGACGTGCTGCGTGGAGACAGTCTTGTGGCTGAATCGTCCCTCCAGGCCGTCCATCAACAGCGGCAGGCTCAGAGGTCTGTCTTGCATCAATCCGTGCATGGTGGCGAATCCTTGCGCGTGGCAGGTGTCGTGGTCCGTAGGGGTGGTCACGCCGGGGCGGGGGCGGTTTGCGCGGTTCCGGCGTCCTCTCGCCTGATGGCGTAGGCCAATATCGGTGCGAGGGCTACCCCGATCGCCGAGGCGGCGATGACGACGTAGAAACCGGCGGCCGGGTTATTCGTCGCGGTTTCGGCGAGCCCGAACAGGTAGGGGCCGACGAATCCGCCGATCAGGCCGACGGTGTTGATGAAGGCCAGGCTGGCCGCGGCCATCAGGCCGGACATGCGGGCCATGGCGATCGACCAGAACAGCGGCAGGGTCCCGAAGACGAAGATCATCGCCACCGCGATCAAGACGATGCGGACAGCCGCACTCGAGGACAGCATGAAGGCGACGGAGGTAGCCAGGGTGGCGGCGGCGAGGATGCCGACAGCACTGGCCTCACGCTCGTACCAGGTGAACAGTCGAGGCACCAGCAGCACGCCGATGGTCGCGCCGATGCCTGCGCTGCCGGACACGAGTCCGATGATGAACGAGCCGCTGACGTCCAGGTCTTCGACGATGGCCGGGATGTTGAAGACGATCCCGACGTTCGTGACCTGGTTGAAGAAGTAGATGAGCGCAACGACGATGACGAACGGGCGGCCGAAGGCCTTGCCGAAGTTGCCGCGGATCTTCGTTTCGGTTTCGTGGTGCGCGCCGACGGCCCGGTCGGTGAGGATGCTCGCTTCGTCTGCGGACAACCACCTTGCGTCGTTGGGCACCTGCGGAAGCTTGAACCAGACGAGGACGCCGACCAGCACCGTGACGATGCCTTCGATGAGGAACATCCACTGCCAGCCATGCAGACCGAGTGCGCTGTCGAGTTCCATCAATGCCCCGCCGAGGGGGCCGCCGACCACCAGTGCGATGGTCGGCGCCAGGTAGATGAAGCCGACGACGGTGGCGCGGTAGTGCTGGGCGAACCACACCGTCACCATGTACATCAGTGCGGGATACAGGCCGGCCTCTGCGGCTCCAAGCAGGAACCGCATGACGTAGAAGGACACGTCGCCCTGGACGAACATCATCAACGCCGACAGGGTCCCCCAGGTGATGGCGATCCGGGTGATCCATTTGCGCGGGCCGACCTTGTACATGATCAGGTTGCTCGGAATTTCGAGGAAGGCGTAGCTGATGAAGAAGATGCCTGCACCGAGACCGAATGCGGCGGCACTGATGCCGACGTCGGCTTGCAGATGAGTCTTGGCCAGGGCGACGTTGGTGCGGTCGATGTACGCCATGAAGTACACCGCGCACATCACCGGCAGCAGGCGCAGCACGGCCTTGCGGGTGGCGCGCTTGTGCAGCTCGTCTGCGGCTGCGAGCGCGGAGTCGATGCTCATGTGATTCCCTTCGGGTTGTCACGGGGATTGGGATGGATCAGACCGACCGGCTCGATGCCGTCGTCGGGCGGGGATCAGTGAACCTCGAACAGGCCTGCGGCGCCCATGCCTCCACCGATGCACATCGTCACGACGACGTAGCGGGACCCGCGGCGTCGGCCTTCGAGGAGGGCGTGTCCGACCATGCGCGCGCCCGACATTCCGTAGGGGTGGCCGATCGAGATCGCTCCCCCGTTGACATTGACTCGTCCGGGATCGAGATCGAGGAAGTCACGGCAGTGCAGTGCCTGAGACGCGAACGCCTCGTTCAACTCCCACAGGTCGATGTCGTCAACCGAGAGACCATGTTGGGCAAGAAGTTTCGGGATCGCAAAGACGGGTCCGATGCCCATCTCCTCCGGCGAGCAGCCGGCGACCGCGATGCCTCGATACGTTCCGAGCGGTGCGAGGTCCCGACGCGTTGCTTCGGCCGCCTCCATCAACACCACGGCGGCGGCACCGTCGGACAGCTGCGAGGCATTTCCGGCAGTGATCGAGGACTGCGCAGAGACCGTGCCGTCGGCAAGGACCGGGCGCAACGCCGACAGTCCCTCGATCGTGGTCGACGGGCGGTTGCCCTCGTCGGCATCGAGCACGAAGTCCACCGATCGCGGTTCACCGGTGTCGGTGTCCACGACGATTCGGGTTCCTGCAAAGGGAACGATCTCCTCGTCGAAGAGACCGTGGTCCTGCGCGGCGGCGGTGCGCTGTTGCGAGAGCAGCGCGAAGCGGTCTTGGGCGTCGCGGCTGATGTGGTAACGGTCCGCGACGATCTCGGCGGTCTCGAGCATGGGCATGTACGTGGCGGGAAGTTTCTGCGTCAGCCACTCGTCGGCTTCCCGGTACCGGTTCTTGTGCTCGTTCTGGACCAGGGAAATCGATTCGACCCCGCCCCCGATGATGACCGTCATACCGTCGACGATGATCTGCTTGGCTGCGGTGGCAATGGCCATCAGGCCGGACGAGCATTGCCGGTCGATGGTCATCCCCGGCACCGTGACCGGCAGGTCCGCGCGCAGCGCAGCCTGGCGGGCGACGTTGAATCCGGTGGCACCTTCGGGCATTGCGCAGCCGAGGATGACGTCGTCGACCTCGGCTCCCTCGATCCCGGCCTTGGCCAATGCCCCGGTAATCGCGTGCGCGGCCAGGTGCGGTCCGGAAGTGTCGTTGAACGCCCCGCGGAACGCTTTGCCGATCGGCGTGCGCGCGGTGGAGACGATCACCGCTTCTCTCATCGGCCCACTCCCGCGCTCAGGTCCGCGCTCAGGTCCGCGCTGCCTGCGATGGCGACATAGCGGCCGGTCTGCTCGAACGCGGACTCGGTGATCACGGCCGAAGACATGTCGCTGATCTCAGCCCATCGTTCGGCGATCACCTCCGGGGAGCGGACCTCCGCGGGCAGGTACACCCCGGCCGACTCCTCCATCCGGGCCACGGCGAAGACGCCTGCACCGGCAGCGAGGATCGTCTTGGTCGGGGCGACCTCGGAGACGAGGTACAGCGCTCCGGGCGAAATCGATTCCGTGGTCAACATTGCCAGCGCTTCGTCGTCGATGAGGCCATCGGTCATCCGGGTGGCGGCCGTCGGAGCGAGGGCGTTGACCCGAATGTCGTTGCGGGCGCCCTCGATCGAGAGGACGTTCATCAATCCGACCACCGCCGACTTGGCGGCGCCGTAGTTGGACTGGCCGAAATTGCCGTAGATGCCCGAGGCGGACGTCGTCATCAGGATGCGGCCGTATCCCCGCTCGACCATGTGCGGCCAGACGGCTTTGGTGCAGTGCACCGAGCCCATCAGGTGTACGTCAAGGACCTTCCGGAAGTCGTCGAGATCGACTTTCGCGAACGACTTGTCGCGAAGGATGCCGGCGTTGTTGATCAAGATGTCGACCCGACCCCACCGTGCGATCGCCTGGCCCACCATGTCGGCGACCTCGGCGACGTTGGTGACGTCGCAACGATGCGCGAACGCCTCCCCGCCACGCTCCTCGATCTCGGCGACCACCCGGGCGGCCGGACCGTCGTCCACGCCGCCGCCGGCGACCGACCCTCCCATGTCGTTCACCACGACCTTCGCCCCGCGTTCGGCGAGCGCGAGGACGTGCGCACGGCCGAGACCGCCACCCGCCCCCGTCACGATGGCGACCCTGCCGGAAAAGTTCATGTCCACGCCGTGAAAGCCTCTCATCAGGGATACTACTGAGTATTATCGTAATGTGGGTCACAGCGGGTGTCAATCGTGCGCGACGTCGCCACGCTGCCAACGAGGCATGCCGCCGGGAGAACATCGGCGGTGCCGCGGCCGGGAACGGTGTCATGATGATCGCGCCACCCGAACGAAGTGGGAGAGAACCGTGAGCGCGAGCGCCGAACTGGAACCCGACGTGAAGGGGCGCATTCTCGATGCCGCTGCGGACGCCTTCATGGTCCGTGGGTTCGCGAACACCACCATCGATGACATCGCCGACGATGTCGGAGCCACCAAGGGCCTGATCTACTACCACTTCCGGTCGAAGTTCGACATCTTCCTCGCGGTGTACGAGGACGGAATGCGCCGAGTGCGGGAGCGGGTCGAACCGTACGCGGGCGCACCCGGGACCGGGCGGGAGCGACTCGAGGCAATGTCGATCGCCCACGTGGAGAACCTGATGACCGAACTCGGATACCACCACGTGGTCCACCAAGGAGTACGCGATCAGTCCTCAACGGCATTGAAGGTCCGACAGCGTGACGCGCTGGCCGCCCTCAATGAACTCCGAAGTGACTACGAACGCATGTTCCGCCGTGTCATCACCGAGGGAATAGCGGACGGCTCGCTACGCAACGTCGACGATGCACTCGCCACCAGGACCCTGCTGAGCAACCTCAACGCCGTCGACGTCTGGTATCGAAAGATCGAAGGACAGACCGAAACGGAGCTCCGCGACCTGGCCGGTCAAGTCGTGGACATCCTGATCGGCGGAGTTGCCGCCACGCCGGCGGCGGGAACCGATCTCCCCGATCCAATCCGCCGCTAGGCATTCGCCGAGTCCGTCGTCCAAGCGCAGAAGCACGCCTCAGGGCGTGGCGCCGCCCGGAGTGAGAACGATCCGACCGAACACCCGACCGGCATCCATCTCTCGGTGGGCGTCCTCGGCCCTGTCGAGCGGCAGGACCTCGTGCACGACGGCGTGCAATTCGCCTCGTGCTGCAGCACCGAACTGTTCGGCCCTGACGCGATCCCTAACGCCGACCGGGACGGTGTCCAGGCTGAATGTCGCGAAGGCACGGGACAGCTGGAACGAATTCAGCAAGGTCGAGCCGAAGTCGGCGGGCACCGTGCCCGCCACCATGCCTGCGACCACCATGCGCCCGTTCGGCGCCAAGCGGTCAACGAACGCGGGGACTTGGGCGCCACCGACGACGTCGATGATCACGTCGAAGGACCCAGATGCCGTCGAATCGCCCTTCCCTTCCCTGTCGAGGACATGTGTCGCTCCGAAGCAGCGGAGTCGCGCGCCGCGGTCCGGTGACGACGTGGTGACCGCGATGACCTGCCCTCCGGCCCGCGCGGCTAGTTCCACCGTCGCGATGCCGATACTGCCCGCCGCCCCGCGCACTAGGACTGAATCAGCAGGCGTGAAATGTGCGTGCGACAGGGCGAAATGTGCAACCGTGCCAGCACTTCCGAGGGTGACCGCGTCAATGGACGATAGCCGCTGAGGAAGCTCGACGACATCGTCGATGCTCGCCACCGCCAACTCTGCGTAGCCGCCGCCACCACCGCCGGTGAACGCCCATACACGACGCCCGATCCACGAGTCGTCGACACCCGACCCGATTTCACAGATCACGCCAGCGACCTCGCTGCCTGGGATGAAGCCGACAGGAAATTCGTATCGGCCGGCGACGGTTCCGCGGCGAATCATCGCGTCGACACCACCGACGCCTATCGCCTCCACCTCGACGAGCACCTGCCCGGCTGCAGGGGTCGGGGACGACGCGTCGATCACAGCCATGCCGCTCGGATCGCCAAATCGCTCAATGGCCACTGCTTGCAACGTCTTCTCCGTTCATCTGGCTTGGTAATCTCGGACGCTAACGGACATTGCCGCCTACGCAGCCGAAGTGAGAACCATGGCCGACCGAATGCCTCACATGTTGCGTTCCGACGCCCGCGACAATCGTGATCGGATCCTTGCCGCGGCGCGGGATTTGATCAGTCAGCGCGGGCTGGACGTCACCATGCGCGAAATCGCGCGTCGCGCCCAGGTGGGGCCTGCCACGCTGTACCGCCGCTTTCCCACCAAAGATCACCTCCTCGCCGCGGCTTTCGCCGACCAAGTGCAGGTGTGCCAACAAATCGTTGGCGACGGTTGCTCCGATCCAGACCCGTGGCGCGGGTTCTCCTCGATCATCGAGCGGGCCAGCATCCTCCATGGCCGCCACCAGGGCTTCGTGGACGCGTTGATGTCCGCGCACCCCCAGGCAGACACCCTCTCCGCCCATCGCGCAACCGTGCTGAACAAGATCGCCGAGCTCAGCAAGCGCGCCAAGGCACGCGGCGGCCTGCGCCCCGACTTCGCCATCAACGATCTCAAGTTCGTCATGCTCGCCGCGCGGGGACTCGCAGCACTGCCGCCCTTGGAGCGGGAAGCGGCTGCGCGGCGCTTCGCCGCCCTCGCCATCGACGCCTTTCGCGCGTCGGACCGCAACGCAGATCTGCTGCCCATCCACCTGTCGCACTTGACCGTCGGTCAAATCCAGTCGAAACGTGACTGAACGCCCGCAGCCAGCGCCAGCTTCTCCGACCGATCACCCGGTTCAACTCCGCCCGGCGTCAGCCGCCTCCTCGAAGAACGAAGTGAGCGAGCGCCGGTCTGAATGTCGCTGAGCGGAAAGCGATTCCAGCGATGCGCACATCGTGATGATCGGGATCCTGCCCACCCCGACCGTGGATCACTCGGTGATGACCATCAGGACGTGAGCCGGTTGATTGTCCACCAGCAACCATCGATGGCGTAGCGGTGCCGGGTGGCTGATCAGGTCGCCCGTCCCGATGCGATAGTCGCCCGCGCCTTCGATCTCGACGTCGAGTTGACCGGACACCACGTAAACCGCCAGCAGGCCCGGAGACTGGAACCACTCACCGATGTACTGGTCGCGTTCGATCTTGTACTCGATGATCTGCAGGTTCTCGTCCGTGCTGAAAACCAGCACCCGCCCCAGCGCGGCGTCGGCACGATCGGCCACCGGTAGCAGTCGGCCCTCGTCGCCGCGGACCACCGTCACCTTGGACTCAGTGCTGGTGGGCAGCAATTCACCGGGGGTGACGTCGAGGGTCTCGGCCAGCCGGTAGACGGTGATCATCGACGGCATGCTCTGGCCACGTTCGATCTGGCTCAGGAAGGGCTGGCTGATGCCGGCACGCGTTGCCACTTCCCGCATCGATAACTGACGCTTCTCGCGGACGGCCCGGATCGCGGCGCCCGCACGCGCGGCAAGGGCCTGTTCATCGAGGCCGATCTCGGCTGTCATTTACACCCTCGCAACACTTTGTTGATAGACCTGACATATCAAATGCTCAATCTGATTGCTGGCACTTATCAAGCTCTCGAAGCCACCGACACGATGACGGGACCAGCTGTGACCACGATAAAGCAGGATCCACCGGAGGAACACATAAGCCACAGCGATCATCGGCCGCGCCTGGCGGTCGAACGGCGCGGCATCGAGTACATCCCCGACGGCGAACGGCATGGCCACCCGTGGCAACTCGGAGCCATGTGGTCCGCCCTGGTGATGAACGTGTTGACCGTCGTCTACGGCACCCTGCTGGTGGCAATGGGGCTGAACTGGTGGCAAGCACTGCTGGCGATCGTGCTCGGCAACTTGACCTGGGCGATCGCCGGGGTGGTGTCGCTCGCCGGCCCCGCAGCCGGCACCACCACATTCGGTGTCTCCCAGATGATCTTCGGCCGCGCCGGGGTCCGGCCGGTCGCGTTCTTCAACTGGATCATGATGCTGGGCTACGAAGTGCTGGACCTGGTGGTGATGGTGCTGGCCACCGGCGCGCTGCTGGACATGGCCGGCGTGCAGGTGTCCACCAGCGGTCAGGTGCTGATCGTCGTCCTCCTGTCGGTGCTGCAGGCGGTGCTGCCACTGCTGGGACACGCGGCCATCACGAAAATGCTTCGTCTACTTGTCATTCCGTTTGCCGCGATCTTCCTGGCCATGGCCTGGCTGGTGGCCGACGACATCAAGGTCGCCGACAGTGCGCCCGGCTCCTGGGGCCTGTTCCTCGGCGGTGTCGCACTGGCTGCCAGCGGTTCCGGACTCGGCTGGTCATCCACGGCCGCCGACTATTCCCGCTACCTGCCCGCCACCACCGGCCGACTCCGGATCGTGGCCGCGGTGACGCTCGGCGGCGGCGTTCCGCAGGCCTTGCTGATGACCCTCGGCGCGGCCATCGCGATCGCCCTGCCCGACGCAGGAGACCCGGTCGCGGGCCTGTCGACCGTCTTCCCCGCCTGGCTCGTGGTCATCTACCTGGTACTGGTGATCGTTCAGATGGTGTCGCTCAACGGCGTTGACCTCTACTCCTCCGGCGTCACGCTGCAGGCAATGGGTGTCCGGATCTCCCGTTGGCAGGCGGTGCTGGTCGACGGAGTGCTGTGTGGCATCGTCGGCGCGGCGGTGGTCCTCTCGGGCAGCTTCTATCAGTTCGTCAGTACCTTCCTGCTGTTCATGATCGTCTGGTTCGCCCCATGGGCCGGAGTGTTCCTGGTGGACCTGGTGCTGCGACGGGGCCGCTATCCGCGCGCGTCCGAGGCACTGCTGCAGAGCTTCTCGAAGGCCGGAGTGGGTGCTCAGCTACTCGGCATGGTCGCGGCCGCGCTGTGCATCAACACCACGATCTTCGTTGGACCGGTGGCCGCCGCGCTCGGCGGAGCCGACTTGAGCGTCGTCGCCGGGCTTCTGGTCGGCGCACTCACCTACCCGATCCTGTTACGTGTCACGCCCGCATCCAAAGAAGGAGCAACCGTATGACCGCCGCCATCCCCCTCGTCGACCTGTCCCTGTGGCGCAACGGTTCCGACGACACCCGCGCCGCCCTGGCGGCGACGGTGGATCGGGCACTCATCGAGAGCGGCTTCCTCATGGTCAGCGGACACGGCGTTGCGGCTGACCTGCGCGCCCATATCCGCGACGCGGTAAGGGAGTTCTTCGCTCTCGACCCCGCCGCCAAGGAGCGTTATGCCACCGCGGTCGGCGGGCGTGGCTGGATACCGCCGGGCAAGGAGGCCAACGGCTACCTACTCGGCGCCGACCTGCCGCCTGACCTGAAGGAGACGTTCGTCTCCGGTTACGAACACTCCAGCGGCGATTCCGACGTCGACGCCGAATGGTTCATGCCCAACGTCTGGCCGGCGGAGGTTCCCGGGTTGCAGGCTCTGTGTGACGCCTACGCTGCCACGATGCGGGGGCTGGCCGCGGATCTGCTGGAACTCCTCGCGGTCGCGGCGGGCCTGCCTGCCACATGGTTCGTCGACCGCTGCATGAGCTCGCCGCACTCGTTCAACATCAACCGCTACCCGGCCCTGAACCGCACCGGACCCGTCGAGGAGGGGCAGTTCCGGATCGCCCCGCACACTGAGTTCGGAACCATCACCATCCTCGACCGCGAGGCCGGCTACGGCGGCCTGCAGGTGTGCACCCGGGATGGCGACTGGATCGACGCACCCGTGATCCCGGACGCCTACACCATCAACATCGGTGATCTGATGGCCCGCTGGACCGGCGACCGATGGACCTCGACCATGCACCGCGTGCTGCCTCCCAGCGCCGACGCGCCTGATGAGGAATTGATTTCGTTGATCTTCTTCTTCGAAGCCAACCTGGATCAGGTCATCGAATCCTTCCCGCCGCCGCTGGGCCGGGCCAATGACTACCTACCGGTGACGGCCGCAGACTACCTCCGCTCGAAGTATGCGGCTATCGCGGTCCCATGATCACCCATGAAGTGGCACAGTCGATTCCGAAGGTCAGCCTGCACTGCCATCTGCTCGGGTCGGTCCCGGCGGCCACGGCCGTCGAACTGGCTTCCCGCAACGGTGTTCGGTTCCCCGGCGATCCCGATGCCGACACCGTCTATGACAGCGCTGCCTACGCAGATCTCGGCGAGTTCATGTCGGTGTACGACTTGGTCGGCGCGGCACTGCTCCAGCGCGACGACTACCGGCGTATCACCTACGAGTCACTCACCATCTTCGGCGCCGACCACAACGTCTGGTACCGGGAGATCAGCGTGTCACCGCAGCCCAGCCCTTTGCCGTATCGCACTGCCCTGGCAGGGATCCTGGACGGGATGCGCGACGCTCGCAGTGATACCGGAATCGAGAGCCGGATCGTCGTCGCGATCAATCGGGAACACTCTGTCGCCGAGGCACTCTCACTGGTCGAAGAGGTGATCGAACATCGGGTCGACGAGGTGCTCGGCATCGGTCTGGATTACGAAGAGGTGCTAGGCCCGCCCGCCCTCTTCGCCCCCGCCTTTGTTCTGGCCGAGAAGGCGGGCCTCAACCGCACCGCACACTCCGAGAGCGGCCCACCCGCCCACATCGAAGTACTGCTCGATGAATTGCACTGCACCAGAATCGACCACGGCTATCACGTGGTGACCGATCAGCGCATCACCCGGCGCTGCGCCGACGAGCAGGTCCCGTTCACCTGCACGCCGGTGAGCTCCGACATCGGCCGTTACAGCGGCTCCGGCGACGGTAGTCACCGCCGGATCCAGCAGATGGTCGACGCCGGCCTGCGGGTGTGCATCGACTCAGACGACCCGCCGATGTTCGGCACCGACCCGTCCAACGACTACCACGCCGTAGGCAACGCCCTGGGTTACGACGTGGCGCAACTGGTCACGTTCACCGCCAATGCCATCGAGTCCTCCTGGCTGGACACCAGTGACAAAGACACGTTGCGTGCACGCCTGGCATCCTGGACCGCGGGCGTTCCCTCCCATCAAGGAACGGAGAACAATCAATGAGCTCGTTCGAGGTACCGGCAGTCGACATCGGCCCCTGGGTCAACGGGGATGACGACCATGCCAAACAAGCGGTGACCGAGGCCGTCGACGATGCCTGCCGCCGGGTCGGTTTCATGCAGATCCTGGGCCATGGAATCGAAGCCCAGGTGCTCGACGGTCTGGCCAATGCCATGGACCGTTTCTTCGAACTGGGCATCGATACGAAGAAGGGTTACCGGGTACCGGCCAACCGTGGTTACAGCCCGCCCAAGAGCGAGTCGTTGAGCCTGTCGCTTGGCGTGGAGTCCGCAACGAGGATGAACGACTTCTTCGAGGCGTTCAACATCGGGGCGGAGGCGCGATCCTTCACTCACCTCGATCTCGACGAGGCGGACTACGGCATCAATGTCTGGCCCACCGAGGTACCCGAGTTCCAGCCTGCGGTCTCGGAGTACTTCGCCCAAGCCGGACGAGTCGCGCGGGTGCTGACCGATATCTTCTGCGCCGCACTGAATCTGGATCCTGACCACTTTCGGCGACTCACCGACCACTCCGTTGACGTGCTGCGGATGAACAACTACGCACTGCCCGAAGGAACCGTCACCCTCGATGGCGACCTGACGGGAATGGGTGAGCACACCGATTTCGGGATCGTGACGGTGCTGTGGGCTGACCAGGTGGCCGGCCTGCAGGTCCTCGGCACCGACCGGCGCTGGCATGACGCCGCGCCGATAGACGGTGCACTGCTGGTCAATCTTGGTGATCTGACCGCGAGGATCACCAACGACCGGTGGATGTCGACGCTGCACCGAGTGAAACCGCCGATCGTGAACGGCAGCATCAAGCGACGCCGTTCGGCGGCGTTCTTCCATGACGGCAATGTCGACGCCGTGATCACCACCGCGCCCGATTTCCTCGACGGCGACGACGGCATGGCGTATGAACCGATCACCGTCGGTGCCCACATCGCCGCGAAACTAGCAGGCTCCCGCCAGGGCAAGTCCAACGTCGCCGCGGTCCGCGAAGCCGCCCGGGTGCTGGCGGCCCAGAGATCCAACTAGACGGCACTCCCCGATCGGGC
>NZ_JBEVLO010000029.1:0-5249 GCF_040509115.1 Mycobacterium sp. | reverse complement strand
TGTCAGCGGACCATGCGGTGCACGGGGGATTGCTGTTGCTGCTGTTGTTGCTGCTGGATCACCAGCGCTTGCTGTGCCCGCTGTTCGGCTAACTGGGCTTCGTGCTGCTCGGCCCGGTCCACCATGGCGACGGCATGCGCCTGGAGTTGCTGTCCGGGCGGCATGTTGGCGAACGCTTGGGTATCCTTGCGGAAGCTGTTCCAGTCGCCCTGGTTGGCGGCTTCGAGCATTCTGCCCAGACGCTTGCCCAGATCGCTTTGGCTCGTTTCGCGCTCCTGGCCGGACGTCGGCTGATGAGGGTCGGCGTCGCGAAGCGATGAATCGAGGCCGCGCTTCAACTCGTGACGATGCAGGTTCTGGGTAGGCGCGCTCGCGTCGAGTTCATCGCGCAGGTTACCCGTCGCATGCGACCGACCACTGAAAACGCCCTCGTGCACCCATTCGCCGTCACGCCCCCGGACGTACTCGTCGCCATCCGACGCCGTAAGCACGTTCTTCGGTGCCTGGGAGGCATGGATGGCAGCCGGCTCGGGCGGCCCGAAGCGATCCCAGCCAAATTGCCGGTGGGCTTCCAGGTAGCGGTCGGCGATGGCCGGGGGCTGGTTGGACCGGTTCTCCGCGATGACGTCTTCGGCTGCCCGGTCCAGGAGGGCAGCGCGCGCCGGCACGGCGGTTTCCCGGTGCGATCGCGCAAGGCCGTGCTCGAGATACCCGTCGGTTACCTGGCGGTTCCATTGGTGGGTTTGGGCGTCACGGCGCCAATCCGCCTCACGCAGACTGTGCGTGTCCCAGGCATCGGACTTCTGGGTGTACGGATCCCGTGGCGTGGGCGGGTTGGCAAGGGCGAGTTGCACCTGCACGCCGGAAGCCTTGTAGTTGAGCTCATTGGCCAGTTCGGGACTTGCCGTAAGCGTCTGGATCCTCGGCGGCTCCGGCTCGTGGCCGGGCGGCGGTGCGACGAAGCCTTGCCGCGTCCAGCCTTGCGCGGGCTTTTCCGGGTCCAGACTCCAGCTCTGGCCTTCGCGGTCGGCCTGGTGGTAGGTGCGGTAGGTGTCGATGGCATCGGCGATTTTGTTTCCACCGACGCCGCCGGCAATGCCGCCGACCGCCGTCGTCAAGATAGCGCCCGGGCCAGTCTCAAAGCCGAGGGCCGCGCCTGTCTGCGCGCCGAGGACTGCGCCGCCCCAGGCGGAGAGGTTGCGGCTGCCGAAGTGGAGGACAGTAGAATCTGTGCCGACGTGGTTACCGGCGGCGCTCAGTTCATAAGCGCGTTTCACTGTGTAGGTAGCGTCGGCCGCAACGCTAGCGAGGGCCATGGAGCCGGCCACACGCATGCCGGCGGATGGGGATTGGGCTCCGGTGGCGTTGACAGTAAATTCCGCGTCCATCGCTGCCTGGAAGCGACTGCTCTGCAACCCCGCAGCTTCGGAAGTCACAGGTAGTGGGCCGGCATCAATGGCTGTGATGCCACGAGCGTGGGCACCCTCGAGTGCGAACTGCTGGGCATGCTCTTGAAGCGTCCGATAGGGCGTTCCGCCCACGCCCTGGGCGTGGCGTCGAAGCCAACGGTCCGCGCCGGCTTGCATGTCGCCAACCGTCTGCGTAATAAAGTCCTTTGTGGGACGTCCGAACAAGGTGTCATTCACTGCATCGAAGCCGTAGCGTATATCTATCCGTGAGCGAATCTCCCTGAGCGATACCAGGCGACCACTATGGAATGAGGCTGAACCGGCCACATCGAGTTCAAGCTGCTGGAATGTGGCCGCTGAATCCCCGAGGAAAGCGATAGGATCTCCTGTGACGGCGTCCATGGAGAATCCGTTCATGACGGTTGTGGGGCTGGCCAGAATAGCCGGCGCTTCGTGGTTGGTAAAACCGCGCCTCGGAGGCGCGCCGTCGACAAAACCTACAGCAGGCACCTGCGAATCAAGGACCTTCTTCGCGAAATCAGGGCTGCCCATATTCCAAAACGAATCGATCGTCGCACCTTTCACGTCGCCACCCAGAGGAATGATGCCTTCTTCGAAAAGCACTTCTTCAAGAGCCTCTGAGGCAAGATTCATCGCGTCTTGGTTAGCCGTGTCCATTAGCGACATGCCAAATGGCGTGTCGCCGATCATTACAGCCCGCCCGCGGGAATCCTTTACGAAATCGAGAGCATTGGAAAAGTTTGATCGGCCATGGCGATCTACGCCTGAGTAAACGATGGGTAGCGATCCTTCGGGTGTAGTGACCGGATACAAGGTCAGCCAATTCATCATATATTGACTCAGACTCTGGCCGTTTAGCTTTTGCCGAGGGCGCTGAGCCGCCGCGATTGCACGATCGATGTCACTGTCGCTAACTTTTTCCCCATCAGATGCACGTCGTGCCGGCCCCAATGTGGTGCGTAGTCCGTTAGTCGCAGCGTTCATGGTCAACGGCCCTGACTCTCTGGCCGATTCCTTCTGGCTAAAACGGACGCCTGTTCCAGTACAACGATTGACTCGTCAACCGATGCAGTTCCTTCAGCACCGTCGATACCGAATTCCTTGAGAATTGACGTCTTGATGGCTATGGAGAACGTCGTATTTAACATCAGCCACTCGTTTTCGACGAGCATGGCTAGCAGGCCGCTGGCGACGGCTTTCAACACGCCAAAGTCGTCAAGCTTCGCTTCGAAATACTTTCCCAACGAAAGAAGATATGTGACTTCCTCCGCCGTCGAGATATTTACTGTGAGATAGGAATGCCTATCGCGCAGCACAGTCTTCGATTGAAGGCCAAGGCCATCTACCCTTGAGTCGTGTTCAACCAGGACCTGGAGATCAATGTCGTCCGGCGTGAGCCCCATCTCCATCCGGAATATTTTGAACTTGAGGCGGCAGTCGTGAGTCCATGAGCATCTGTCGCCTGGGACAAAAAATTCGTTCATTCTTAATCTCCTTCACTCCGTGGAATTCGTCGTCAACACCCTCGCGTCCCCGCGAGGGGAGTATTTGCACGGAGCTATTGCATGTCCTTGCAGTCGTTCGTGGGTGATGGATCGAAAGGTTACGGCAGAAAAAGCATTGCGCAACACATGATGTCCGCTGTTCTCAAGTCGCACTCGAGGCGCGTGAGGTCATCGAATTCCCAGCATAAATCCGGTAAAAATTCTCAAGACAACCCACGATTGTTTTTGCTAGGTTGTATCCGTTGCCTGCGGAGTAGCTTTCCGCGCGTCGCAGGCATCCATCGCTCAAGGCGGTGAGAAGCGCGGGCCGAGGGTGTTGGAAGCACCACAAGGCCCGCTGACCCCAATCAACAGAGAAGGTTGAACGAGGCTATGTCAAATACTAAGGCATTCTCACGCATGTCGCTTCCCGGCGACGCACCCTCCAACGGTTACCGGGCCGTCTGCATCTGTCGCAGACACGGTTGACGAACCGCGGCGTCCGGCGTCGCCATTGAGGTATTTCTTGCCGTGTTTATCCGGCGCGTAGCCGGGTGCGCGACAAGCGACGACGGATGCCGCATCCACTTCGCGATCAATCCGCCCGGCGCCCGGTCGCGGGCACGCCGTTGGGGCTCATCGTCCGAGCGATGGTGGCGCGTCATGCCGTGCATGGCGTGCCACACCTGGGCAGGCAGGCATGCATGAGGAAAATCATATGGAAAAGTACGGATCGGTGGGCGAGGGCAGTTTTTGCCTGGAGCCGGATGCGCGGCCGGATACGTTGTTGAACGATGCGACCGAGTGGTTGCAGTACGCGCGTGGGTTGACCGATCTGCTGATCGAGTCGATGGAAGATTCGGAATTGCCCGATCGGCGGAAGATGATGCTCGCGTTGGGCGCTATCGCGACGCTGACGACGATGGGGACGGAGTGCGTGGCGCAGGCGCATGCGAAGATGCAGTGGGACCGGGTTTAGGAGGTGCATCAGCCCACCTGCGATGTGGGAGCGAGCTTGCTCGCGATATCCAGGTTGCCGCTAGCACCCATCGCGACCGAGGTCGCTCCCACAGGGGCGTTGGCTCGGTATCAGATGGTTAGCGCACGGCCGCCGTCGATGCGGATGACCTGGCCCGTGGTGTAGCGGGCGTCCAGCAGCAGCCAGCGGACGGCTTCGGCGACTTCGATGGGTTCGCCCTTGCGGGCGAGCGGGGTTTTCGCGATGAGGGCATCGGCGGCCTCTTCGGGTTTGCCGGACTCCGGCCAGAGGATGGCGCCGGGGGCGACGGCGTTGACGCGGACGTCGGGTGCGAGGTCCTTGGCGAGCGCCTGGGTGAGCATGACGAGGGCGGCCTTGGCCATCGAATAGACCGCGTGTCCGGCGAGCGGGCGTTCGGCGTAGATGTCGACGATGTTGACGATCGCACCGTGGGCTTTGCGTAGCGCCGGTGTCGCGGCCTGGGCTAGGAAGAACGGCGCGCGCGCGTTGGCGGCGAAGAGGTCGTTCCAGTGCGCGGCGGTGGTCGTGCCGATGGGTGTGGGGTAGAAGGCGGAGGCATTGTTGACGAGGCCGTCGAGTCGGCCGAATCTTTCGAGGACGGCGGCGACGAGCGCATCGGGCGTGGCGTCATCTTCGAGTGCGCCGGCGAAGGTCGCGGCGCTGTTTTCGCGCGTGGTGTTGAGGTCGTGCGCGAGGGCGCCGGCTTCGTCGGCCGATTGCCGGTAGTGGATGGCGACGGTGCAGCCCGCGGCGTGCAGGTGTCGCACGATGGCGGCGCCGACGCGGCGCGCGCCTCCGGTGACGAGGACGACGGGTTGCTTGTTCACTCGCGACTCCCTGTTCGATGCGTGGGGAGCTTGCCGCAAACGGGGGCTGGCGTCACGTCGCGCGTTTGACTTTTTTGGGTACCGCGCTTTGTGTCACGGGGCGGCGGGCGACGGTCTTCTTCGTCGCTTTTTTCGTAGCCGCTTTGGTCACCTTTGTGGTGGCGGTCTTGCGGGTGGGCGATTTCTTGGCGACGGCGCGTTTGCGTGTCGCTGCCTTTTTGGCGGCTGCCTTGGGCCGGCGCGCCTTTGGCGCATCGCCAGCAGGGCTGGCTCCTACACGAGATCTGCGGCTGGGTTGGGGGGCATCGCCAGCAGGGCTGGCTCCTACACGAGATCTGCGGTTGGGGTGGGGAGTATCGCCAGCCGGGCTGGCTCCTGCGCGAGATCTCCGGCGCGACTGGGGAGCATCGGCAGGGCTGGCTCCCGCCGGGCCCGGCTCCGTGGGCGCGGGCGTGTCGGAGGGGGAGGGCTTCTTCGTGCTGGTGGGCTTTTTACCGCTGCCGCCGCC
>NZ_JBEVLO010000028.1:0-22521 GCF_040509115.1 Mycobacterium sp. | reverse complement strand
CCTGTGGCCGGGGCTGGCGATCCGCCCGGTCAAGGGCGAGGTGTTGCGGCTGCGGTGGCGCCGCGGCTGCATGCCGTTGCCGCAGCGCGTGATCCGGGCCAGGGTCCACGGTCGGCAGGTGTACCTGGTGCCTCGCGCGGACGGCGTCGTCGTCGGCGCGACCCAGTACGAGCACGGCCGGGACACCGCGCCGTCCGTCGCGGGGGTGCGGGAGCTCCTCGACGACGCATGTGAGGTGATGCCCGCCCTCGGTGAGTACGAACTCGCCGAGTGCGGGCATCACCTCGCACGCGTCGTCGAGCAGCTCGCGCACCCCCGCGACGGCGGGCGCGGTGTCCCTGCCGTGCTCGTACTGGGTCGCGCCGACGACGACGCCGTCGCCGCGCGGGACCAGGTAGACCTGCCTGCCGTGCACCCTGGCCCGAATCACGCGCTGCGGCACGGGCATACAGCCCTGGCGCCAGCGCAGCCGCAACACCTCGCCCTTGACCGGCCGGATCGGCAGCCCCGGCCACAGGGTGGGGGCGTCGATGCCGTTGGCGATCACCACGGAGTCGGCGTCAGCCCGTGCGTCGTCCAGCGTGCGCACCGGAGGCGCCCACCGGACGCCGAGACCTTCGCAATGCGCGGCGAGCGCCGCGACCATGGCCCGATTGTCCACCGCCAGTTCGGTTTCCGCGACGAAACCGTGCCGAATGCCCTGCGCCAGCAGTGGTTCAAGATCACGTGCCGCGGTCGTGGCGGTCACCGGATGCCCCTGAGCGGCCAGCCAATCGCGCACGGTGGCCAGGTCTGCCGCATCGGCGCGGTCGACCGCGACCACCAGCGACTCACGGGCGGTGACGACCTGGGCGGGAAGACCGTCGAGGAAGCCGTCGTGCCACATCCGCAGGGAGTCCAGCCCGATCCGAAGGAGCCGGTCCTCCCCCGGCCAGCCCTCACTGTGCGGCGCCAACATGCCGCCTGCGACCCACGATGCACCCCGCTGATCGGTGCGGTGCACGCGGACCGACCAACCGTCGAGCGCCGCCCGACGGGCGACCGACAGGCCGATGACACCGCCGCCCACGACGGCCAGCGATCGCCCGATCGGATTCGAATGAGGAGTCAAGGCCTTCCTTCCTACGCCGGCATGACCCGGATCAGGTGTGACGGTAAGGGTGAACCGCACCCACTCTCAGCCCCCGGTCTCGGGACTCCCGCGTCGCGTGGTCAAGCGTACTGCCAGTCGCTAACGTTCGCGGTGTGTCACGTCCTTCCACGCCACCGGCCCAAGACCCACGCGAGCGCCTCGCCGATGCCCGCCTCTACCTGTGCACCGACGCGCGACGGGAGCGCGGCGACCTTGCCGAGTTCGCCGATGCGGCGCTGGCGGGCGGCGTCGACGTCATCCAACTGCGGGACAAGGGCTCGGCGGGCGAGGAGGCGTTCGGCGCGCTCGAGGCGCGCGACGAACTCGCCGCGCTCGAGATCCTCGCCGACGCGGCCCGCCGCCACGGCGCCCTGTTCGCCGTCAACGACCGGGCCGACATCGCCATGGCTTCGGGCGCCGACGTGCTGCACCTCGGCCAGGGTGACCTGCCGCTGAGGGTGGCCCGCGACATCGTCGGGCCCCGCCCGGTGATCGGCCGGTCCACCCACGACCCCGCTCAGGTGGCCGACGCGGTGGCCGCGTCGGAGACGGAGATCGACTACTTCTGCGTCGGCCCGTGCTGGCCGACGCCGACCAAGCCGGGTCGAACGGCGGCAGGCCTCGACCTGGTCCGCACGGCGGCCCAGTCGCCCACCGCGATGCCGTGGTTCGCGATCGGCGGCATCGACGCCGAGCGGCTCCCCGAGGTGCTCGACGCGGGCGCCCGTCGCATCGTGGTGGTCCGCGCCATCACCGCGGCCGAGGATCCCGCCGCCGCGGCCAGCCGGCTGAGGGCGGCGGTGACGGCTCGCGTCTAGCAGGGGTCGCGGTCGATCCGAAGGGGCGTCTCGAACGGATAGGCCGCCGACTCCGTGCGCAGCCGGTCCCAGCTGGCCGCGAACCCGGGATGCAGCGGAAGGTCGGCCACCTCGTCCTCCGGGACCCAGCGCAGTTCGGCGCTCTCGCGGTTGGGCAGCGTCGCCAACGGTTCCGGCGCGTCGGCGATCACCGTCGTGTAGCTCCACGCGGGCCGTCCGGAGCCGAAGACCTGAGCGGTGACGACCGTCCCCCGCACCACCAGCTGATCGGCGGTGAGCCCGGCCTCCTCGTGAGCTTCGCGGACGGCAGCCTGCTCGACGGTCTCGTGGCTGTCGCGGGCTCCGCCCGGTAGTCCCCACGTGCCACCCTGATGACTCCACGGCGCGCGGTGCTGCAGCAGCACCGCGGCCCGGCCATCGGGTTGCGGGGCACGCAGCATCAGCCCCGCCGCGCCATGCCTGCCCCAGAACTGAGCGCCGTCGTCCGAAAAGACCCAACCGTCCCCGTCGCCGCGCACGCGTTTCAGGATAGGGCGCGTTCGGGAATTGGGGCGGGCCGAGTTCGCGCCGCTCGCCGTGGGGGTAGGCGTGGGGTAGGCGCGGTGGTCGCGTGATGGGGGTTCGGGCAGAGGGTTCTGGGAATGTCCCGCGCGCCCCGCCCCCTGCTCTTAGAATTCCTTTACAGTTGAGGAGTCGGGAATTGAGCACCGAAAGTAGAGGTCCGCGCACAGGTGACTGTGGAGTTGGCGCACCCTTCTACCGAACCGCTGGCGTCTCGGTCACCGACCTCGCCAGCGCACCCTCGGTGGTGGTTCCTGTGGACCACTCCTGGCCGCATTCTGACCATCGGCTTCGTCCTTGCCGCTCTGGTGATTTCGTGCGCGTTCGCGACGTCGACCACGATCAACAATCGTCAGCAGGCGTTGACCACCGTTCTCGATCACACCGAGCCGCTGGCGTTCGCGGCAGGCGAGCTCTATACGACCCTCTCGGTAGCCGACGCGGCGGCCGCGACGGCATTCATCGCAGGCGCCGAACCCCGTGACGTCCGGCAACGCTACGAACAGGCCATCACCGACGCGGCTGCCGCCGTGACCCGGTCCTCCAGCGGTCTCACCGACGACGAGATGGTGCGACTGCTGGGGCGGATCAATGCTCAGCTCGCCGTCTACACCGGGTTGGTCGAGACGGCCCGGACCAACAACCGCGCCGGGAACCCCGTCGGTTCGTCGTACCTGTCCGAGGCGTCGTCCCTGATGCAGACCCAGATCCTGCCCGACGCCCAGCGACTGTACGAGCGCACGTCCCAGCAGGTCGACGTCGAGACCACGGCGTCGACCAGGATCCCGGCCCCGGTGATCCTGGTGGTGCTTGCCACGCTGATGTTCGGGGCCTTCGCCAACCGTTGGCTGGCGCGACGGACGCGACGCCGGGTCAACATCGGCTTCGTCGCGGGCGGGATGGCGGTGCTCGTCATGATCGTGTGGGTGGGCACCGCGCTGACGATCTCCACCGCAGACAGCCGCAGCGCCAAGAGCACCGCCGCCGAGTCGCTGAAGACCGTCACCAGCATGGCGATCACCGCCCAGCAGGCCCGGGCCGACGAGACCTTGTCGTTGATCCGCCGCGGTGACGAGGGCGTCCGCAAGCAGTCCTACTACCAGCGCATCGACGCCATGCAGCAGCAGTTGGCCGACTACCTCGGTCGTGACGACGCCATCGACAAGGCGGATCTGGCCGACGCCGAGCAGTTGTTGCGCCGGTGGCGCGCCGCCGACGACCGGATCAACGCCTACATCGCGGTCGGCAACTACCAGGCTGCGACGCAGGTGGCGCTCGGCACGGGCGAGGACGACTCCACGCCCGCGTTCGACAAGCTCGACGCCGCATTGACGAAGGGCATCGCGGAGAGCCGCCAGCAGTTGCGCAACGACATCGTCAACGCCAGACGCGTGCTGTCGGGGGCGACGGTCGGTGCGGCCGCGCTCAGCATCATCGCCGCGATCGCGGTGGGGCTCGGGCTGTGGCCCAGATTGAGCGAGTACAGATGAGTGGCATGGCGATGAGCGCTCGCGCGAAGAGCAGAGTGGCGACGATGAGCGCTCGCGCGAAGAGCAGACGGACGATGAGCGCTCGCGCGAAGAGCAGAGTGGCGGTGCTGCTGGTGGCGGTGGCGGTACTGGCCGGGTGTAGCCAGTCCGCGCCCGTGGTCCAGGTGCCGAGCGTGACGCTGGCGCCGCCGACCCCTGCGGGGATGCAGGAGGTGGCGCCCGAACTCGTCCCACCGCCGCCCGAGGCCGACGACGACGACTGCACCGCAAGCCTGCGTCCGTTCCCCACCAAGGCCGAAGGTGAGGAGGCCGTCCAGAACATCCGCAACCGCGGACGGCTCATCGTGGGACTCGACATCGGAAGCAACCTGTTCAGCTTCCGAGACCCGATCACTGGACAGATCACCGGTTTCGACGTGGACATCGCCGGCGAGGTGGCCCGTGACATCTTCGGCACCCCGTCACAGGTCGAGTACCGCATCCTGTCCTCGGCCGACCGCGTCGCGGCCCTGCAGAACAACCAGGTCGACATCGTCGTCAAGACGATGAGCATCACGTGCGAACGCAAGGAACTGGTGAACTTCTCGACGGAATATCTGTCGGCCAATCAACGGATCCTCGCGCCACGCGACTCGGCCATCTCCCAGGCCTCCGACCTGTCGGGCAAGCGGGTGTGCGCGGTGAAGGGCACCACGTCGTTGCAACGCATCCAGGAGATCACCCCGCCTCCGGTGATCGTCGAGGTGGTCACGTGGGCGGATTGTCTGGTGGCCCTTCAACAACGTCAGGTCGACGCCGTCAGCACCGATGATTCGATCCTGGCAGGCCTGGTGTCCCAGGATCCGTATCTGCACATCGTCGGACCGTCGATGGCCGAGGAGCCCTACGGCATCGGTGTCAACAAGGACAACCCGGGTCTGGTGCGGTTCGTCAACGGCACCCTCGATCGGGTCCGGCGCGACGGAACGTGGAACACGCTGTACCGCAAGTGGTTGACGGTGCTGGGACCGGCTCCCGCGCCCCCCGTGCCGAGGTACGAGGACTGATGGCCGCCGACCCGCAGTCCGGCAAGCCGACCGAAGCGATCACCGACGAGATCACCGACGACTCCCCTGACCCCGCCCCGGCGGCGGGCCCCGATGACGAGGCCTACCCGGGCACCCAGCCCGCCGAGGCGATGACCTACGACTCCCTGGCGACCATGCGGCCGCAGGCCACCCAGGCGGTGTTCCGGCCGAACTTCGATGACTCCGGCGAGATCTCGGTGCCAACCGGGGAGACCGAACCCCACGAGACGACGATGCTGACCCGTCAGTGGTCGCCGATCCGACGACTCGGGGGCGGACTGGTCGAGGTGCCGCGAGTGCCGGAGAGGGACCCGCTGGAAGCGCTGATGACCAACCCCGTGGTCGCCGAGGCCAAGCGGTTCTGCTGGAACTGCGGCAAGCCCGTCGGCCGCTCCACCTCCGACGGCGAAGCCCTGTCCGAGGGCTGGTGCCCACACTGCGGAAGCCCGTATTCGTTTCTCCCGCAACTGAGTCCGGGCGACATGGTGATCGACCAGTACGAGATCAAGGGTTGCATCGCGCACGGCGGGCTCGGCTGGATCTATCTGGCGTTCGACAAGAACGTCAACGACCGGCCGGTGGTGCTCAAGGGCCTGGTGCACTCCGGTGACGCCGAGGCACAGTCCATCGCGATGGCCGAACGGCAGTTCCTCGCCGAGGTCACCCACCCCGGAATCGTCAAGATCTTCAACTTCGTCGAGCACGACGACAAGAACGGCGACCCCGTCGGTTACATCGTGATGGAGTACGTCGGCGGTACGTCGCTCAAGCAGGCCAAGGGGTTCCGGCTGCCGGTCGCGCAGGCGATCGCCTACATGCTCGAAATCCTTCCCGCACTTGGCTATCTGCACTCCGTCGGGCTGGTCTACAACGACCTCAAACCCGAGAACATCATGGTCACCGAGGAGCAGCTCAAGCTGATCGACCTCGGCGCGGTGTCGCGGCTCAACTCGTACGGATTCCTGTATGGCACACCCGGATACCAGGCGCCCGAGATCGTCAAGACCGGTCCCACCGTCGCCACCGACATCTACACCGTCGGCCGGACCCTCGCCGCGTTGACGCTGGAGCTGCGGACCCGCAACGGCCGATATGACGACGGGCTGCCCGAGGACGATCCGGTTCTCGCACGGTACGACTCGTTCGGCAGGCTGCTGCGGCGAGCCATCGATCCCGACCCGCGTCGCCGCTTCGCCAGCGCCGAGGAGATGTCCGGCCAGCTGATCGGCGTGCTGCGGGAGGTGGTCGCGAGGGACTTCGGCACACCGCGCCCAGGTCTTTCGACGGTGTTCAGCCCGTCGCGGTCCACCTTCGGCGTCGACCTTCTGGTCGCCCACACCGACGTCTACCTGGATGGGCAGGTGCACTCCGAGAAGCTGACCGCGCAGGAGATCGTCAAGGCCCTTCAGGTGCCGTTGGTCGACCCGGCGGACGTTGGCGCGCCGATACTTTCGGCGACGGTGATGAGCCAGCCCGTTCAGACACTCGACTCGCTTCGGGCGGCCAGGCACGGATCGCTGGATTCCGAGGGCATCGATCTGACCGAGTCGATCGAGTTGCCGCTCATGGAGGTTCGTGCGCTGCTCGACCTCGGCGACGTCGCGAAGGCCAACCGCAAACTCGACGACCTGTCCGATCGTGTCGGCTGGCGCTGGCGGCTGGTGTGGTTCCGCGCCGTCGCCGAATTGCTCTCCGCCGACTACGAATCCGCCACCAAGCACTTCACCGAGGTGCTCGACACCCTCCCCGGCGAGCTCGCCCCCAAGCTGGCTCTGGCGGCGACCGCCGAGCTGTGTGGGTCCTCCGACGAACGCACCTTCTACAAGACCGTCTGGAACACCGACAACGGCATCATCTCGGCGGGTTTCGGCCTGGCCCGGGCGCAGTCCGCCGGCGCCCAGCGCGACCAGGCCGTCACGACCTTGGATCAGGTCCCGGCCACGTCAAGGCATTTCACGACGGCACGGCTCACCAGCGCCGTCACGTTGCTGTCCGGTCGGTCCGGAAGCGAGATCACCGAATCGCAGATCCGAGACGCCGCCCGCCGCGTCGAGGTGCTGCCGGACACCGAACCGCGGGTGCTGCAGATCCGCGCGCTCGTTCTCGGCACGGCCATGGACTGGCTGGCGGACAACACCGCCAGCACCAACCACATCCTCGGCTTCCCGTTCACCGAGCACGGCCTGCGGCTCGGCGTCGAGTCGTCACTGCGCGGTCTGGCCCGTGTCGCGCCGACGCAGGAACACCGTTACGCGCTGGTCGATCTGGCCAACAGTGTGCGCCCGATGAGCACCTTCTAGCACTGGCGGCTTCGCGAGCGCACCAGTTGCCCGCGCTTCACCGCGATGCGCCCGGACACGACGCCTCACTGGGCCGAGATCGCCCCGATGCACCCGCGGGCGATCGCCAATTCCTCGTTGGTGGGGATGACGAGCACCTTGACGGGCGACGTCTCGAACGAAATGCGCCGCGGCGAGCGGGCGGGGCTGTCGTTGAGATGCTCGTCGAGCTCGATGCCCAGCGGCGCAAGACCGCTCAGCGCGTCGCGCCGCACCATGGCGTCGTTCTCGCCGACGCCCGCGGTGAACGTAATGACGTCGGTGTTGCCCAGCAGCGCGAGATATGCGCCGATGTACTTGCGCAACCGGTGAATGTAGACCTGGTAGGCCAATTGAGCGTTCTCGTCGCCCTCGTCGATGAGCTGGTGCAACACCCGGAAGTCGATCTTGCCGCCGAGGCCGAGCACGCCCGACCGGCGGTTGAGCATCGTCTCGACGTCCTCGATGCTCATCCCCGCCTCACGGCAGAGGTACATGATCACGCCGGGGTCGACGTCACCCGACCGCGTCCCCATCACCAGGCCCTCCATCGGTGTCAACCCCATCGACGTGTCCTGCGGACGACCGCCGACGATCGCCGACGCGGACGCCCCGTTGCCCAGGTGCAGCACGATCTGGTTCAGCGACTCCAGCGGCGCGTCGAGGAACACCGCAGCTTGCTCACTGACGTACTGATGCGACGTACCGTGAAAGCCGTAGCGGCGAATGTGCCACTGCGCGGCCAACTCCCGATCGATCGCATAATTCGCCGCGGCAGGCGGCAGATTGTGGAAGTAGGCCGTGTCGAACACCGCGACGTGTGGAAGATCCGGCAGCACCCTGCGGGCGACCTCGATGCCGAGGATCGCGGGCGGATTGTGTAGCGGCGCCAGCGGAGACAACTCCTTCAGGGTGGCGATCAATGCGTCGTCGACCACCGTCGGCCGGTAGAGGTCCGGCCCACCGTGCACGACCCGGTGCCCAACCGCGATCAAATCGGCCTCGTCGAGGTCGCAGCCCGCCTCGGACAGTTCGACGAAGACCGCCCGCAGGGCTGCTTCGTGGTCGACGACGTCGCCTTCGCCGATGCGCTCGATGATGCCGTCGGCCACCTGTCGACCCGAATCCGGCTCCACCACGGCATATTTCAACGACGACGAGCCGCAGTTGAGGACCAGGACCGATCCCGCATTGCTCCTCGGGTCCGCGGCGCTCATTTGCCCTGCGCCTGAATCGCCGTGATGGCCACCGTGTTGACGATGTCCTCCACCAGTGCACCGCGGGACAGGTCGTTGACCGGTTTGTTCAGCCCCTGCAGCACCGGCCCGATGGCGATCGCACCGGCGCTGCGCTGCACCGCCTTGTAGGTGTTGTTGCCGGTGTTCAGGTCGGGGAAGATCAGCACCGTCGCGCGTCCGGCGACCGGCGAATCGGGCATCTTCGTGGCGGCGACGGAGGGCTCCACCGCGGCGTCGTACTGGATCGGGCCCTCGACGAGGAGATCGGGTTCGCGGGCGCGCACCAGTTCCGTGGCCGTCCTGACCTTGTCGACGTCGGCGCCGGTGCCGGACGTGCCGGTCGAGTAGGACAGCATCGCCACCCGCGGGTCGATTCCGAACTGGGCGGCCGTGCGGGCCGACGAGATCGCGATGTCTGCGAGCTGTTCGGCCGTCGGATCGGGAACGATGGCGCAGTCGCCGTATGCCAGCACCTCGTCGGCCAAGCACATCAGGAAGATGCTCGACACCGTCGAGACGTCCGGCATCGTCTTGATGATCTCGAAGGCGGGGCGCACCGTGTGCGCCGTGGTGTGCGTGGCACCGGACACCATGCCGTCGACCATGTCGTTGTGCACCAGCATGGTTCCGAAGTACGAGACGTCGTGGATGGTCTCGCGCGCCTGCTCGACGGTGACGCCCTTGCGCTTGCGCAGTTGTGCGTACTGCTCGGCGAACTGGTCGCACAGCTCGCTGGTTCTCGGATCGATGACGACGGCGTCGGCCAGGTCTACCCCGAGTTCGGCGGCGCGCGCCCGCACCGCGGGTTCGTCGCCGAGGATGGTCAGGTGGGCGACCGACCGCTTCAACAGCCTGCCGGCCGCCCGGAGGATGCGGTCGTCGTCGCCTTCCGGCAGCACGATGCGCCTGCGGTCGGAGCGCGCGCGATCCAGCAAGTGGTAGGCGAACATCTGCGGCGTCACCACCGATGGAATCGAAATCGACAGCTGCGCAATCAATTCGGCGGTGTCGACGTGGGTGTCCATCAGGTCGAGCGCGGTGTCGATCTTGCGTTGTGAGGTCGCCGTGACCCGACCTCTGGCCTGCGCGACGGAGCGCGCGGTGTCGTAGGTGCCGAGGTCGGTCGCGATGATCGGAAGCCGCAGCCCCAACCCGGACACCAACGCCGCGATCGACGGGTGCAGTGCCAGCCCGCCGTTGAGGATCAGGCAGGACAACGACGGAAAGCCCTCTGCGGCATGTGCGCTCGCCATCGCCAGCACCACGTCGGACCGGTCGCCCGGGGTGATGACCGCCATGCCGTCGGTGAGCCGCTCCAGCACGTGCTCGGCGGTCATCCCGGCGACCAGCACACCGAGCGCCTCCCGCGAGAGCAGATCGTCGTCGCCGCTGATGACCTCGCCGCGCACGGCGTCGCGGAGTTCGGCGACCGACGGCGCAACGAGCAGTGGCTCTTCTGGCAGCACGTAGCAGTTCACCCCGTCCGGCGCGGTGCGCTTCAGCGCCGACGCGACGGCGTCGAGTTCGCTTGGCTCGCAACGATTCGCGACCACGGCGGCGGTGTGGGCGTGTTGCCCGGCGATCTCCGACAGACAGAGCTCGACGACGTGCGCGACGTCGTCGGGAGTGCGTCCGGCGGCCCGCACGGCCAACACGATGGGAGCGCCGAGGTTGACGGCGATGCGGGCGTTGACCGACAGCTCACTCGGCGACGCGACGTCGGTGTAGTCGCTCCCGACGATCAGCACGGCGTCACAGCGCTCGGCGACCTGGTGGTAGCGGTCGACGATGTCCGCGAGCGCCGACTCCGGATCGTCGTGCAGCTGCTGATACCCGACGCCGACGCACTCGTCGTAGGAGAGGCCCACCGTGGTGTGCGCCAGCAGCAGTTCGAGGATGTAGTCGCGATCCTCGCCAGGCCCATCGCCCCGGTCACTGCGCTCCTGCCCCCGCGAAACACGGGTGATCGGCCGGAACACTCCCACCTTCGCCACCGTCGCCGCGAGCCGGTGCAGGATGCCCAACGCGATGGTCGACTTTCCGGTGTCCCCCTCCGGTGAGGCGATGTAGATGGCGGAAACCGGGGAGCTTTGGGGAGTGTCGGCCACGCCCCCACCCTTCCTCATCCAGCTATCCGCTGCCACTGCCTCGCCGAAGTGTTCACCGAGTCAGTCGGTGCGCAACCCCGGTGACTCTTACGGTTCGAAGTCGGCGAGCCTCTCGGCGAGGTAGGCATTGAGTTCCTCGGAGCTGCCGCTCAAGCGCCCCTTGACGTCCAGGGAGTCGGCGTCGGCGAGGACCTCGAATGCGCCTGAGGCGACCCCGTCGTACCCCTGCGCGACCACGCTGGCCGCGCTGACCTTCGGCAACTCCCATCGTGCGGACATCGGCGTGTCGATCATCCCGACGATGAGGCCGGTCACGCTGGTCCGTTGAGCCGCCAGTTCGGCACGGGTCGCGTTCGTGGCCGACCACAGGGCCGCCTTCGATGCGGCGTACGCCGTCGGCACCGGAAGCCACGCCGCCAGCGACAGCACGTTGAGGATCGCGCCGCCGCCGTTGGCGGCCAGCACGGGAGCGAATGCCGTCGTGACGCGAAGGGTGCCAAAGAAGTTGGTCTCGAACACCCGGTGCGCAACGTCGTCGTCGCCAGCAGCGATCGACGCGTCGTCCTCGGGGGCGATCGCCGCATTGTTCACGACGAGGTCGACGTCCGACGCCGTTTGGGCGGCGTCGGCAATCGAGCGCGCATCGGTGAGGTCGAGAGGCAACGCCACCACTCGATCGTCGGTCCAACTCCGTGACGAACGTGCGGCGGCGTACACCCGGCGCGCGCCACGGTCGAGGGCCTGCTGCACGAACTCCCGCCCGAGCCCGCCGTTGGCTCCTGTCACCAGCACTGTCCGATCGTCGAGCCGCTCCGCCATCGTCGCTCCTGCTGTTAGGGTCGTGGGATAAGTGGGGTTCGTCCCCACTTGATTATGTGGGGAGAGTCCCCACTTTTGCAAGGGAACGGAGGACGTCGATGGCCGCACGGACCGCTCGACCCCTTCGCGCCGACGCCCAGCGCAACCGCGACGCAATCCTGCGCGCCGCCCGCGCGGCCTTCGAGGCCGCAGGGATCTTCGCGCCGATCGACGGGATCGCCACCGCCGCCGGCGTCGGAAATGCCACCCTCTACCGAAACTTCCCCACGAGGAACGACCTGCTCGCCGCCGTCATCGAGGACAGCTTCGGCGACCTACTGCACGAGTCGAAGGGCCTCGAACGCGACCTGCCTGCCGATGACGGGCTCCGCGAATGGCTGTATCGACTCGCGTGGCGACTCCGAATCTGGCACGACCTGCCGACCTGCATCGCGACCGCCATCGAGGACGCCAGCTCCCCCGTGCAGGATTTCTCCACCCGACTCGTCGACCGCACCAGGGACTTCCTCCACCGAGCCCGCGACCACGGATCGGCGTCGGGCTCCGTCACGGCGGCCGAACTGTTCGAGCTCGTCACCGCGATCTCGTGGGCGATCGACCGCTTCGGCGACGATCCGGGGCGGGCTCGCCATCGCGTCGCCCTGGCCACCGCGGGGGTATTCGCGGGGGAGCACCGAGTTGCGGCAACCCAACACTTAAGGTGATCGTGTGCAAAGGTCCCGGTTGGCCATCCTGGTGGTGTCCGTCGTCGTATCGCTCGCCACTGCGGGCCCAGCGCAGGCCGACGCGAACGACCAGCAGTACCTCGACCTACTGAAGGCCAATGGCCTGGCCTGCGGTGAGAGTGCCTTCGACTGCCCGCAGGGCGACGACTCGATGATCATGGTCGGCCACCAGATCTGCACGCAGCTCAAGGCCAATTCCAAGAGGTCGATCGCCGCCCTGATCATCCAGAACAAGCCGGGCGTCCAACCTCAGCAGGCCGCTGCGCTGGTGGCGGCCGCCGAGAGTTCGTACTGCCCAAGGGGCTAGCCGGAGCTCAGCCGAGCTTGCGCAACCGCGGCTCCAGGTCACGCTGGAACAGCTCGAGGAAGCGCCGCTGGTCGTGGCCGGGGGCGTGGAAGACCAGATGGTTCAGGCCCCAGTCCACGTAGTCCTTCACCTTCGCGACGGCCTCGTCGGGATCCGAGGCGACGATCCAGCGCTTGGCGACCTGCTCGATGGGCAGCTCGTCGGCGGCCTTCTCCATCTCCAGCGGGTCGTGGATGTTCGTCTTCTGCTCGGCAGTCAGCGATAGCGGCGCCCAGAACCGGGTGTTCTCCAGTGCCAACTCCGGATCGGTGTCGTACGAGATCTTGATCTCGATCATCCGGTCGATCGCGTCGGGGGCCTTGCCCGCCGCTTCCTCGCCCTCCTTCACCGCGGGGATGAGCTTGTCCTTGTAGAGCTCCTCGCCCTTGCCGGACGTGCAGATGAAGCCGTCGCCCGCGCGACCCGCATACTTGGCCACCTGCGGGCCGCCAGCAGCGATGTAGATCGGGATGCCTCCCTCGGGCACGTCGTAGATCGAGGCGCCCTTGGTCTTGTAGTACTCGCCGTCGAAGTCGACGCGGTCGCCCAGCCACAGCTCGCGCATCAGGCGCACCGACTCGCGCAGCCGCGCGTAGCGCTCCTTGAACTCCGGCCACTCACCCTCGTACCCGGTGGCGATCTCGTTGAGCGACTCTCCGGTGCCCACGCCCAAGAAGATCCGATCGGGATACAGGCAACCCATGGTGGCGAACGCCTGGGCAATCACCGCCGGGTTGTACCGGAACGTCGGCGTCAGCACCGAAGTGCCCAGCACCAGTCGCTTGGTGCGCTCGCCGACCGCCGTCATCCACGCCAACGAGAACGGCGCGTGTCCACCCTCGTGTCGCCACGGCTGGAAGTGATCGCTGACCGTCGCACTGTCCATCCCGTGCGCCTCGGCCTCCACGGCCAGTTCGACGAGCTCGCGTGGGGCGAACTGCTCCGCCGACGCCTTGTATCCCAACTTGAGTTCAGCCATGTCCCATTGCTCCTGACCCTGGTCTTCGCGCAAGCGGCTCATCTCGCGTCCGCACAGTATGTTTCTACCCCTCGGAGCAGCGGCGTATTCCGTCGGCTGGGTTTTCGGCGACGATTTCCCCCCGCCTAGACTGGCCGCGTGGCGACCTCAATCCGGTTGGAGCAGATCACCGACACCATCCACTTCGTGCAGACCGACCTCGTCAACTGGACCCTCGTCTCCGACGGCAACGGTGTGGTGATCATCGACGCAGGCTTCCCCGGTCAACGCGACCAGATGCTCGCCTCGGTGCGCCAACTTGGCTTCGACGTCGGCGACATTCACGCGGTGCTGCTCACACACGCCCACGTCGACCACTTCGGTACGGCCATCTGGCTGGCCAAAACCCATGGCACACCGGTCTTCTGCCACGCAGACGAGGTCGGCCACGCGCATCGCGAGTACCTGGAGCAGGTGTCTCCCCTCGACCTGGCCGCCAAGGCCTGGCTGCCCCGCTACCTGACCTGGTCGCTCAACATCGCCAGGGTCGGCGCCCTGACCAGGGACGGCATTCCGACCGCTCACGCGCTCACCGAGGACGTCGCGGCCGCACTGCCGGGCACGCCGATGCCGATTCCGAGTCCCGGTCACACGGGCGGCCACTGCTCCTACATCGTCGACGGGGTACTGGTCAGCGGCGACGCGCTGGTCACCGCGCATCCCGTCTCCACCATCCGCGGGCCACAACTGCTCCCCGGTCTGTTCAACCACGACCAGGACCAATGCGTGCGCAGCCTCGCGGCGTTGGGGATGCTCGACACCGACGTCCTGCTGCCGGGCCACGGGCCCGTGTGGCGCGGACCCGTCAGGGAAGCCGCCGAACAGGCCGCGCGATGACGCGCCCTGATTCCCTTGCAGGAGAATCGAATTCAATCCCTCAAGTGAGCACTTCGTAGCCGAGCAGGAACACCGACGTCAGGCACAAGCCGCACGCCACGATGATCGTGGGCATCAAGATCATCTGGTCGAGCTCCTCGTCGTCGAGGGCGTCATGCGCGACGGGCCCGAACATCACCCTGCCAAAGCGGGACTCCCTGGCGCCCCGCACGAAACGGCGCACGAACGCCGACTGCCGCTTTCGCGCGACCAGTGAGCGCAACCCGAATCCACCAGCGAACGCGACGATCGCGGCCACCAGTATCAACCAGCCCACCGTCAGCTGCGACAGCACCTTTGAAGCGTAGCCGTCCGACCGGTCGGGATGTCCCCGCTACGTGAGACTGGGTTGGATCCGCCCGTCAGGACGTCACCCACCGTTTGGCGATCAGCTCGTGGGAACGAAGCCGGTCGGCGTGGCCGTGCGTGACGGAGGTGATGACGAGCTCGTCGGCCCCGGAGAGGCGTTGCAGTGCATCCAGCCGGTGTGCAACCTGATCGGCATCGCCGACGAATTGGGTTGCGGTACGGTCCTTCACGACCTCTTGCTGGTCAGCAGTCAACGGTTGACTGAGGTCGGGGTCCGGGTACGGGATCGCGCCGTCGCCTTGACGGATGGCGTACACCCAGTGCCCGTAGGTGGACGCAAGGTGCCGCGCGGTGGCCTCGTCGTCGGCGACGACGATGTCCGCCGACACGACGACGTAGGGCTCGCGCAGCGCCTCCGACGGCTGAAAGGCGTTGCGGTACAGCTCGATTGCATCCAGCGCGGTCGCCGGGGTGATGTGGTAACTCGCGACGAAGGGCAGGCCGTTGGCGGCGGCCACCTGAGCGCTCTGACCCTTGCTGCTGCCGAACACCCACGGTCGCAGAGCCGAACCCTCACCCGGTGTGGCGTGCGCCTCGACACCGTCGACGCGGAAGGTGCCGTCGATCAGCGCGAGGATGTCGGCCACCTGGTCGCCGAAGTCCGGCGCATTGGCGTCGGGCTGCTGCAGCACCGACGACCTGGCGCGCAGACGGGGGTTCTGCAACATGGCAGTGATGTCGAACGGAGTCGGGATCACCACCCCGTCGACCTCCCGCCAGCTAGGGGGCGGCCCGGATGCGGCCGGACCCGTCTTCTTGGCTGGCGCAGCGGCGGCATCGCGCCGCCGCTGGCCCGACCGGCCCACGCCGAGGTCGATCCGACCCGGGTACAGCGCGTCGAGGATGCCGAAGCTCTCGACCACCGCAACGGCAGTGGTGTAGCCCAGCTGCACGGCGGCAGCCCCGACCTGAATCCGCTGGGTCGCCGCGGCGAGCTGACCGATGAGGACGACGGGCGACGAGCTCGCGACCGACACGAAGTGGTGCTCGGCAAGCCAGTAGCGCCGGTACCCCCAGAGCTCGGCGTGGCGAGCCAGATCGACGGTGTTGCGCAGCGCGGTCGGGGCGTTGGCGCCCTGCGACACGGGCGCGAGGTCGAGGATGGACAGGGGCACGTTCACGGTTGGATCACCTTCGGGGTCGGGGGCTGTGTCACGCCAGGTCCTTGAGGAACGCCATCGGGTAGACCTCGCCCTCGGCGGGTAACGGCTCGGGCAGTCTGCGGTAGCCGGTGTTCAGGTAGAGCGCCTCGGCTTCGGGTTGGCGGTCACCGGTGGTCAGATACACCCGCCGATAGCCGCGGCGCGTGATCTCGGCTTCGAGCTCGACGAGCAGCGCTTTGGCCAGACCACGGCGACGGTGCCCGCGATCGGTCCAGATGCGTTTCAGCTCGGCCGTTTCTGCGTCGAACCGGCGGAACGCGCCGCCGGTCACCGGCCGGTCGCCGACGGGTCCGCCGAGCAGTCCGATCAGCATGCCGCCGGTCGGCAGGGCGAACTCCTCGGCCGGGTAACCCCGCAGCCACGTCGAAATGCTGTCGGCGGTGCTGCCGTAGCGGGTGGCGTACTCGTCGGCGAGCTCGGCGAGCAGCGGTTCGGCCAGGGGATCGTCCTGGGCAACCGCCACGAACCGCAAGCCAGTCACCGTGGACAGGGACATCACCCCCATTCTCGACACCGCTCTAGACCTACCACCCTTGCCGACCTCACGACATGGTCCAACGTCGTGCGCCCGCCCGCATTCCAGATGGGGACCCCGATCGGGCATTGCCTCAGCATGATTCCAAGTTCAGCGCCGCGAACTCACGCTTCGAATCAGAACTTGACACATGTAAAGTTTGGTTTCGTGGACAACATCAGGGGCAGGACCATTGCGATCACGGGCGCCGCACGCGGTATCGGGCACGCCACCGCCAAGGCGCTACTGGCCCGCGGCGCACGCGTCGTCATCGGCGATCGTGACGTCGCGGTACTCGAGACGGCCGTCGCGGGCCTGGCGAAGTTCGGCCAGGTCACGGGCTATCCGCTCGACGTCACCGACCGGGAATCGTTCGAGGTGTTCCTCGACAAGGCGCGCACCGATGGAGACGGCCACGTCGACGTGCTGATCAACAACGCAGGCGTGATGCCGGTCGGCCCGTTCCTCGAGCAGACCGAGCAATCCATCCGCTCGTCGATCGAGGTCAACTTCTACGGCGTCCTCACGGGATGCCAGCTGGTGCTCCCCGAGATGGTTCGACGCCGCCGGGGTCACATCGTCAACATCGCGTCGATGGCCGGCATGGTCGCCGTCCCTGGCCAGGTGGTCTATGCGGGCACCAAGTTCGCGGTGGTCGGCCTGTCCACGGCGATGGCCGACGAATTCGCCCCGCAGGGCGTCGAGGTGACCGTCGTGCTGCCGACGTTCACCAACACCGAACTCATCGCGGGGACGAAGAACACCGGCGCTCAAAAGCCCGTCCAACCCGAGGACATCGCCGACGCCATCGTCAAGGCGCTCGACAAGCCCAAGACCCACGTGTCGGTCCCCACGCCGCTGCGCTTCGTCGGCGCCGTCACGTCGATGCTTGGGCCGCGCGGACGGCGTTGGTTGTCCAAGCAGATGGGCAACGACCACGTGTTCCTGGACTTCGACAAGACGGCGCGGCAAGCCTACGAGGCACGGGCACAGGCCGCCCAGGGCGTCATCGAGAAGTAGGGCCGCCGCGAGCCCGCATGATCGCGGCCAATTCGGCGCGGGTGGACACGCCGACCCGCTGGCACGCCCGGAGCACGTGCCCCTCGACGGTCCGCACCGACATGCACAGCCGGTCGGCGATGTCCCTATTGGTCAGGTCCACCGCGACCAGTTCCGCGATCTCGCGCTGCCTGCCCGTGAGTGGCACCGGCGTCGCGGCACTGCGAATGGCAGGCGTGTTGAGGCCGCCGCAGGCGCGGGCCAACCCGTCGGCCGTCGACGCGGCCAACAGCCCGCTGCCCCGGTGCTGGGCGGCCATGAACGCCACCGCCGCCTGTGCTTCGGCGTCGGCCGCGGTGGACCGGTCGCCGATCGCCAGGTAGGCGCCCGCCGCGGCACGCAGCCCGTCGCCGCTGCCGGAGCGCAACGATTCAGCATGCAGCGCAACGGCTTCGGCCAACGGAAGCGCCAGGCGTTGCGCCAATTCGCGGGTCCGCACGACGATGTCGCCCGATCCGTCGACGGCCCCCCACTGCAGGGCGGCTTGAAAACAGGCCAATTCGTGGGTGGGCTGATCCCGCTTGCGTGCCGTCCCCGCCTCGACAAGGACCGTGTCGACGGCCTCGGCGAGCGATCCGCCTGCCGCCTGCGTCCAACCCGTCGCCAACGCCAACCCGGTCTGCATGAACAGGAAGTCGGGCGGAACCCCCCGACGTGCCTCCGCCAGCATCGCCGCGGCCGCGTCGGCGTCCCCCAGCTTGGCGTAGAGCTCCGCAAGCGCGAACGTGCATGCGGGGCGCAATCCCGTCGTGATGCCCTGGTCCTCCACACCCGCGAGGGCCTCGCGCAGCATCGTCGCTGCCGCCCGCAGGTCGCCCCGCATCAGTTCGGCGCTGCCAAGCAGGAAGACCAGGTTGGCGTACGCCAGCGACGGCACGTCCTTGGCCAGAGCCGACAGCACCTCCGCAGCGTCGTGCACCTGCTCGATGCGCCCGGTCAGCCTGCACGCCCTGGCGTAGACACCCGCTGCCCAGAACCGCAGGTGCGACGACTCGTACGAGTTCGTCGCACGGTCGAGTGCGGCAGGCGCCACCGCCGAGAGCTCATCGACGTGGCCGAGGGCACCGCAGGCCATCACCATGGCCACGGCCGCGAGCATCGCCCCGAGATCCGACAGCGCGGCGAAGCTCAGCGCCGCGGCCGCCTTCTGCTCGGCTGCCGCAGCCCGGGCGAAGACGGCGTCGACGCACGCTTCGATGGCGAACCGTTCCGCCCGCTCGGCCTCGGTCTCGGCCCCCGCGGCGAGTTCACCGAGGATGCGCGCCGCCTCGGCGGGCCTTCCGAGCATCCAGATCAGATTGGCGGCCCGCACGGTGGACCACCGGTGATGGCCGGCGCCGCCGCGCGTCGCGAGCTCGCCGAGCAGTTCCTCCGCCGCTGCGCCCTGGCCTGCGAGGAACCGGTTGATCGCCTGCAGCTCGACGGCCTCCACCGAGCCGAGCGCGGCAGCGGCCGCGGCGAATCGGTCCGCCAGGTCGAGGTCGAGCAGCCTCATGGCGTGCCTGGCGGCGGTCAGGAACAGAAGCGGCTCCTGGGGCAGGTTCGATTCGAGCACCAGGAGCGCCCTGCGCACCGTGGCCTGCGGCTCACGATCGGTGTCCGTCGACAGTCGCCGCGCCAGGTCGCCGCGCACCGTCGACAGGTGCAGTTCGCCGACCGCCGCGCGCCGCAGTTCGCCGAACAGGGGGTGCGCCAGCCGCACGGTCAGCCCCACCGCCGAGCGCTCGACGGTGATCAGGTGCATGCGTTCGGCCGCTGCCAGGCAGTCGGATCCCACCAGATCGGCGAGAATCCCGGCCTCCAACGGCTCGTACAGCGACAGCACGTCGACCACCCTGGCGAGATCCGATGGCAACCGGTTCAATCGGTTGCCGACGAGATCGCCCATGCTTTGCGACACGGCGACGCCGCCGTCCCACATTCGAACGCCCGCCGCGGTCCTGATCGTGTCGGCCGCCACCTGGTCCCTGACCAACTGCTGCAGGTAGAGCGGGTTGCCGCCGGTGAGCTGATGGAACCGCTCCGCGCTGCGGGCCGTCACCGGACCACCGAGCAGGTCCTCGACCATCTTGCGACTTGCACTCTCCGACAACGGATTCAGATCCAGCCGCGCCAGGAGACCATCCTTCCACAACGCCGTCACCGCGTCCGGTTGATCGGTGCCGGTGCGCAGCGTCACCACGAGGCGGGCCTCACGGGTCTGGGCAAGGTGGTGAACGACGTGCGCCGAAAACCCGTCGAGCAGATGCGCATCGTCGACACCGATGAGTAAGCGCCGGCCACCACTGGGGCCCACCAGCGAATCGATGACCCGCCGGACGCTTGGAGCGGTTGCTGCCATCGCCGTCATCGCTTCGCTGCTAAGTGTTGTAGTGAACGCCCCCAACGGAATCGGGCGGGCCGATTCGGTGCCCACGACCCAGCTGGTCCTCGCGCCCGCGCGCGCCATCAGCTCCTTGGCAAGCCGTGTCTTGCCCACTCCCGCCGCCCCGGCGATCACCACCCCCGCGTACTCGGAGGATCCGCCAAGGGCACGGCCGAGTTCCGCCAGTTCCGTTTCCCGCCCGTTCAGCGAATCACCGCTGATCACGGCCAAACTATAACCGCCCCCACGGCATCGCCGTGATCAAACGGCGGGGTGTCGGTGCAAGTCGGGCACCGCGTCGCCCGGCCGGTCACCCTCGATCAGATCATGACGTGCGGCCACTCCGGATCGGTGCGCCAGATCCGCGTGGCCGGTTCCACCGTCCCGTCCAGTTCCCCGGGCACCTCGATCCCCGATGGCGTGACGAACTCGTCGGTGGGCGACCTACCCGAGCGCCTGGTCCAGATCCGCGATCAGATCCTCGGTGCCCTCGAGCCCGATGGAGACTCGAACGACCCCGTCGCCCAAGCCGATTGCCGCGCGACCCTCTGGACCCATCGCGCGGTGGGTGGTCGTCGCCGGGTGCGTGATCAGCGACTTGGCGTCACCCAGATTGTTCGAGATGTCGATCACCGCAAGCTTGTCGAGCACCTCGAACGCCCGCTGCTTGGCCGCGTCCGAACCACCGGCGCTGGCCAACTCGAACGTGACGACCGTGCCACCGCCGCGCATCTGCCGCTTGGCCAGGTCGTATTGCGGGTGGGATTCCAGGAACGGATACTTCACCCACGACACCGACGGATGCCCCTCGAGGAACTCCGCGACGCGTTGCGCCGAGCTGTTGGAGTAGTTCACCCGAACGGCAAGCGTCTCAAGGCCCTTGAGCATGGTCCACGCGTTGAAGGCGCTCATCGCCGGACCGGTGTGGCGCATCAGCTTCTGTACGGGGCCGTCGATGTACTCCTTGTCGCCGAGGATGGCGCCCCCGAGCACCCGGCCCTGGCCGTCGATGTGCTTGGTACCGGAGTACACGACGACGTCGGCCCCAAGCGGCATGCCCTGCTGCAGCAGCGGTGTGGCGAAGACGTTGTCCAACACCACCTTTGCGCCCGCAGCGTGGGCGAGGTCGCACACCGCGGCGATGTCGACGAGCGACTGCATCGGGTTGGACGGCGTCTCGAAGAACACCGCCTGGGTGGGCACCGACAGTGCCTCCTCCCACTGCGCGAGGTCCTCGCCGTCGACGAAGACGACCTCGACGCCCCAGCGCGGCAGGATCTCGCTGCACACCACGAAGCAGGAGCCGAACAGGCTACGGGCGGCGACCAGTCGATCTCCGGCACCGAGGAGGGCACCGAGGGCGGTGAACACCGCCGCCATGCCCGACGCCGTCGCGAACGCCGCAGGCGCATCCTCGATCAGCCGAAGGCGCTCCTCGAACATCGAGATCGTCGGGTTGCCGTAGCGCGAGTAGACGTACCGGTCGATCTCACCGGTGAACGCCTTCTCCGCGTCGGCCGCCGAGGCGTAGACGTAGCCCGACGTCAGGTAGAGGGCCTCGGAGGTCTCCTCGAAGTTGGACCGCAGCAGGCCGCCACGAACCCCGATGGTCTCCTGGCTGACACCGTCGGGCAACGCCTTCGGGATGCGGACGCTCGGCACTGGTTCGCTCATGACTGCCTCCACGGCAGGCCGACGGCCTTCCAGCCGCTTGCTCCGCGATGGCCCGCCTCGTCGAGGTTGCCCTCGAACCCGTCGAGCACGTTGAAGGACGGCGTCATCCCCGCCCCGGTGGCGGCCTCGGCCGCACCGATGGAGCGATTGCCTGAGCGACACAGGAAGACCACCGGACGCTCACCGGGAGTCACCCCGGCGGAGACCAGATCGTCGACGAAGCGGTCGTTGTGCGAACCGTCGGAGCGATTCCACTCGACGTAGACGACGTCTCTTGGAGAAGCGGCGTCGCGGCGCAGCGAGGACACGTCGGGGACGCCGACGAAGCGCCACTCGGCCTCGGTGCGACAGTCGACCAGCACGGCCTCGGGATCGTCCGCCAACAGCTTCCACGCCTCTTCAGGGGTGATGTCTCCCGCATAACTCACGACCGCGAGTGTCCCATATCTAGCCGGTGCAAACCTTCCAGGCTCCGTCCTCCTGGACGAAGCTCACCTCGCCGGGAGTCTTCGTCTCAGCGGTCTTGTCGAAGTGATAGGTCACCGTTGCCGACGCGCGCGCACCGTCGACGCTGATGTCGGTGACGTCGTCGAGATAGCGCTCACCGTTCTTGGTCACCGAATCCCGTTGGCGCGCAAGGAAGTCCGCCTCGGACCCCTGCTTCGCACGACAGGTGAAGTCACGGAACTTGCCGTAGTCCTGGCGTTGCATCGCGTCGTTCTGCCCGACGGCCGCCTTCGCCACCTGGTCCCCAGGTGTCGTGGTGTCCGACCCGAACACGTTGAACAGGACGATTCCGAGGATGACGAGCGCGAAGACCGCCAACCCGCCGAGGACCGGGGCGAGGGTCGGGCGGTCGGC
>NZ_JBEVLO010000027.1:0-4743 GCF_040509115.1 Mycobacterium sp. | reverse complement strand
GCACCCGTTTCCGGGTGCCCCTGCTGTGTCTGGTGTCTCAGCGGCCGTTGCCGACGGTCGAGGTGACCTGGCCGGTGGTGGCCTGCTGCTGGATGTCGTTGATCCACTGCTGGTGGGTCAGGTCCGCATTGGCGGGGGCGGCGAAGCCAAGGACGGCGGCGGTCAGGCCGGCGGCGACGGCGGTGGTGATGGTGGCGAATCCGAAGTTCTTCATGATCGTTCTTCTTTCCTGAGTGACTCTGTTCTGGCTCCGGTGGGGAGGCCTTCCCGGCCGGTCTGATGCCTATAACCGGCAGGTCAGGGCTTTGATTTCCGCTGGCAGTGATTGAGCGGCGGTTGGCAGGAATCGACCCGTCGGGGGTGGCGATGCCGCCATTTGGGACGGCGCTGCGCCTGGAAGTTGCGGCCGACGGAACTCCGGTATCGGCGTTCGGTGAAGGGCGAAGCTACTCGCAGGCGACGCCGTCGCCGTCGCCGTCGAGCTTGGACGAATAGCCCGGCTCGCCCGCGTAGATAGGCGCGGCGCCTGCGGCGCGCGCCGCAGAGCAATTCTGGTAGTTCGCCGACGCAGGCGCCTCGACAGTGGGCGGCGCCTCGACGTAGGGGGGCGCCGGCGCCTGCGGTGCCTCCACGACGGGAGGTGCGACGAAGGCGGCAGGAGGTGGGGCTGGCGCGGCCTCGGTGATGGTGACAGTGGAGATCGGCGCCTGCGCCAGCACCGTCTCCGCCGGCGCCAGGACCGTACTCGTCACCGTCTTCGTCACCGTGGCCGCCACGGACGTCGACCCCGACTTCGAGGCGCCGCCACCCATGCTGCCGAGCGCGATCAACAAGAGCGCGAAGCAGCCGACGACACCGACGAAGATCCACTTGCGCTTGTGCGGTCGCAGTGCAGGCGAACCGCCTGGCGCAGCCCCGTCGTAACCGCCAAGCCCCGGCACGTACACCGGTGGGCGTTCGACCGGTCTGGTTTGCTTGACCCTGCGAAGCTGGATCATGCTAGGCCACCCCAGCACTGACGGTGATGACGAACCGAACTCGCGAAGACACGCATACCCCCAGTTCAAAGACGTGGCGATCAAGCCCTCGGGAAAACCCACGCGGAAGCGTAGACGTCACCGGGGCATGATCACAACCCTTGCCCGGATTTGCCGACAGCTATTAACTGTCGCTCGGTGCCGCCACCCCGAGTTCGGTCAACCGCGTGCGGTAGGCCTCGACGGTGGCGAGTTTGACGCCCTCGTAGCCCCGCACCATGTCGGGCAGCGCAGCGACCTCGACCGCCGTGTCGTAGTTGGTCGAGTCGAGCTCGGCGGCCAACCGGGTCACGATGCGGACGTACTCCGCCAGCAACTCCCGCTCGACCTTCCGGACATGGGCATAACCGAACGGATCGAACGCGGTGCCACGCAGAAGCTTTCCCTTCGCCAGGATTCGCAGGGCGACGTGGCTGCGCGGACCGAGGCCGATCTTCTTCGTGCGCCCCATCGCCCGCAGCATCGGGGGGTGCAGCTTGTAGGTGAGGTTCGCACCGCCCGGCACTTCCGAACGCACCGACTCGAGGAACTGCGGATCGGTCAGCAGCCGCGCCACCTCGTACTCGTCCTTGTACGCGGTGAACTTGTAGAGCCCCTTCGCCACGGCTTCGCTGAATGCCGTGCGATCGCCCAACCGCCGTTCCGACGTCCAAATCGTCTGCAGCAGTGACACGTAACGACGCGCCACCTTTTCACCCTGGAACTCGACCAGATCCGCCGCTCGCCGCGAGACGAGATCGCCGACGCTGCCGGTGAAGGTGGTGCCCGCCAGGACGCGTTCGGGTGCCTGCGGCGCCTGCCGGCCGGCGGTGGGCGCGACGGCGTCGTCGAAGCGGGCTGGGTCGGCGATGGCGAGCCGGCCCCACCGGAACGCGGCGATGTTCGCCTTGACGGCGACCCCGTTGATCTCGATGGCCTCTTCCAGGGACGACGCCGGAAGTCTCAGGGCCCCAGTCTGATACGCGGCGCCGACCAGAAGGAAGTTGGCGGCGTCCGTCCGCCCGAACAGCTGGTGAGCAGCGGCCAGGGCATCGAAGGAACGCACGTCGCGGGAGACCTGAGTCAGTCGGTTGAGCAGGTAGGGCGTCTCGGGATAGGCGACCGACTTGTCGTACACCATGTCGCCCGTCGGCGTCTTGCTGGTCGACGCGACGGAGACGGTCCTGAGAGGGTCGCCGTAGGCGAGGTTCTTGGCGTCGGTGGCGACCAAGAGGTCGAAGGCCACGATGCAGTCGGCGCTTCCGGGAGTCAGGCGGTTGGACGGATCCAGCTTGCTCGCTGCGAATCTCAAGTGTGATACGACGGGACCGGCCTTCTGACTGAGCCCGGTTTGATCGAGGCTCTCCACGTCGTAGCCCGCCCGCAGGGCGGCGGTCGCGAGCACTTGGTTCACCGTCACGATACCGGTGCCGCCGATGCCGGCGAAGAAGACGTTGTGCGTGGACGTGACCGGCGCGTCGTCGATTTCGGGCAACACCGGCGGTTCCGGAGCCTGCCGGGAGCGAGGCTTGGCGCCAGGCTGCACCTCGACGGTGACGAACGACGGGCAGTCACCGTCGAGGCAGCTGTAATCGGTGTTGCAGGACGTCTGATCGATACGCGTCTTGCGACCGAGCTCGGTGTCGACCGGCTGTACGGACAGGCAGTTGGACTTGACCCCGCAGTCACCGCAGCCTTCGCATACCGCCTCGTTGATCACGACGCGGGTGGTGCGCGTTGGCAGGGTGCCGCGCTTGCGTTGCCGCCTGGCATCGGCCGCGCAGTGCTGGTCGTAGATGAGGACCGTGACACCGGGAACGTCGCGAAGCAGCTTCTGGGCCTCGTCGAGGCGGTCGCGGTGCCAGACCACGGCACCCTTCGCAAGGGTGCGCTTGCGGTGCCGCTGCGGTTCGTCGGCACAGATGATGATGCGTTGGACGCCTTCGGCTTTCAGCTTGTGGGTCAACTTCGCAACGGTCAGGGCGCCCTCTGCGTCCTGGGCGCCGGTCATCGCCACGACCTCGTTGTACAACAGTTTGTAGGTGATGTTCACCCCGGCCGCCACGCAGGCCTGAACCGCGAGTTGACCGGAGTGGAAGAAGGTGCCGTCGCCGACGTTCTGGAAGAGATGCGGGACGTCGGTGAACGGGGCCTGGCCAATCCACTGGCTGCCCTCCCCGCCCATCTGGGTGAGACCGGTGACGGCACTGTCCTGACGGCCCGACATCGTCACCATGGTGTGGCAGCCGATGCCGCCACCCGCCAGGGAACCCTCGGGCACCGCCGTGGAGCGGTTGTGGGGGCAGCCACTGCAGAAGTACGCGGCCCGCTTGGCGGGCAGGACGTCGAGCGACAGGGCAGGCGGTGCGGGCTTCTTGAGTTCGATGCGGTCCTTGAGCATGCGGCGCAGTGGCGCGAGCAGACGTCCTGCGGTGAGTTCGCCACCGGCGGGGATCAGCGGCCTGCCCGCGGCGTCCTTCTTCCCGAGGATTCGGGGCGATCCCGCTTGGCCATAGAGGATCTCCCGTACCTGCGTCTCGATGAACGCGGTCTTGTCCTCGACCACGAGGATCTCCTCGAGCCCGTCGGCGAAGGCGGTCACCGCATCGGGACCGAGCGGCGTCGGCATGCCGATGCGCAGCAGCCGAACCCCCGCGCGGCTCAGCGCAGCGTCGTCGGCACCCAGATCCTCCAACGCTTGCCGCACCGAGTCGAAGGTCGTTCCCGTGGCGGCGATCCCGATGGTGGCGTGGGCCGGGTCGAATTCGACGACGTCGAGCCCGTTGGCGGCGCCGTAGGCTCGAACGACCTCGGCCCGCGGACCGTAGAGGTCGGCCTCTGCTTCCAAGCTGTCGGAGGGGGCCGCCATCGGACGTTGGCGGTAGACGAATGGCTTTCCATCCCATGTGACTTGAGGAACGACGATGTCGGTGGTGACGTCGTTGCCGTCGACTGACCAGGCGCCGTCTGCGACGTCAGCCACGATCTTGAGCGCGACGACGCATCCCGAGGCCCGTGACATCGCGATACCGTGCATGCCCATCGTGACGACCTCACGGGCGTTGCGGGGGAACAACACCGGTATGCCGAGCGCTGCCAGGGACCGCTCGCTGACGGCGGGGACGGTGGAGGACTTCGAGGCGGGATCGTCGCCAACCAGAAGCAGCACTCCCCCATGGGGATTGACGCCGTACATGTTCGCGTGCCTCAGTGCGTCGGTCGCCCTGTCCAGACCCGGGCCCTTGCCGTACCAGACGCCGACGACCCCGTCGTAGCGCGGAGTTCCCTCGGAGAACGCGGCCAGATCGGCTTGGCTGCCCCATACGGACGTGGCCGCCAGCTCCTCGTTGAGCCCCGGCACGAAGGTGATGTCGTGGGCGTCGAGCACGTCGGGCATCCCGGCCAGCATCCGGTCCACGCCGGCGAGGGGGCTGCCCTGGTAGCCGGATACGAAGGTCGCCACCCGTAGCCCTGCCCGGCTGTCGCGTTCGTGCTGTTCGACCAGTGCACGCGCGATGGCTTGGACGCCGGTGAGTACGACGGCGGCCGACCCCGGGCGGTAGCGGTCGCCCAGGTCGTAGGGCTGGCGGTCCTGTCGGCGGACGTCGAGATCTGTGATGGGACTCACCCCTCTGGGCTGTGGATCTGCTGGACCTTGCTGGGCTGGCACTGGGCCGGCACTGGGCTATGTGCTGCCTCAAGGGAAGCACTGACTTACAGATTGAGC
>NZ_JBEVLO010000026.1:0-14799 GCF_040509115.1 Mycobacterium sp. | reverse complement strand
ACTCCTCCTCGGTCAGCTTGAAGACCGGGATGCCGGTGGCGGTCGCGAGGACCTCGGCGATCAGTTCTTCGGTGACCTCGGCGACGACGTCCATGTCGCCGGCCTTCCATTCGCGCTCGCGGCGTTCCCGCTTCAGGGAGAGCTGCTTCTCGTTGTCGCGGAGGGCGGCGGCCTTCTCGAAGTCCTGAGCGTCTATGGCCGACTCTTTGTCCCTGCGCACGACGGCGATCTTCTCGTCGAATTCGCGCAGGTCCGGCGGAGCGGTCATCCGGCGGATGCGCATGCGCGCGCCCGCCTCGTCGATGAGGTCGATCGCCTTGTCCGGCAGGAACCGGTCGTTGATGTAGCGGTCGGCCAACGTGGCCGCCGCCACCATCGCGGCGTCGGTGATCGACACGCGGTGGTGCGCCTCGTAGCGGTCGCGCAGACCCTTGAGGATCTCGATGGTGTGCTCGACCGTCGGCTCGCCGACCTGCACCGGCTGGAAGCGGCGCTCCAGAGCGGCGTCCTTCTCGATGTACTTGCGGTACTCGTCGAGGGTGGTGGCACCGATGGTCTGCAGCTCACCGCGGGCCAGCTTCGGCTTCAGGATCGACGCCGCGTCGATCGCGCCCTCGGCGGCACCCGCGCCGACGAGCGTGTGCAGCTCGTCGATGAACAGGATGATGTCGCCGCGGGTGTTGATCTCCTTGAGCACCTTCTTCAGGCGCTCTTCGAAGTCACCGCGGTACCGGCTGCCTGCCACCAGGGACCCGAGGTCCAGGGTGTAGAGCTGCTTGTCCTTCAGCGTCTCGGGCACGTCGCCGTGCACGATGGCCTGCGCCAAGCCTTCGACGACGGCGGTCTTGCCGACGCCGGGCTCGCCGATCAGCACCGGGTTGTTCTTGGTGCGCCGGCTCAGCACCTGCATCACCCGCTCGATTTCCTTCTCGCGGCCGATGACGGGATCGAGCTTGCCCTCCATCGCTGCGGCGGTCAGGTTGCGGCCGAACTGGTCGAGAACCAGCGACGTGGACGGGTTGCCCGCCTCGCCACCGCGTCCGCCGGTGCCCGCTTCCGCGGTCTCCTTGCCCTGGTATCCGCTCAGCAGCTGGATGACCTGCTGACGCACGCGCGTCAGCTCGGCACCCAACTTGACCAGAACCTGGGCGGCCACGCCCTCGCCCTCACGAATCAGGCCGAGCAGAATGTGTTCGGTGCCGATGTAGTTGTGGCCGAGCTGCAGCGCTTCGCGCAGGCTCAGCTCGAGGACCTTCTTCGCGCGGGGCGTGAAGGGGATGTGGCCGGACGGTGCCTGCTGGCCCTGCCCGATGATCTCCTCGACCTGGCTGCGGACGCCCTCGAGCGAGATGCCGAGTGACTCCAGCGACTTCGCCGCCACACCCTCGCCCTCGTGAATGAGGCCGAGGAGGATGTGCTCAGTGCCGATGTAGTTGTGGTTGAGCATCCTGGCTTCTTCTTGAGCCAGGACGACGACGCGGCGTGCGCGGTCGGTGAAGCGTTCGAACATCGGTGGTTACCTGCCCTCCGTAGGTAGCGCAGCTGGCGGACTAGCCCTGCACGACGAACCGTGCTCTGCACCTTCCGTCCACTGTAGTGGGCGGCGGCTCGGGGTGCCCCGCTTGTCCTCTCCTAGAGAAAGACGAGACGCTGACGTTTCCGGTTGCCTCCAGAGCCAACGCGCGATCGCCGCGGTTCGTTTCCCCGAATCGCGCTTCGGACATTCGCCCCTAGCGAACGCTCGCGGCAGCCCCCCGACCCCGAGGCCGGAGAGCTGGCAACCGCAACTTACGTTGCCGCGTGGAAGGCGTCGATGACGTCCGCGGGAATGCGTCCACGGGTCGAAACGCTGTGGCCGTTGCGACGCGCCCATTCTCGGATCGCGGCGCTCTGCTCCCGATCGATCGAGGCGCGGCCACGGCCCGAACCAGCAGAGCGGCCCCGACGGCGACCACCGACACGGCGCCCCGCGTCGACCCATTGCTTGAGATCGGTTCGCAGCTTTTGTGCGTTCTTGGACGTGAGATCGATCTCGTAGCTGACGCCGTCGAGTGAGAATTCGACGGTCTCGTCGGCAGCTCCCTCACCGTCGAAATCGTCGACTAGGGTGACGGTGACTTTCTTCGCCATTGGCTCACGCAGACCCTTCTGTACGGGCTCGCAGTCGTCGTTCGCTCGAACCCCGCACAATGTTTGCACAGGAATCTACGCTATTCAACACAAAAGTATGAAAACGCGGTTAGGTTCCTTGCCTGCGCACATCCCTTCTCACAATGGGGAACAAAACCGTCTCCCTAATCGACAGTCCCGTCAAAGCCATCAACAACCGATCGAGACCCATTCCCGTGCCCGTCGTGGGCGGCATCCCGTACTCCAATGCGGCAAGGAAATCTTCGTCCAAACTCATTGCCTCGTCGTCTCCGGCGGCCCCGGCCCTGGCCTGAGCCTCGAACCTCTCCCGCTGCACGACGGGGTCGATCAGTTCGGAGTAACCGGTCGCCAACTCGAAGCGGCGCACGTATAGATCCCATTTCTCGGTGACTCCCGGAATGCTGCGGTGTGCACGCACCAATGGGGAGGTCTCAACGGGAAAGTCACGCACGAAGGTGGGCGCCCAGAGGGTCGACCCGACGGCGTGCTCCCACAGTTCCTCGACGAGTTTGCCGTGGCCGTAACCACGGTCCTTGGCGATCTCGACGCCGCGGGAATCCGCGATGGCCCAGAGGTGGTCGGCGCCGGTGTCCGGGGTGATCTCTTCACCGAGTGCCTCCGACAGCGACGGATACATTTCCAGGGTCGCCCATTCCCCGTCGAGATCGTAGGTGGTGCCGTCGGGCAGGGGCACGTTTCTGGTGCCAATCGCCTCGTCGGCGATCTCTTGAATAACCTCACGGGTCACAACGGCGGAATCGTCGTAAGTCCCATACGCCTGATAAGTCTCGAGCATCGCGAATTCCGGGGAATGCGTGGAATCTGCGCCTTCGTTACGAAAGTTGCGATTCAACTCGAAGACCTTCTCGAAACCACCCACCAAGCACCGCTTGAGGAACAACTCCGGGGCGATGCGTAGGTAGAGGTCGGTGTCGAGCGCATTGGAGTGGGTGACGAATGGTCGCGCTGCCGCGCCTCCGGCGATCGTCTGCAGCATCGGCGTTTCCACTTCCAGGAAACCCCGGCGCTCCAATGCCGACCGCAGTGCGCGCACTACGGCGATCCGTTGCCTCGCGATCGTGCGCGCCTCCGGCCGGACGATCAGGTCGACGTAGCGCTGCCGAACGCGCGATTCCTCACTCATTTCCTTGTGCGCAACCGGAAGCGGCCGCAGCGCCTTCGAAATGATTTGCCAGGAATCTGCCAGCACCGAGAGTTCACCTCGACGCGAGCTGATCACCTCACCGTGCACGAACACCATGTCGCCGAGATCGACGTCGGCCTTCCACGAGTCCAGTGACTCCTGCCCGACGGCGTCCAGGCTGATCATCGCCTGAAGCTGGGTGCCGTCACCCTCCTGCAGCGTCGCGAAACAGAGCTTGCCGGAGTTTCTGGCGAACACCACTCGACCGGCGAGGCCCACGACCTGCCCCGTCTTGGTGTCGACGGGAAGGGCGGCATGGGCCTGCCGGATCTCGGCGAGCGTGTGAGTGCGAGCCACCTCGACCGGGTAGGGATCCCGGCCCTCGGCGAGCAATCGCTCGCGCTTGGCCTGGCGGATCCTGAACTGCTCCGGCAGATCGTTGGCCTCCTGAACGTCCTTGGTGGGGTTGTCCTGGCTGGCCTCGGGCACATCAGCAGAGCTCACGACGTGCCAGCTTAAATGAACACATGCCTGCCTCCCTCAATGCGACCGCCGTCGACGCACTGGCCGACGAGCCGCTCGATTGGCGCTACAAGGGGTTACCCGCCGCCTGGTGGGGACGGACGCCCGCCCAGGTGTGCGCCGATGCCCGCGATCCGTTCGATGACGGCGCCGTCGGCCCGCTCTGCGTGCTGAGCTCGTCGGCCCTTGCCCACAACGGCGCCCTGATGGCCGAGTGGTGCCAGCGCCGCGGCGTCGAGCTGGCCCCGCACGGGAAGACCCACATGGCTCCGCAGCTGTTGGCTCGCCAGCTCGATGCGGGCGCGCGGGCCGTCACGGTGGCCACGATCAGTCAGGCGCGGACGTTTCGGGCGTTCGGCGTCCGCAGCGTCGTGCTCGCCAACGAGCTCGTCGATGCGGCGGGACTGCGTTGGCTGGCCGCCGAGCTGGACGAGCACGCGGACTTCGAGTTCGTCTGCTGGGTGGACTCGCTGGCCGGCGTGGCCCTGATGTCGGCGGCGCTCGAAGCCGCCGGCGCGCGGCGACCCGTCGACGTCTGCGTCGAGGTCGGGATGGCGGGTGGACGCTCGGGCTGCCGCGATGCGGCGACGGTCGACGAAGTGGCAAGGGCGGCAATCGCTTCCGCCCAGCTGCGGCTCGTCGGCGTCTCGGGATACGAGGCGGCCGTCAGCCATGACGTGACACCGCAGGCGCGGGCAACGGTGCGGGACTACGTGCGGGAGGTGCGCGCGGCGACGGAGCGGCTGCTTCCGACGTTCGAGTCCGACGAGGTGATCGTGACCGCGGGCGGCAGCACGTACTTCGACATCGTCGCCGACGAGCTGACCGGCTGGGACGGCGATCGGAAGGTCCACACGATCCTGCGCAGCAGCTGCTACCTGACCCACGACGACGGTTTATATCAACGGTCGTCGCCATTGCCCGCGCTCCGGCCTGCGCTGACCGTATGGGCGCAGGTGACGTCGCAACCTGAGGACGATCTCGCACTCGTCACGATGGGCCGTCGCGACGTGTCGTTCGATCAGGACCTGCCCGCGCCCTACGGCCTGGTGGACAGTGCGGTGACCAAACTCAACGACCAGCACGCCTACCTGAGGGTCGGGCAGGCCGATCGGGGCGTCGTCGAGGTGGGCGCGTGGATCGAGTTCGGCGTCTCGCACCCATGCACCGTGTTCGACAAGTGGCAGATGATCCCGGTGCTCGACGACGACCGACGGGTGGTCGAGCTCGTCCGCACCTTCTTCTGAGCGTGATTTCGGCGCGCTTCCGATCGGTGCGCGACAGTTATCGCGCCGAAATCGCTGGGGGAGTCAGGGGCGGGACGACAGATCGACCCAGCCGAGGCGCTTGCTGATGCTCTCCGCCGCGGCGATGGTGCGCTTGGCGATGCCCTCGAAGTCGCCTTCGCCCATCCGGTACGACGGCCCGGACACGCTCAGCGCGGCGACCACGCTGGCCTCGGCGTCGTAGACCGGGGCGGCGACGGCGTTGAGACCGACTTCGAGCTCCTCGTGCACGCTGGCCCAGCCGCGTTCGCGGACGGTCCGCAACTGCGCTTCCAGATCGGATCGCGCCGTGATCGTGCCGTCGGTGAAGGCGGCCAGCCGGGCAGGCAGACGGTCCCGCAACTCGTCATCGCTGAGCCCCGAGAGCAGCACCTTCCCGCTGGAGGTCGCATGCGCCGGGCAGCTCTGCCCGACCCAGGTACGCAAGGCAATTCCCGCGGGGCCGATGGCCTCGGCGACGTTCACGATGCGATCGCCGTCGAGCACGGCCAAGTTGGTGGTCTCTCCGGAGTCCTGCGCCAGCGCGTCGCACGCGGACTGGCTCTGCTTCACCAGATCGAGTTGGCCGCTCGTCGAGCGCGCCAACCGGGCGACGGCGAAGCCCAGCCGGTACTTGCCCCGGTCGGAGAGCTGTTCGACGTAGCCCCTGGCCTCGAGCACCGAAATGAGCCGGGACACCGTCGATTTGTGCACACCGAGTTCGGCGGCAATCTCGGTGACGCCGGCCTGTCCGAGAGTCGCCAGAATCTCCATCACCAGCAGGGCACGGTCCACCGATTGCACCGTTGCGGAGCGACCGCCGTCGTCGCCGGCCCCCGCGCGCTCCTCTTTCGCCATCGTCCTTGGACCCTATACCGCGGGAATCCCGAAATTGCCCACACGTCGTTGGACGGCCGCGATCTCCCGAAGCCCGTCGTTGAGCAGGCTCCTGTTCAGCGGCGACAGTTCGGACATGGTGATCACGTCACCGGGCACCTGGCCGGCCGAGAGTTGCTCGACCTGATGGGTCATCCGTAGGCGCTGCAGCATGACGAACACCTCACCGAGCGTCGCCGCGTCCCGCTCGCTCAGCGCTCCGGTCGCCGCGGCAGTGACGAGCCGTTCCGGGGTCGACGCCGACGCGACGTCGCCAGCGAGTCCGCCCCACCGCGCCAGGTTGACGATCGGCGTCACGGCGTGGCTCTTCAGGTCGAACGTGCCCCCGCGGCGTGCCAACACGTCTCTGAGGGAACGCGCCCTGACGCGGCCGGACAACGCGTCGAGCAGTTGCAGCCGAAGCGCATTCGGGTGCTCGGCGCGCATCCTGCGGTACGCGACGGGAACCGTGTGCAGGGTGGCGTCGCCCCAGACGACACGGCCGTCGAGCAACAGCGAGGACAGGATCAGCCCCTTGCCGACCAGCGGATCGTCCAGCCAGCCCCTGGCAGCGGTCGCCCAATCACTCTGGGAGCGAGCGAAGTTCGGACTCGATGCGACGGCCCCGTTGGTGTCGGACGGCAGCCCGCAGCCGTCCAGGATTGCGTGAGTGCGCCTTGCCATGGCCCGTAACCGGTCACTGGCGGGCGACAATTCGTCGCGCCAGGACAGCGCGCTGTCGACGTCCGAGGACGGCATGGCCTCGCGGCGGGCGACACTGCCGAGCGTGAGCCATGCGAAACCCGATGTCGGAGTGCCATCTTCGGATGCCGGGTCGGGATGGGCTGCGGATTCGGCGAGCGCGAGTTCCAGAGCCCGCCGCACCACACTGTCGATGACGATGGACAGGATGCCGCTGGTCGCCGAAGCCTTGGTGCCGCTGCGGAACAGCGCGCTCGCCGTGTGTGTCACCCGTTGCGCCGCGGCCTGCAGCTCGGCCGCATCCGTCGCCAGCCCGATCGATCTTCGCAGCATGAAGCTCTGCCTGGCCGACGCCGCAAGCAGGTCGGCGTCTTCGAGGACGCCGATGACGTCGCCGCGCGACGACGTCACCGGCATGTGCCGTAGGCCGCACTCCAGCATCTCCATCAACACGGTCTCCGCCGTCAGATCGGCCGTGACTCGACGAGCGGGCGCGCTCATCACCCGCGTGATCGGCACTTCGACCGTCAGGCCCGCAGCGACGACGCGGGTCCGCAGGTCGCGATCGGTGAAGATGCCGAGTTCACCGTCGGGACATCTGATCAGCGCGTACGAGACGTGGTGCTCGGTCATCTGGATGACGGTCTCGCGCACCGACGAGTCAGGGCTGACCAACAGCACCTCGCCGTGCACCAGTTCCCCGACCGGTCTGCTGTCGGCGACGGGAACCAACGCGGGCCGGTTGCCAGGGGCGGTGCTCCACGCCGACGAAGCGAGGAACGCCAACCCGGCAGGCTTCGCGAACAGCGCGCGCACCTGCTCCCCTGGGAGCCGGATGACGGTGCTCGGCTCGGTGGCCCTCGCGACGAATTCCATACCGCCACCGGTGAGCAACGGCGTGTAACCGAACACGCCTCCCGGTTCGATGGTGTCGATCGCCGCACCGTCGGAGCTCGCCTGCAGCGTCACGTGCCCCGACCGGACCATCCACACGTCGTCCGGCACTTGCCCCGCGTAATCGGCGATCACCGCGCCCGTGGCGAACTCAACCTGCGTCGACCCCGTCGCCAGCTCGGCGAGCTCCTCGGCCGACATCGACTGGAACGGCGTGTGCTCGCCGAGGAACTGTCTCAAGCCTTCCGAATCAGGTCCGCACACTTCTCGGCCATGGTCATCACGGTGATGTTCGGATTCACCGCAGGCAGTTTGGGCATTGCCGATGCGTCGACGACCCGCAGCCTGGACACGCCCTTGACCCGCAGCTCGGGGTCGAGCACCGCCATCGGATCCGAGACCGACCCCATCTTCGCGGTTGCCGCCGGGTGATAGACGGTGTTGTGCGTCTGATGGACGTAGTCGAGGAGTTCGTCGTCCGTCGTCGCCTCCGGCCCCGGCGCCAACTCCCTGGCGATCCAGCCCTTCAGCGGCCCCTGCTCGGCGATCCTGCGGGCCAGCCGGAGGCCCGCCAGCATGATCCGTTCGTCGTAGCCCTCGGGATCGGTGAAGTAACGGGGGTCCACCCTCGGCCGATCCCGGAAGTCCAGGCTGCGCAACCTGACCGTGCCGCGGGAGCGGCCCTGAGTCACGTTGGGCGTCAAGCAGAATCCGTTGTCGGTCGTCGGGTAGCCGCGCCGCAGCGTGTTCATGTCGAACGGCACGCTGCCGTAGTGCATCATCAGGTCGGGCTGCGCGCTACCGTCGTCGACCGTGGTGAACAGCCCGATCTCCCACCACTGGGTGGAGGTGGTGACCATCGGCCGAGAGGCCTCCCAGAACACCAGCCCCTCGACGTGGTCGTCGAGATTCGACCCGACTCCCGGCGAGTCGACCCGCACCGGGACACCGATCTCGCGCAGATGCGCCGTCGGCCCAATCCCGGAGAGCATCAACAGTTTCGGGGTGTCGATCGATCCAGCGGTGACGATGACCTCCCGCCGTGCCGACACGGTGTCGTAACCGGTCAGATCGGGTCGCTGATAGCGCACCCCCGTCGCGGCTGGGCGACCGGAGGGACGCGAGGGATCGGCGTCGTCGAACAGGATCTCCGAGATCCAGCAGTTGGTGCGCACCTCGAGGTTCTTGCGCGAGCCCAGAATCGGATGCAGGTACGCATGCGAGGTCGACATGCGGGTGCCGTCCTCGCCGACGTTGATCTGGAACCAGCCGGCACCGTTGCGCACCGTCTCGCCGCGGTTGAAGGCCACCGTCGGAAGTCCCGCCAATGCCGCCGCCTCCAGTACCGCCACGCCACAGGGGTCGTTCGGTGGCACGTCCTGCAGGCGGACCGGGCCGTCGCGGCCGTGATCTCCCGGTGCGGTGTTGGTCTCCAAACGCTTTACCAAAGGCAGGATCTCGGCCGCACCCCACCCTGTGGCACCCATCTCGACCCACTCGTCGAGGCACTCGGCCGGCGGCCAGAAGGCGATGCACGAATTGTGCGACGAGCAGCCGCCGAGCACCTTCGCACGGGCGTGCCGCATGAAGCTGTTGCCACGCTCCTGGGGTTCCACCGGGTAGTCCCAGTCATATCCGGAGTCCAGCAGGTGCATCCACTCGGACAGCGGCAGGATGTTCTGGTCGCCGACGTCCGACGGTCCGGCCTCGACGAGGCACACCGTGACGTCGGGATCTTCGGACAGGCGGGCGGCCAGCACGCAGCCGGCCGTTCCGCCTCCCGCGATGACGTAGTCGAATTCGCTGTCAGACATCAAATTTGAGGGGTCTTGGCAACCGCAGCATGGCTTTCCAGGGTGCCGATGTGGTGGCGCCCCTTGATTGCGTACCAGAGAAGACCGGAGCCGAGGATCACCCCGATGTAGATGAACGCGCCCCAGGCGTTGTACCAGCCCTCGCCGTAGACGGCCTCGCGGGGCCACGCCAGGTTCAGCGCCATGCCGACTCCCCAGGCGACCGCGACGATGTTGACCAGCATGCCCCAGCGGCCCATCGTGAAGTAGCCACCCTCCTTGAGATCCTTCGGTGGCCACTCGCCCCGGAAGCGCTTCTTGAGCATCGGCCCGGTGACCATCAAGTAGGCCAGGTAGATCATGATGATCGCGATCGAGGTGAGCACCGTGAATATCTGGGTGTTCGCAACGTTGATCACCAGGATCAGGACCGCGATTCCGCCGATGACGATGGCCGGGATGATCGGCGTCTGCGTCTTCGGGTTGACCCGAGCGAGCTTCTCGCCGAACGGGAGTGCGTTGTCACGTGCCATGGCGAACATCAGCCGGATCGCCGCGGTGTGCACGGCCAGCGAGCAGACGGTGACGGCGATGATGATGCAGACGATGAAGATCTTGCCAAGCGGGCCCCACATGACCTGCTCGACGATGTACTGCAGGCCGCCGCTGCTCTCGCCGATCGCGGGGTCCTCCAGGTCGGGCGCCGACAGGACGGCGAACACCAGGATGGCGCCGCCGATGACGAAGGACGCCAGGATGGCCCGCAGAATTGCCTTCGGCGCCGTGCGCCGCGGCTCGACGGTCTCCTCGCCCAGTGAGCTCGCAGTGTCGAATCCGTACATCACATAACCCGATGCCAGCGACGCGATCAGGAACGCACCGAGCCAGCCGCCGCTCTCCCCCGCGCCGTAGCCGTTGGCGGAGAAGAACACGCTCGGTCCGCGAGTGCTGCTGGCGGCCAAGATGATCGCGATCAGGACGGCTGCGATGAGTTCGATGAACACACCCGCGCTGTTGATCATCGACATCAGCTTCACACCGAGCGCATTGATCACCGTGGTGAACACGACCATGATCGAGCCGAGGATGACCGCGTTGAGGGCGAAGTCCGATGCGGTACTGCCGTCGCCGACGATCTGAAAGCCACTCCACAGCCGGGGCAGGTTCAACTGCAGTGCGAGCACCACCGCGGACAGGGTGACGATCGACGCGGTGAGCATCAGCCAGCCCGACGACCACCCGACGATCGTGCTGCCCAATTTCTTCGACCAGTTGTAGACCGCCCCGGCGACCGGGTACTTCGCGGCGAGCTCCATGAAGCACAGCGCGACGGCCATCTGCCCGACGAACACCAGCGGCCACGACCACAGGTAGGCCGGTCCCGCGGTGCCGAAACCGAAGTAGAACAACTGGAAGGTGCCGGTGAGGATCGAGATGTAGCTGACACCTGCCGCAAAGCTGGCGAACTTGCCGATGCTGCGGTCGAGCGATTCCTTGTAGCCGAAGTCGTCCAGGCCGCCACTGTCGGCGCCCTGGGTACCCATTTCAACAGCCATGAAGCGTCCTCTCATAAAGGGGCTTACCGCGGTGGATCAAATCAACTTTCGGCTATTCACCTTTGAACCAGCCAGCGGGTTTCGGCGCGGTGTTATGCCAGATATGCTTGAGCTCTTGGTATTCCGCGAGCCCCGTGGGGCCGAGCTCGCGACCGTTGCCAGACTTCCCGAATCCGCCCCACTCCGCCGCTGCGGTGTAGTAGCCGAAGTCGTTCAGCCACACCGTGCCGTGCCTCAACGCGCGCACCACACGTTCGCCCCGCGCCGGGTCTGACGTTCGAACGCCCGCCGCGAGACCGTACTCCGTATCGTTCCCGAGGCTGATCGCCTCGGCCTCTTCGGTGAATCGCTCGACCGTGAGGATCGGCCCGAAGGTCTCCTCACGGACGATGCCCATCGACCGGTCACACCGGTCGAAGATCGTCGGCAGATAGAAACTGCCCTTCTCCAGCGCGGGGTCGCTGGGTCGTGCGCCCCCGGTGAGCAGCTTGGCGCCCTCCGAGATGGCCGACGCCACATGGGCTTCGACCTTGGCGCGATGCTGCTCGGAGACGAGCGGACCCGTCTCGCTGGCCGGATCCATACCGTCACCCATCCGGATCTTCTCGGCGCGCTCGACCAGCGCGGCGACGAAGTCGTCGGCGATCGACTCCTCGACGATCAGCCGGGTGCCCGCCGAGCAGACCTGTCCCGAGTGCAGGAAGACCCCCGTCAGGACCTGGTCCACGGAGGCGTCCCACGCATCTCCGGTCCCGATGTCGGCGAATACGATGTGCGGGTTCTTGCCGCCGAGTTCCACCGCAACCTTCGTGACGTGCTCGGCAGCCACCTTGGAGATGGTCCGTCCGGTCGCCAATCCGCCGGTGAACGAGATGAAGTCGACCTGTGGGTTGTCCGTGAGCGCAGACCCGAGGGTCGCGCCGCTGCCCTGCACCAGGTTGACCACCCCGCCGGGCACGCCAGCCTCCTCCAGCAGGTGCACGAACGCGATCGTGGACAGCGGCGTCACCTCGCTGGGCTTGGCCACCATCGTGCAGCCCGCACCGAGAGCGGGCGCGATCTTCCAGGACATCTGTAGCAGCGGATAGTTCCACGGCGCGATGAGCACGCACACACCGATGGGCTCGCGCACCACCCGGCTGATGACGGCGGGGTCACCGACGTCGACCAGTCGATCCGACTCCACCCCCACCAGCCGCGCGTAGTACCGGAACACCGAGGTGACGTCGTCGATGTCGATCCGGCTCTCCGCCAACGTCTTTCCGGTGTCGCGTGTTTCCAGCTCGGCCAAGGACTCCTTGTCGCGCTGCAGCAGATCGGCGACGCGGTCGAGCAGTGCAGCGCGTTCCCCAACGGGCGTCGCAGGCCAGGCACCGTCGTCGAACGTGGCCCTGGCCGCGCCGACGGCGTCACGGGCGTCGGCGTCGGTCGCCTCGTCGACGACCGCCGCCACGCTTCCATCGGCCGGGTTGATGATCTGACGGGTTCCCCCATCCGACGCGTGCCGCCACTGCGCACCGATGTACAGATCGGGTTCACCGTTCACATGTCACCTCGTGTCGCAGGGACCGCGGGAGTACTACCGCGGACCGACGTCGCCGCCGGGGCGGTTCCGGGCGCCGACACGGGACACTACCCACTCGTGGAACTCCGCGATGTGGTGTTCGGCAGGTACGAGCACCCCGCCGTTGCGGTAGGCGCGCGAGGACATCGCCGGCTGGGTTCGCTCGCAGGCGTCGAAGTCCTGCTCGTTGACCCGGTGGAAGAGCTCGACCGACCTGGACACGTCGCGCCCCTCGGCTACCACGTCCTTGGTGTAGAGCCAGTCGCACTCGACGATGGTGCGGTCGGGCGCCATCGGATACATCCGGTGGAAGATTACGTGATCGGGCACCAGGTTGATGAACACCGTCGGCTTCACCGTGATCGCGTAGTACCTACGGTCCTGGTCGGCCGTGACGCCCGGCAGCGTGTCGAAGCCGTCACTGCCGTCGATGGTGAAACCGGAGATCTCGGAACCGAACTCGGCGCCATGCCCGACGTAGTACTGCGCGGCCAGACCCTTGGCGAACTCGGGAAGCACCTCGGTGAGCTCGGGGTGGATGGTGGCGCAGTGGTAGCACTCCATGAAGTTCTCGACGATGAGCTTCCAGTTCGCCGCCACGTCGTAGACGACGCGGCGACCGACGGTCAACTCGTCGACGGCGTAGTGGTCGATGGCCTCGGCGTCCCCGAGCCTGGTCGTGGTCTCGGCGATCACCTGATCGGCGAACGACGGCGGCTCGTCGGCCAGACACACCCACGCGTAGCCGAGCCATTCGGTGAGCGCGACCGGCACCAGGCCGTACTTGTAGCGGTCGATGCCCGTCCCGTCGGCATCCTTGAGCGCCGACATGTTCGGTGCTGCCATCAGTTTGCCGTCGAGCGCGTAGGTCCACGCGTGGTACGGGCACTGCAGGCTTCGCTTCACCGCACCGGAGGGTTCGGTGCACAGCATCGCCCCGCGGTGGCGGCACACGTTCAGGAACGCCCGCAGTGCGCCGTCGCGGCCGCGCACCACCAGGACACTCTCCCTGCCGACCTGAACGGTCTTGAACTGGCCCGGATCGGCCAGCTCGGCCGACCTGGCTGCGCAGAACCACATGTTCTCGAAGATCTGGTCCTGCTCGGCGGCGAACACCGTCTCGCTGGTGTAGAAGTCACCGGCCAACGTGGCCAGTAGCGCGGGGGTGTCGGTCCCCGGCGTGTGGTCGGTTGTCGTCATCTGTTTCCTCTGCTCTTCATGGCAGCGCTCATCGCCTGATCCGAACCATCTCCGGGTCCACCACCGGCTCCTCGTGCACCGTCGCGCCATAACGGCTGCCCCGATAGTCGACGGCGACCACGTCACCCGGCACCGTCGTCGCTGGCAGCCACGCGTAGGCGATGCAGCGCCCGATCGTGGCCGAATACGCCGCGCTGGTCACGTAGCCGACGCAGTCCTCACGGAGGTAGACCGGCTCCTTGCCCAGCACGATCTCGGTCGGGTCGTGGAACACGATGCTGCGCAGCACCTTCTCCGGCGGCGGGGCCTGCTCCAGGGCGGCCTTGCCGAGGAAGTCGTCCTTGGCCATGCGGACCGCGAAGTCCAACCCCGCAGCGGCAGGCAGGTGCTCGGCGGTCATGTCGGTACCCCACGACCGGTAGGCCTTCTCAATGCGCAGGCTGTTGAACGCGATTCGACCCGCGGCGATCACGTCGTGGTCCTGGCCCGCGGACCACAGCAGGTCCCAGAGCGCCGCGCCGTACGCCGCGTCAGCGTAGATCTCCCAGCCGAGTTCGCCGACGTAGGACACCCGCATCATGGTCACCGGGATGGTGCCGAGATGCGTACGGAGAGAACGGAAGTACTTGAGCCCCTCGTGGGACAGATCGTCGTGGCACAGCGGCTGCACCAGGTCCCTGGCGGCTGGCCCCCACACGCCGACGCAACACGTCGCTCCGGTGATGTCGCGGACCGTGACACTGCCGTCATCGGGCAGGTGACGGGTCAGCCAGTCGAAGTCCATCGGGCCGTTGGCGCCCACCTGGAAGCGGTCGACGGCAAGCCGGGCGACGGTGAGATCGCTGCGGATTCCGCCGGTTTCGTCGAGAAGCAGGGTGTAGGTGACGGAGCCGACGCTCTTGTCGACGTTGTTGGTGGTGAGCCGCTGCAACAGTTCCGCCGCACCGCGACCGGCGACCTCGTAACGGGTCAGCGGGGTCATGTCGTACATCGCCACGTGCTCGCGGGTCCAGTGGGCCTCGGCGATCGAGATCGGCGACCAGAACTTCGCCGACCATTCGTCGCGTTCGGGGAACGCCAGGCCCTCGTCACGGAGTCGTTGTGCGAGTTCGGCGTTCGCCTCGTACCAGGC
>NZ_JBEVLO010000025.1:0-8457 GCF_040509115.1 Mycobacterium sp. | reverse complement strand
AGACCGGGCGTCACGGCCCTGTGGATAACTTTCGACAGCTGTCGGCGCCCGCTCGTACCTTGACCTCATGACGTACTGGATCAACACCGTCAGCCGCGGCCACGTGCAACGTGGCGTGGCGGGCGGCTTCACGCAGGCCAATCACGGCAAGCCCCACATGCTCCGCAGAATGGCACGGGACGACTGGATCGTCTTCTACTCGCCGAAGACCGACTATCCCAACGGCGATCCGCTGCAGGCGTTCACCGCCATTGGACGGATCGTCGACGACGAGATCTACCAGGAGGATTTCGATCCCGAGTTCCAGCCCTGGCGCCGCAAGGTCGCGTTCGTGCCGTGCCAGGAGACGCCGATTCGACCGCTGCTCGACGACCTCGACTTCATCGAGAACAAGGCCCAGTGGGGCTACCGCTTCCGATTTGGCGTCTTCAAGATCGATGAACACGACTTCGCGGTCCTCCGTGCGGCGATGACGGGAGCGCCGCAGACCGCCGGGGCTACCCTGGAGGGGTGAGCAACACCGAACAGGCACCCGACCAAGTCGCCTGCGGTGCTTCGCGATTCACCGGAGTCTTGCATCCGAGGGAGGTCCCGCTCGGCGGGCCGCGAGCCATCCGGGTGCGACGAACCCTTCCGCAACGCGAACGTTCGTTGATCGGGGCGTGGTGCTTCATCGATCACTACGGCCCGCACGACGTCCGATCGAGTGCGGGGATGGACGTCCCGCCGCACCCACACACCGGTCTGCAGACGGTGAGCTGGCTGTTCAGCGGTGAGATCGAACATCGCGATAGTGCGGGCGTGCACGCCACGGTCCGGCCCGGCGAGCTCAACTTGATGTCCGCAGGCGCAGGCATCTGCCACTCCGAGGTGTCGGACGCGCGGTCACCGATCCTGCACGGGGTGCAGCTCTGGGTCGCCCTGCCCGCCGCCGACCGCAACTCCGGGCGCGACTTCGTCCACTACGCCCCCCACGTGCGTCACGTCGGGGGTGTGCGGACGCGGGTCTTCATCGGCGAGCTCGATGGCGCCCACTCCCCCGTGCCGACCTACACCCCACTGCTGGGAGCACAGCTCGACCTGGCTCCCGGCGCGACGATCGAACTGCCCGTCGACCCGGCCTTCGAGCACGGCGTGCTGCTCGATCAGGGGGACATTCACGCAGGTGAAGAGGCCGGCGGAACGGTACTCGGCATCGCGGACCTCTGGTATCAGTCACCGGGTCACGACACCGTCGCGCTCGCCAACCGCGGCGACCGGCCCGCCAGGGTGCTGCTGCTGGGCGGCCCGCCGTTCGGCGAGGAACTGGTGATGTGGTGGAACTTCGTCGCCCGCAGCCACCAAGAGATCGTGCAGTATCGACAAGAGTGGCAGGACCACGACGAACGGTTCGGCGCGGTCGCCGGCTATCCGGGGGCCCGGCTGCCTGCCCCGCCGCTGCCCACCACCACGCTGTTGCCCAGGCCCAATCCGTGACTCCGGGAGTACGACCATGACGCTCGACCAGACCGGCGCACCGACCACCGTCTCCGAAGAACCGGGACGCTTCACCGTCGCCGTCGACGGCCAGACCGTCGGGCTCGTCGACTACGTCGACCGCGGCGGTCGACGTACCTTCCCGCACACCGAGGTCATCAGGACGTTCCGCAACCGGGGATTGGCGACCATCCTCGTCGCCGAGGCGCTGCAGTCCACCCGAGCGGCGGGGCTGCGGATCGTGCCAGCGTGCTCGATGGTGGCCGACTACGTCGACAAGCACCCCGAGTACGACGACATCGTCGACCCGGTCTGATCTCCGGGCGGCGATGGCCGGCGATGTCGCGAGCTCGTTAACTCACTACGGCACAGCAGGTTTGCACTTCATCAACGCGGACTACCCCATCAACGCGGACTACACCGTGACGTCGAGTCGGCTTCCCGTGGGCCACGACATCGGCCTCGCGGCGCTGACGCACACCAGTCACGAAGGCGGCGCGACCGGAACGACGGCGATCTTCGACCGGTGCGGCCGATCGGCGGTGCCATCGCCACAGCACGGGGCAATCCGGGCTTCGATCCTCCCAAGCAGCGCTAGCGCCCGCCTCAGTTCAGGTACTGCGCGGTCGATCCCGCCACCGGCATCTCGGGCATGCCGAGCTTGCGGTGGTCCCAGCTGCGCAGCCGGCTGGGCACCACGCGCACGGCAATCCGGTTGTGCATCATCTGGTCGACGAACGGCCTCGTGTCGTCGGTGTAGGGGCCCGTGTACCGCTCCCACACGCTGATTCCCACGCGCAGAAGCTGTTCCGGGTCGCTGTCGACGATCTCGGCGCGTCCGTCGATGGACACGCCACGCAGCGTGTCGTAGGTATGGCCGTCCTCGATCATCACCGTGATGGTCGGGTCGCGGCGCAGGTTGACCGCCTTCTGTGACTTGGCCTTGGTCTCGAACCAGATCTCGCCGTCGAGCACGGCGTACCACATGGCGATCAGATGGGGCCTGCCACTGGGCAACAAGGTCGCCATGGTGGCGGTACGACTGTGCTCGATGAACTCAACGATCTCGCCGTCGCTCATCACGATCTTCGAGCGTTCGTTCTTTCCCATCGGATATGCCTATCAGTTACCCGTGACGGCGACCGTTACCGGGGCGCCGGTATACCCTCTGCGCAGTTCGGTAACTCAACCTCACGGAGCGAAGCGGGCAATGGCGCAACGGGCTGGCAGATTCACGGCGATGGTGGCCATCGCCTGCGTGGCGATGCTCCTGGGGGCGTGCGGCTCCACGACTCAGGGTCGGGCGTCCTCGCCGCTGTACGACCCGTTCAAGGCGGGCGGTCTGCCTGCCAAGGACGGACCGAGCGGCATACGCGAAGGCGCTCCAGCCCCCACCGGCACCGTCGAGAACACCAACGGCGGCGAAGAGGACCGACTCGCGCTGCTGTCGGTCAACGACATCGAGGACTATTGGCGTCAGCAGTACTCGGAGTCCCTGCAGGGCGAGTTCACGCCCGTGCAGACCCTGGTGTCATACGACTCGCAGGATCCCGCCAGCCCGACCCTCTGCGGCGACTCCACCTATGACAGTCCGAACGCCTTCTATTGCCCGCCAAGGGATCTCATGGCGTGGGACCGCGGTCAGCTAATCCCCATCGGCCAGCAGTTCTTCGGCGACGTGTCCGTCGCGGGCGTGCTGGGCCACGAGTACGGGCACGCCGTTCAGGTGATGGCCGACCTGGTCGGCGAATCCACCCCCGGGCTGGTCTGGGAGCAGCAGGCCGACTGCTTTGCGGGGAACTACATCCGGTGGGTGGCCGAAGGCGAGTCGCCGCGGTTCGAGCTCAGCACGGGCGACGGGCTCAACCACCTGCTGGCCGGGCTGTTGACGCTTCGCGACCCCACCTACGGCCCCGACGAGGCGGCCGACATCAGCGAGGGCCATGGGACGGCGCTCGATCGGATCAGCTCGTTCCAGATGGGCTTCACCGGCAATCCGTCGGATTGCGCAAAGATCGACGAGGCCGAAATCGCCCAGCGCCGCGGCGATCTCCCGCTGACTCTGCCCGTCGACGGATACGGCGCGGTGGCATCCGGGGACATCCCGCTCGACGAGGACGTCGTCACGCAGTTCGTCGACATCCTCGGCGAGGTGTACCAATTGAACGAACGCCCCGCACTGTCGTTCGACGCGCCGCAGTGCGCGAACGCCCAGATGACTCCGCCGGCCTCGTACTGCCCGGATAGCAACACGATCTTCGTGAACATGCCAGCCCTTGTCGAGATGGGCACACCAGCGGGTCCGAGCGATTACGTCCTGCTGCAGGGCGACAACACCGCGTTCTCCGTGGTGACGTCGCGTTACGCGCTGGCGGTGCAGCGGGAACACGGCGACGCGACTCTCGATTCGCCCGCGGCCGCACTGCGCACCGCGTGCCTGACGGGGGTCGCGCAGGCCGCCATGTCCAACCCCGCAAGCGACCTCGGCCTCACGCTGACCGCTGGTGACATCGACGAAGCCGTCGCCGGTCTCTTGACCAACGGCTTGGCGGCCAGCAACGTCAACGGTGAGACCGTGCCCGCCGGCTTCACTCGGATCATCGCCTACCGGTCGGGCCTCAGCGGCGACCGGGACCTCTGCTACGCACGCTTCAAGTAGTTACGACTCCCATCGGGCCCGACCCGTCGCCACCGCGTAGGAGGCCTGGCATCCGGCGTGCCGTTGACGCGCCCGTCAACGGTTATCATGTACCCACTAGCAACACCTTCAGCGCGATGGGAGTTGGCGGACAGTTGGCCAAGAGAACAGTCGTCGAGTGGATTGACGACATCGACGGATCCGCCGCGGCAGAGACGGTGACGTTCACCATCGACGGTTCGCGATACGAGATCGACCTCTCCGAGGAGAACGCCGCCAAGCTCCGCAAGGCCATGAAGAGGTGGGTCGAGGCCGCCAGGCGGTCGGGCACCAAGAAGGCACGCGGCACCCGCCCCAAGGAAGATCCCGCGGAGTCTGCAAAGGCTCGAAAGTGGGCACTGGACAACGGTTTCGACGTGGGGCCGCGCGGCAGGCTTCGCTCCGAGGTGCTCGACGCGTTCAGGTCGCGCCCCGCGGACAAGTAGGCGTTCGACGCGCCGCCAACGAACGACACGGGCCACCACCGCAGTGTTGGCGGCGGCCAACACATTTCCCGCGATCGTCGACGGGCACACATCTGGGCGAGTGCCCCACGGCGTCAACCGCGTTGCGGAACAACGGAAGGCGCGGCATGGCCGTCGACAACGTTCCGCGCACCATCATCAACTGGACATGTCGGCCCGACAGATGGGCCCCGCTCGTGAGCAGGCACCGCAGGCACGGTCGCGACTTCGCGTCCAGAACCGATTGAGCGCGAAGAGGATTCGACGCAGCACGATCAAACGATGACACCAACGCGAGCAAGAGTCCATTGCCGACGACGATCCACGCCCCCAGCGCGAGTCCAACGGCGCTTAGCTCGCCCGCCCTACTCGGCCAGCGCACTGCCCTTCGTCCACTCCTCCCACGGCACGCTCCAATCTCCGTTCTGCCACTGCTCCAGCGGCTTGCCTCCGGTATTGCGGACCTCGACGACGTCGCCGGGCTGGGAGAACTCGTAGAACCACTGCGCATTCTCCGCGCTCAGATTGAGGCAGCCCGCCGAGACGTTGGTGTTGCCCTGCGCCCACACCGTGGCTTCCCGCTCGTGCAGATAGATGCCATCGGGGCTGATTCGCGTCGCGTACGGCACGCTGATCCGGTAGCCGGACGGTGAGTCGATGGGCAACCCGTAGGTCGAGGAGTCCATCAAGACCGGGTTGGCCTTGTCCATGACGGTGTAGACCCCCGACTGCGTCCAGAACGCAATCGTCTTGCCACCAACGGTTTCCGTGCCCCCTCGGCCCATCGACGTGGGCATCGTGCGGACCAGGACGCCGTTCTCATAGACGCTGACCTGTTTGGTGAGGTCGTCGGCGACCGTCACGTGCGACGGTCCGATGGTGAAGTCGACCCGTTGGTCGGCTTCGCCATAGAGACCTCCCCCGAGTGGGGCACCGTAGATGTCCGCCGCCACGCTGACGGCGGTGTTGGGCGCGAAGTACTCCCTGGGTCGCCAGTGCGCCTTCTGGTCGCCGACCCAGGACCAGGCGCCTTCGACGGGCGGGGTGGTCGTGACCTTCATCCGACCCTCGGCCGCCAACCGATCCGTGACGGGCGAGTCGAATCGGGCGACGATGACGGTTCCCACGCCGTAGGTACCGCCATCGCGCAACCGGGCCCCGGAGGTCGTCGTCAGCTCCACGCCCGCCTGATCCTGCGGAACGACGGTGGAGAAGCGCGTCGTTCGCGTCGCGATCGTGGCGTCGGATCCGCGGCCGGTGGCGGTCAACGTATAGGTGCGGCCGTAGCCGAGAGGTTCGGCGGGCCGCCATGCCTTACCGTCCGAGGCCATCGCTCCGGCAATCACCCGACCCTGCTCGTTGACCATGCGGACATTCGTCAGCGTCCCGGAGATCGCCTCGACCCAGGCTGCGCCGGTGGGTTGAACGTCCTGGGCGCCGGGGGGTGGCGACACCGAGATCTTCGCGGGCACGGTGACCGGCGCCGGTTGTTCCGTCGGGGTTGCCGCCGCCTCGATGCGGCCCTGCCGGGTATCGCGGGTGGTGGTCACCAGGACGACGGTGGTCACGGCGATCGCGACGAGCACCGTGCCGAGACGGCGGCGTTCGAGCATCAGGGCACATCTCCGATCGGCGCAGGAGTCACGAATCTACGCATCAGGATAGTAGATGGCATCCAGGAAGCATGCCAACATATGCATGTATCGATGTATGCTCGGCTCGTCCCACCGGACGACGACCGAGAGGAGGCGCGAGCCATGGGGGAAAGCGCGCACGACCACGGCCACGAACACGGGCACGGGGTATCGGCCGACGCCAACAAGAAGTGGCTCTCGCTGGCACTCGTCCTGATCGTCGGCTTCATGGCAGTCGAGGTGGTCGTCGGCATTCTGGCCGGGTCGCTGGCCTTGATCACCGACGCTGGCCACATGCTCACCGACGCCGCCTCGATCGTGCTGGCGCTGGTCGCGATCCGCCTGGCGGCCCGACCCGCTCGCGGTGACTACACCTACGGCCTCAAGCGTGCGGAGATCCTCTCCGCCCAGGCCAACGGAATCACCCTGCTCCTACTGGCCGCGTACTTCATCTTCGAGGGCATCCGCCGGCTGTTCTCGCCCGGCGAGGTCGAGGGACTGCTGGTGTTCGTCACCGCGCTCTTCGGCATCGTGGTGAACATCGCCGCCGCGTGGTGCATCAGCAAGGCCAATCGCACCAGCCTCAACGTCGAGGGCGCATTCCAGCACATCCTCAACGACCTGTACGCATTCATCGCGACCGCGATCGCCGGTGCGGTGGTGTGGCTCACGGGCTTTGCCCGCGCCGACGCGATCGCCGCCCTGGTCGTCGCGGCACTCATGATCAAGGCGGGCTGGGGTTTGGTCCGGGCGTCGGGCCGGATCTTCCTCGAGGCCGCCCCCAAGGGCATGGACACCGTCGCCATCGGCGGGCAGCTGGCGTCGGTGGCTTCGGTCGCCGAGGTGCACGACCTCCACATCTGGGAGATCACGTCCGGCCAGGCTGCGCTGTCGGCCCACGTCATCGTCAACGACGGCGCCGACTGTCATGCGATCCGCGGAGACCTGGAACGCATCCTGCACGACAGCCACCACATCGATCACACCACGCTGCAGGTCGATCACGTCTGCGCGGACGATGAGGACTCGCACTGCGTCGAGCCCCACGGACAGTCCTACCGCGGGGCTTGATGCCCGCGCCCGTGGCGCGCTATGGCGTCAGCACCGTCGAACCGTGAGTCCGACGCCCCTCCAGGTCGCGGTGCGCCTGAGCGGCGTTCGCGAGGTCATACCGCTCCCCGGTGGTCACCGTCACGGTTCCATCGACGATCGCGTCGAACAATTCGCCCGCCCTCCAGATGAATTCCTCACGGGTGCGGTTGAAGTGGGTGCGAAGCGGTCGGGTGAGGTACACCGAGCCTGCCGCATTGAGGCGCTGCGGGTCGACGGGCGGCACCGGTCCACTGGCGGCGCCGTACAGCGCCAGCGTGCCGCGCACTGCGAGGCTCGCCAGGCTGGCGTCGAACGTCGTCCTGCCAACCCCGTCGTACGCCACGGCCACGCCGTTGCCTCCGGTCAGCGCGCGAACCGCTGCGCCAAACGACGCGGCGTCCTGGGGATAGTCGAGCACCTCGACGGCACCCGCCCGACGGGACAGATCGGCTTTCTCCGGCGTGGACACTGTCGCAAGGACTCTCGCGCCCATGCTGGTGGCCCACTGCGTGAGGATCAGTCCGACGCCGCCGGCACCCGCGTGCACTAGCACGCTGTCGCCGGCTTCGACGGCGTGCACCGACTTGATCAGCAAGTGCGCCGTCAATCCCTTGAGCAGCGCCGAGGCCGCTATCTCAGCGGGGATGTCCATGGGGACCGCGGCGGTCAACTCGACGGGTGCGACGCAGTACTGCGCGTAGGCACCGGTGGCGTCGGCGCTCGCCACGCGATCACCCACCGCGAAGGCGGTGACGCCATCACCGATGGCGGCCACGACCCCACACACTTCGCTGCCGACGACGAACGGCAGGTCGTGCGGGTAGAGCCCCGTCCGAAAGTAGGTGTCGATGAAGTTGACGCCAATGGCTTCGGCTTCGATCAACACCTCCCCCGGCCTTGGCGACGGCGTCGGCCGCTCGACGTAGGTGAGGACGTCGGGGCCGCCCGTTTCAGAGATTTCGATGGCATGCATGGCGTGACTCCTATCGATCGGTCGTGGCGAGCCACGCTGCGTCTTCCGACGCAGTGGTGGGCGTCGAATCGGCTGTGGTGCAGGTGTAGATGGGCACGGCTTCTCCTCGTTGGGGGAGCTCGGCGGGGGTTCGTGGCCCCC
>NZ_JBEVLO010000024.1:0-5517 GCF_040509115.1 Mycobacterium sp. | reverse complement strand
GTGCGCCCGACGACTGAGACGGGACTGAGAGTCAGATCAGGAAAATCCGAGGAAAGGTGCGCTCAGAGCGAACCATCGAGCGGCGCCACGCACCTCGGCAGCCGCATCTCACCAAGATTGCGGCCGTCTCCGCATCGGGTGCGCGGTCATCGTTGCCTCCGGAGACGGCGCAAACAGGTAGCGCATTACGCACGCGGCCAAAGTGGTGGACAACCATAATCACCCCATGGCTTTGACGCCCTTGCGCGTGCTTCAAGACCTGGTCCTACGGGCATTGACCGAACTGGGCGGGAGCGCCACGGCCAAACAGGTCATCGATCACATCCAGGAGATGGATGGTTTCACGCCGACCAGCGAGGACGCCGCCCGGGATCCGCTCCCGGACGGGCCGCCGAGGTGGCATGCCCGGGTCGCCATTGCGCGCCGCCACCTCAGCGACGACGACCTCCTGCGCGTCAGGGGGCGGCGCTGGACGCTCACCGCACGCGCTCGCGAGACCGATGACGCGCCCCGCGCCTCGACCCGAGCAGCACCCCCCGCCGGCGACCGCCAGGCCGCGGCCGCCGCCCCGCCGACGCCCTTCATGCCCAGCGTGATCAGCCCGGCGTTGACCGACCTCCTGAACCAACAGCAGCAGCGCCCCAGAACCCGAGGACCTGGCATCACGGCCGACGACGCGTCGATGTCGGTGATCATCGAATTGAACGTCGCCCTTCCCGGCGGCGCATTCTGGGCCTACCAGCAGTTGCGTACCCTCTTCGAGGAACTCCACCTCGCGGATGCCAACCACCCGATGCCTCAGCAATTCGAGGAGTATGTGTCCGCCGAGCTCACGATGGACACGATCGAGCGGCTGGTGCGGACGGACATCGATCGATCGGGGGCCGCGAAGCGGGTGATCTTCCGGGTCTGGCCGAACTTTCGGGTGCGCACCCAAATCGACGAGTCCGTCCGGACGATCAAGGCAGACGCAGCGCACCGGGCGTTCAACGCGCGCGGGAAGGGAATCACCTGGGCCGTCATCGATTCCGGGATCGACGCCAGCCATCCGCACTTCGCCACCGGCAACACGCTGCGCGACGCGGCGGTCGCCGACTTGCATCGCGACTTCACCATCTCGCTGGAACCGGAGTCGACGACTACCGACTCCGCCTTGCAGGACAGCTACGGCCCCACCGGTCACGGTACGGGTGTGGCCAGCATCATTGCCGGTCAACTGCCCGCTGAACATCCACGTGACGACCTCCAGGTGCTTTCCGAACAACTCACTGCCGCAGGAGATCCGAACCCGCTGCGTTCGGCCCGCGAGGTAGCACCCGGCAATCTGGCTGGAATGGCACCGGACGCCCGGTTGGTCAGCCTGAAGGTCATTTCGGACGACTCCGACTCGTCGGACGTCCTCACGGTGATGGCGGCGCTGCGCTACGTCATGCGGATCAACGACAACGGTCAGAAACCTCGAATTCACGGAGTAAACCTCAGTCTCGGTTACGAATTCGATCCGGCGTGGTTTGCGTGCGGTCAGAGCCCGCTGTGCCAAGCCGTTGACCGCCTCGTTCGCTCGGGGGTCGTCGTCGTGGTCGCGGCAGGCAACACCGGGTTCGCGACGTTCGGCACCTTTTCGGGCCGCCGCGACGGCGGTTTGGGCTTGAGCATCAACGACCCTGGTAACGCAGACCGTGCGATCACCGTCGGCGCCACCCATCGCACCTCGCCATATACCTATGGGGTGTCGTACTTCTCGTCGAAAGGGCCGACCGGCGACGGACGGCAGAAACCCGACCTCGTCGCACCCGGCGAGCGGATCACGGTGGCCACCACCGCAGGTGACGCGGGGGGCCCGCGTCGCGCGACGTACTCGGATGTCTCGGGCACCAGTTTCGCCGCGCCCCACGTGTCCGGAGCGGCCGCGGCGTTTCTGTCCGTGCGTCCCGAGTTCATCGGCCGTCCCGAACAGATCAAGCAGATCCTCGTCGAGTCGGCTCAACCGTTGGGCCGCGAGCGGCAGTTCGAAGGCGGCGGCCTGCTCGACATCATGCGCGCGCTTCAATCGATTTGACGGACACCATTCAACACGGGGGAACAGCATGGCCACACCAAATGTCATCGAGATTCGCATCGACGAAGACGGTCACGTCGATCCCGACGGGGAGCGTGCTCTGCACGACGTCCTCGATGAAACGACACCCACCGACCTGCTGATCTTCAGTCACGGCTGGAACAACGACGCGAAGACGGCGCGCAGGCTGTACGACGCGTTCTTCGGTCGAGTGGATTCGGTGCTGGCGTCACACGGCGCGCCGGGCCGAAAGGTCGCCTACCTCGGCGTGTTCTGGCCTTCGATCTTGTGGAGTGACGAGCCGATACCGGACTTCGCGCCCGGCGAGGTGGTCGACCTCGGTGCGGGGGCTGGTCCGGCCGCTGGCTTCGGGCGGCCGCAAGTGTTCGACCCCCCGCCGCCGCCGGACGCGCAACTGCAAGAGCAGATTCGGACCGCGTTCCCCGCGGGTGTCTCCGAGAGCGTGGCCGAGCTCCTCACGCTCATCGAGCAGCGGCCCGATGCGGAGGCCGAACTACAGCGGGCGCGCGAACTCGTGAAGATCATCGCGGCGGCAGCGGGTCCCACCGGAGACGGCGAGCGGGATGCCAAGCCGCCGTTGGCGGCGCTCCCCGACCCCGACAACGACTTGTTCGAGGAGTTCGCCGCCGCCTTGGAGGAACTCCACGTCGACACCGGCGGGGTCGGCGGTGCGGCCGGCTTCGGTGACGGGTTGAAACGGCTGTGGCACGGGGCTCAGGAGGTGCTGCGCGGAATGACCTACTGGCAGATGAAGAACCGTGCAGGCGTCGTGGGAGAGGTGGGGCTCGGTCCGTTGATCGGCAGGCTTCGCACGAGACACGCGGACACGAGCATCAGCCTGATCGGGCACAGCTTCGGCGCCAGGGTGGTGTCGTACAGCCTCAAGGGATTGCCCGCGCCGCATCAGGTCCAAGCGGTCACCCTCTTGCAGGGCGCGTTCTCGCACTTCGCCTTCGCCGACGTACTGCCGATGGATCAGAAGCGTTCCGGCGCGCTGGTCGGCCAGCAGGCCAAGGTCGTCGGGCCGGTCACGGCGTGCTACTCGAAGTTCGACTCGGCGGTGGGGGTGATGTACCCATTGGCGTCGATGGTGAAGGGTGAAGACGCGGCAGCGCTGGTCAAGGCGACGTTCCGGTTCGGCGGGATGGGGCATGACGGCCATCAGCAAGGTGTCCCGGAGCTGAAGCTCTTGCCGCCTGGCGAGGGCTACGACTTCAATTCGCACGAGCTAGTCAACATCAACGCCGAGCGGGTGGTGCGCAATGGCAAGCCACCGTCCGGCGCTCATTCGGACATCATCTACGACGACCTGGCCTGGGTCGTCGTATCGGCCACCGGATTGGGTCGGTGACTTCGTAGCCCTCGTTGATCGCGAGCGGACGTGTGATCTCGTGAAGTTCGCCATCTCCCAGTACTCTCAAGGGATGGCGAGTGAACTGGTCTGCCGGACCTCTTAGATGCGGCGCGACAGCTAACACGATCGTGGTGAATAATGCTGCCGAACAAGCGGTTCGACTGGTGGAGGACGTTCAGGACGATCCCGCTCGACGGCTCGAACTCGCCTCGGCGTTCTACGCCGACCGACCGCATCGTCCGAAGATCCAAGAATACCGACGGGCTGAGCTGTCCTTCATGGACTGGCAGGTACGCCGAGGAGTTCTCAAGCCGGTAACCGGAGAGCAACCCGGTAGCAATTGGTGGCGGGCCATCAACGCTCGCCTGTTGTGCGACTCGTGGGAGGCCAACCGTCTCGCCGCGGGCGCACAAGGGCCAGCCAGTCGGCGAGCAGTCACCCGCTGGCTGGAGTTCCTCGATGCCCCCACGCCGCAGTCCTGGTATCGAGCCCACAACAGCAGCGTCGTCTCGGCGTACATCGAGTACCGAGAACTCAGCGACGTCGAACTTCCCACCGAGAAGTTCTTCATGGACGTCACCCTCGGCCGGGTCCTGTTCATCCACCGCATTTCGATGGACCCTCGCTCGGCCCTCGGTCCCATTTTCTGGCCCCTCGGGCGCTTCCTCGCCGACCCGCGCTCAGGCAGCGTGGACGCCTACCTGTCCATGCGCAACATCCTTCCCGACACGTATCCGCTTGCGGGACAGTCAATCACCGATATCCTCGATAGCGAGAACTTCGCCGGTCGACTCGTCGATTACGGCGTCCTGCGACCGCGCCTTCAGTCGCTCTACGAGTACGCCGCCAAGGACCTGGACGAGCCGCAGTTGCTGGACTTCATCGACAACGGCAACCCCATCTATGCCTGGCCCTACGAGCACCGTAACGCGTGGGACCCACGGAGATTCCGCCGACTGACTGCACTGGTCGCGCTCATCGCTGCATCCAAGTAGGCAGCGACCGGCCAGCAGCAAGGGGCGGAAACGATTGCGTCAGGCGTAACCCAACACTGCGTCCTCCGCGCGGATCCTCACCCTCAGCACCAGAGCGTTGGCGATGCCGAAGACGATGGCGGTCAGCCACGCCGAGTGCACCAGCGGCAGAGCTACCACTTCTGCTGCAACCGCGGTGTAATTCGGGTGATGCAGCCATCGGTAGGGGCCGCGCCGTACCAGCGGCGCGCCCGGGACGATGATCAGGCGCGGGTTCCAGCGCTTGCCGAGTACCGCGACACACCACCACCGGACCGCGGTGCTTGCCGCGACCACCGCCACCATCGCCCACCCCAGCACGGGAATGAACGGCCGGTGCAGGGAGGCAACCTCGACGATGCACGACAGCAGTAGCGCCGCGTGCATGACCACCATGACGGGGTAATGCTCCTGCCCAAACTCTCTGCCGCCGTTGGCGAACGACCACTTGGCGTTCCGTCGGGATACCACCAGCTCGACCAGTCGTTCGGCGCCGATCAGCACGATGAAGAGGTAGTACATCTCGTTCTCCCCTACCAGCCCAGAAGGAGCAGTTCGAAGCTGAACCCTGGCCCCATGGCCAGCATCACCCCGAGCGATCCAGGTGCAGGAGGCGCGGCGAGGGTGCGGTCCAGAACGTCCAGCACCGAGGCAGACGAGATGTTGCCGTTTTCCCGCATCGATGCCCAACTGTGCCGGAATTCGTCGGTGGGCACCTCTAGCGCCTCCCCGATCGCCTCGAGCACCTTGGGGCCGCCAGGATGACAGACCCACGTCGACACGTCGTCGATGGTCATGCCGTGAACGGCAAGGAAGTCGGCCACTTCCGCACCGAGATAGTCCTCGGCCATTCTCGGGACGTCGCGTGACATCACCAATTGGAATCCGCTCGAGCTGACATTCCAGCCCATGACGTCGACCGTGTCCGGCAACAACCTGCTACGCGTCGCGAGCACCTTCGGTCCGCCGATCATGCTTGGGCCGGGAGGAACTCGGTCAGCTCCCGTTGCGACGACGGCAGCAGCACCGTCACCGAAGAGGCACACTCCGATCAGCGCCGGTATCGAGGA
>NZ_JBEVLO010000023.1:0-14427 GCF_040509115.1 Mycobacterium sp. | reverse complement strand
TCGGATTCGCCGGTCGCCTCGCCCTGCCCGTCACCGTCGTGGTCGCCGGGTTCGGACTGTGGACCCAACTCGCGTACGGCAAGGACTGGACGTGGTTGGTCCTCGGCGTCGCGGTCGTCGCCCAGATCTCGGCCGTCATGCTGGTGTGGAGCCGCGGTAGCGACGGCTGGGCGTTCGCCTGCACCGCGACCGTCGTTGCCGCAGTGGTGATCCTGCTCTTCGGGGCGCTGTACCCCAACCTGGTGCCGTCGACGTTGAATCCGGACTGGAGCCTCACGATCCACAACGGATCGTCGTCGCCATACACGTTGAAGGTCATGTCGTGGGCCGCGCTGATCTTCACGCCGCTGGTGATCGCCTACCAGGCGTGGACGTACTGGGTGTTCCGCCAACGGATCTCGGCTGCCCGCATCCCCGCACCCATCGGTCTGGCCGGGGGGGCATGAAACGACTAGCGGTCGGGGCAGCATTAAACGACTCGCCGTCGGGGCAGCATGAAACGACTAGCCGTCGGGGCAGCATGAGACGACTCGCCGTCGGGGCAGCATGAAACGACTAGCCGTCGGGGCAGCGGTGCGGCGTTACCTTGCCGCATCGGTGTGCTGCGGCCTGGTGATCACACTCGCGGCGCTCGCCTGCTCCGTTCTCCTGGCCCACGTCCTGGCCGGAGTCGTCACCGACCCCGCAACCAGGACGCTCGAACATTGGGCACCTCATCTCTCGATCCTGTTGACGCTCTGGGCGGTTCGCGTGGTGGCTCAGTGGCTGCAGGCACGACTGAGCCAACGGGGCGCCACGGCCGCCATCGCCGACCTCAGCACGCAGCTGCTCGGCACCGTCACGTCGCTCCCCCCGCGGGAGCTCACCGTGCGACACGACGAGGCGGCGGTGCTGCTGACCCGTGGCCTCGACTCGCTGCGCCCGTACTTCACCCGCTATCTGCCCGCAGCCATCCAGGCGGGCATCCTGACACCGGCGGCAGTCCTGGTGATGGCCTACTACGACTTGCAGGCCGCCGTGATCGTGGTCATCGCGCTTCCGCTGGTCCCACTGTTCATGGTCCTCATCGGGCTCGTCACCGCCGAAAGGTCGGCCGCCTCGCTCAAGGCGATGACCACACTGCAGTCGCGGCTGCTCGACCTGATCTCGGGCATCCCCACCCTGCGCGCGCTCGGCAGGGCCGATGGGCCAGAACATCGGATCACCGAACTGGCTGCCGCGCACCGCCGTTCGACGATGGCCACGCTCCGGATCACCTTCCTGTCCGCGCTCGTTCTCGAGCTCCTGGCCACCCTGGGAGTCGCGCTCGTCGCCGTCAGCGTCGGCTTGCGCCTGGTGTACGGCGAGGTGACACTCGCGGCCGCGCTCACCGCCCTGCTGCTTGCCCCCGAGGTGTTCTGGCCGCTGCGCCGGGTCGGGGCGGAGTTCCACGCCGCTCAGGACGGCAAGACCGCCGCGGATAGGGCCGCGGCGCTGCTCGACGGCGCCCCGCCGCCACACCGCGGAACCGAGCCACCCGTGGGCAACGCGATCAGCCTCGACGGGGTCGGCGTGCGCGGTCGACACGGTGACGCCCCGCATGGTTTGTCCGTCGACTTCGCACCGGGCACGCTGACCGTCCTGACCGGACCGAACGGAGCGGGAAAGTCCACCGCGCTGCACCTCGTCCTCGGCCTTGCGCCGGCAACCAGCGGCCGGGTACTGATCGGCGGTGTGGACGTCGCCGACCTCGATCTGGCGACGTGGTGGGCCCGGGTGGCCTGGCTGCCGCAACGTCCAGCCCTGGTGCCGGGTACGGTGCGCGCCAACCTCGAGCTGTTCGGACCCCTCTCTGATCTCGACACCGCCTGCCGCCGAGCCGGTTTCGACGACGTCCTGGCGTCGCTGCCGGACGGGTTGGACACGGTGATCGGACGCGACGGCACCGGGCTCTCCCTTGGCCAGCGCCAGCGACTGGCCCTGGCGAGGACGTTCGGCGCGGCCAAACCGGTGCTGCTGCTCGACGAACCGACGTCGCACCTCGATGCGGCGTCCGAGGCGCATGCACTGCGGGCGATCCGCGAGCTCGCCGACGAGGGCGCCACGGTCGTCGTGGTCGGTCACCGTCAGCCGGTCCTCGCGATCGGCGACAGCGTGATCACGGTCAGCTCCGAAACCATGGGGAGCGGCCTTGTCTCGCACTGAGTTCCGCGATGATCCGCTGGTGACGGGCCTGCGCCTGCTGCGGCCCCGGTTGCCGCGACTGGCCCTCGCGGTGTGCCTCGGGGTTCTTTCCCTCGGCAGCGCCCTGACGCTGGCGGGCGTCTCGGCGTGGCTGATCGCCAGGGCCTGGGAGATGCCGCCGATCCTCGACCTCGCGGTCGCCGTGGTCGCGGTGCGGGCACTCGGCATCTCCCGCGGAGTCCTCGGCTACTGCGAGCGACTGGCCTCCCACGACACGGCCCTGCGCGCCGCGGGCACCGCCAGGGCGTGGCTATACCGCGCGCTGGCCCGCGGTCCCGCCGACACGGTGATGCGACTCCCCCAGGGCGACATCGCCTCCCGCGTCGGCGCGTCCGTCGACGAACTGTCAGACATGCTGGTGCGCGCCGTGCTCCCCATCGCCGTGGCCGCCATCCTGTCGACCGTCTCGGTGGTGGTCATCGCCGTCATCTCCCCCGCTGCCGCCGCCCTGCTGCTGGGCTGCCTGATCATCGCAGGCGTCCTGGCGCCGTGGCTGGCCGCCCGCGCCGCTGCGGCCGCCGAAGACGTGGCCACCCGACACCACGCCGCCCGGGATACGGCAACCATGCTGGCCCTCGAACACGCTCCGGAGCTACGAGTCAGCGGGCGTCTGGACGCCACCATCTCGGATTCGGTTCGCTTGCAACGAGACTGGGGTGAGTCCTCCGACCGTGCGGCGCTGCCTGCCGCATTCGCCGCAGCCGCGCCGACGGCCGCGATCGGCGCCAGCGTGCTCGGCGCGATCGTCGTGGGAATCTCCCTGGCCTCGTCCGTGGCCCCGACCACCCTCGCGATCCTGGCGCTGCTGCCGCTGTCGGCGTTCGAAGCCACCACCGCCCTACCCGCGGCCGCCATCCAGCTGGTTCGATCCCGGATCGCCGCCCGGCGACTGCACGAACTCATCGCGCCAGACCCCGTGGCACGGCAACGGCCCCGAGTCGACCTGCCGGAACTTCAGCGCGGCCAGCGATTGGCAGTGATTGGCGAAAGCGGCAGCGGCAAGACCTCGACACTGATGGCACTGGCCGACCTGGCCGCACCACAATTGGCCGGCCCGGCCGTGGGCTTCTTCGCCGAGGACGCGCACCTTTTCGACACGACCGTGCGGGACAACCTGCTGGTGGCCCGCGGTGACGCGACCGACGAGGAGCTGACGGCGGCGCTGCGCGCCGTCGGGCTCGGGGCCTGGCTCGACGGTCTGGCCGACGGCCTGGCCACCCTTCTGACTGGCGGTGCCGCGGCGGTATCGGCGGGTCAGCGGCGTCGACTGCTGCTCGCCCGCGCCGTCGTCTCGGACTTCCCCGTCGTCCTGCTCGACGAACCCACCGAACATCTCGATGCGGCCGACGCCGAGCCCATCCTGCGGGACCTGCTCACCACGGGACGACTGTTCGCAGCGCACCGAACCGTCGTCGTTGCGACCCATCACCTCCCCGCGGCAGTGGGCTGCGAAGTCTTGGACCTCGGTCGCGCCCACTACCCTCTGATGTCATGACTGCACCGCCACGCGGACTCGGCCCCCGAAACGGATTCGGGACCGCGGCCCTCGTCGTCGCAGTCGGCGGTCTCTTGATTTGCTGGTCGGTGGTCGGCGGAATCGCCTGCGGCGTGGTGGCCGTCATCTTCGGCGTCCTTGGTCGCGGCCGGGCTACCCGCGGCGAGGCCAACAACGGAGCCGTCGCCACCGCAGGGACCGCGCTCGGCGCCCTCGCGATCGTGGCCTCGGTGGCCTTCGCGGTGATTTGGTGGAGCGCATGGCGTGACTCCGACGGCTCGGAGTATCTGGACTGCGTCGTCAGGTCCGGCACCGATCAGCGCGCGCTGGACGGATGCCGGGACAGCTGGCTGGACAACATTCAGAAGGAATTTGGCGTCACTCTGCAGCCGCCGTCGCCGACGAGCCAGGAAAGTACTTGACGATTCCCTCCTGAATCACCGTCGCCAGCACCCGGCCCTCGCGGTCGAAGAAGTGGCCGTTGCCCAACCCGCGCGACTCCGCCGCGACCGGTGACGAGGTGGAGTACAGCACCCAGTCGTCGAAATGCACCGGGCGGTGGAACCACACGGAGTGGTTCATGGTCACCGCGAAGATCCGATCGAACCCCCAGGACAGTCCGTGGGTGGTGATGATCGAGTCGAGCACCGTGGTGTCCGACGAATACACCAGTGCGGCGGCGTGGATCACGGGATCGGCGGGCATGTCCCCCTTGGCCTTGATCCACACCCGGTTGTGCGCGAGCCGCTCCCCCTTGTCCCGCATCACCCATGCCGGATCGTTGGTATAGCGCCACTCGATCGGTTTGAGTGCGGCCACGAAGAGCGGAACCGTCTCCTCGTAGCCGAGCAGCAGATCGTCGATGCTCGGCACCGACAGCGGTTCGGCGACGTCGGGCACCGGCACGCCGTGCTCGAGGCCACGGCCGCCGGCCAGATGCGACACCAGCGCCGACGCCAACAGCACGTCGCCCTGCTTGACGTCAACGCGGCGATTCGCGAAGCGACGCTCGTCGCGCAGTCGCACCACGTGGAACTCGAGATCACGCTCCGGGTCACCGCCAGCGATGAAGTGCACCGACAGCGCGCTGGGCGGCAATGCGTGCTTCAACGTGCGGCTGGCCGCGACGAACGCCTGGGCCATCATCTGCCCGCCGAACGTCCGGATCGGGTTCTTGCTCGGATGCCGACCCGTGAACGTGTCGTCGTCGACGCGACGGAGCTCGAGTACCGAGAGCAGCTCTTCCAGATCCGACCTACTCACGAGGTGCCGCTCTGCGCGCGCAAGCTCTCGTGGACGCGAGCCTGCACGTCACTCCTAGTGGTCGTCCTCGCCGATCCGGTGCACGTGGATCATGTTGGTCGAGCCTACTGTGCCTGGAGGAGCACCAGCCACGATGATCACCAGGTCACCCCGCTTGTACCGACCGAGCGCCAGCAGGGACTCGTCGACCTGACGGATCATCCCGTCGGTGGTTTCGATGTGCGGGACGATGAACGTCTCGGTGCCCCACGTCAGCGCGAGCTGGCTGCGCACCTCGGGCAGCGGCGTGAAGGCCAACAGTGGCAGCGGCGTGTGCAGCCGGGCCAGCCGCTTGAGCGTGTCCCCCGACTGGGTGAACGCGACAAGCGCCTTGGCGTCCAGTCGCTCGCCGATGTCGCGGGCGGCGTAGGAGATCACGCCCCGCTTGGTCCGCGGCACGTGGGCCAACGGCGGCGCCGCGGTCGAGTTCTGCTCGACAGCGGTGATGATGCGCGCCATCGTCTTGACGGCTTCGAGCGGGTACTTTCCCACGGACGTCTCGCCGGAGAGCATCACGGCGTCGGTGCCGTCCAGCACGGCGTTGGCCACGTCGGAGGCCTCCGCGCGGGTGGGCCGGGAGTTCTCGATCATCGACTCCAGCATCTGGGTTGCGACGATGACCGGCTTGGCGTTCTCCCTGGCCATCTGGATGGCCCGCTTCTGGACCAGCGGCACCTCCTCCAGCGGCAGCTCGACGCCCAGGTCGCCGCGGGCGACCATGATGGCGTCGAAGGCCAGCACGATGGCCTCGAGGTTCTCGACCGCCTCGGGCTTCTCCAGCTTGGCGATCACCGGAACGCGACGGCCGAGCTCGTCCATCACCTCGTGCACCAGCTCGATGTCGGCGGGTGACCGCACGAAGGACAGCGCCACCAGGTCCACGCCGAGGCGCAGGGCGAACTTGAGGTCGTCGATGTCCTTCTCGGACAGCGCGGGCACGGACGTGTTCATACCGGGCAGCGACAGGCCCTTGTTGTTGCTGACCTTGCCACCCTCGGTGACGATGCAGACGACGTCGTTGCCGTCGACCTCGCTGACGGTGAGGCCGACATTGCCGTCGTCGACGAGCAGGCGGTCGCCGGCTACGGCGTCCTTTGCCAGCTCCTTGTAGGTGGTCGAGACCCGGTCATGGGTGCCCTCGATGTCCTCGACGGTGATCCGCACCGTCTCCCCTGCGACCCACACGGTCGGTCCGTCGGCGAACCGGCCGAGCCGGATCTTGGGTCCCTGCAGGTCGGCGAGGATGCCGACGGCGCGCCCCGTGGCGTCCGACGCCGCGCGGACCCGCTTGTAGGCGACCTCGTGATCGGCGTGGTCACCATGGCTGAAGTTCAGCCGTGCCACGTCCATGCCAACTTCGACCAAGGCCTTGATTTGCTCATCCGAGGATGAGGCCGGGCCTAGCGTACAGACGATCTTTCCGCGTCTACTCACGTTGACTCAGCATAGTCGTGATCGATTCAGATGACGATTCAGACGACCGGTCAAACCACGGCGAGAGGGAGCGCACTGGGCTTGACCGGCGCCGGAAGGTCCGAATCTCCCATCAGGAACACGTCCACCGCATGGGCGGCGCTGCGCCCCTCCGCGATCGCCCAGACGATGAGCGACGCGCCCCGGTGGGCGTCGCCGCAGACGAACACGCCGGGGGCGTCAGTCTGCCAATCCGAGCCGCACGGCAGAGCACCCCGCTTGTTGAGCTGCAGGCCGAGCCCGTCGAGCAGCGGCATGTGCTCGACACCCTCGAACCCGATTGCGAGAAGCGCCAACTCGCAGGGAATCTCGATGGACTCGCCGACCGGTGTGATGTGCCGACGGCCCTGCGCATCGCGCTCGACCTTGACCTCGGCGATCACCATGGCCCTGACGTGGCCGCGCTCGTCCCCAACGAACCGCTGCACCGCAACCTCGTACCGGCGGGCGCCCCCTTCCGCGTGAGCGGGTGAAGTCCGCAGCACCATGGGCCACGTCGGCCACGGCGACCGGGAATCATCGCGCTGCCCCGGTGGCTCCGGGTTGTAGTCCAGCTGTGTGACCGACGCCGCACCCTGGCGGTGCGCCGTGCCCAAACAGTCCGCGCCCGTATCGCCACCACCGATGATCACGACGTGCTTGCCCGCCGCCGAGATCGGGGATGCGCCGTCACCCTCGCACTCCTTGTTGGCGGGCACCAAGTGCTCCATCGCCAGGTGCACGCCCTCCAGCTCACGTCCCTCGACCTGGTTGTCGCGCGAGCGGAGTGCTCCAACCGCGAGCACCACGGCGTCGTGCTGTTCCCGCAGCTGCTCGATGGACAGATCGACCCCGACCTCGCAGTCGGTAACGAAGCGCGTGCCCTCGGCCCGCATCTGCGCCAACCGCTGATTCAGCGTCGCCTTCTCCAGCTTGTACTCGGGGATGCCGTACCGCATCAGGCCCCCGATGCGGTCGTCGCGCTCGTAGACGGTGACGTGGTGCCCGGCGCGGGTGAGTTGCTGGGCGGCGGCGAGCCCCGCGGGACCGGACCCCACGACCGCCACGCTCCTCCCGGTCGAGATCGCGGCGGGCTGCGGTTCGATGGTGCCGTCCATCCAGGCCTGGTCGACGATCGTCTGCTCGATGCGCTTGATGGTCACCGATCCACCCGTCTCGGGCTCGGAGATCGACAGCACGCACGCCGCTTCGCACGGCGCCGGGCACAACCGTCCGGTGAACTCCGGGAAGTTGTTGGTGGCGTGCAGCCGGTCGCTCGCGGCGTCCCACCGACCACGACGGACGAGGTCGTTCCACTCGGGGATCAGGTTCCCCAACGGACATCCCGCCGTTCCGGAGTGGCAGAACGGAATTCCGCAATCCATGCAGCGGCGCGCCTGCTGGGAGACCTCACCTGCCCGGTGGTGGGCGTCCTGGCTCTCGTACACCTCGCGCCAGTCGCCGATGCGCTCGTCGACCGGACGCTTGGCCGCCTCGACCCTGGCGACCTGGAGAAAACCGAACGGGTCAGCCACGGGTTGCCTCCATGATCGCGGTGTCGACGTCTCTGCCATCGGCCTTGGCCATCCGGGTGGCCTGCAGCACCTTCTCGTAGTCGGTGGGCATGATCTTGGTGAATTGCACGCTGCGCCTTGGCCAGTCCGACAGCAGCGAGCGCGCGACCGTACTGCCGGTGTGCTTCTCGTGCTCGGTGACGACACCGTGGAGCCAGGTCAGGTCCTCGGCTTCCAGGCGCTGCAGGGCCACCATGTCCGGGTTCACCTTCGCCGGATCCAGACCGAGGACGTAGGCGATGCCGCCCGACATTCCCGCCGCCATGTTGCGACCGGTCGGGCCCAACACGACGACGCGCCCACCGGTCATGTACTCGCAGGCGTGGTCGCCGACCCCCTCCACCACGGCAAGTGCGCCGGAGTTGCGGGCGCAGAACCGCTCCCCGACCCGGCCGCGGAGGAACACCTCGCCGGAGGTGGCGCCGAAGACCAGCGTGTTGCCGGCGATGACGTTGTCCTCGGGAATGAAGAGCACGTCGTCGGCGGGTCGAACGACGATTCTCCCGCCGGAAAGCCCCTTGCCGACGTAGTCGTTGGCGTCGCCGACCAGGTCCAGCGTGATGCCGGGCGGTAGGAACGCGCCGATCGACTGACCGGCCGAACCGGTCAGCGTGACGTGGATGGTGTCGTCGGGGAGCCCTTGCGCACCGTAGCGGCGCGTGACTTCGGAGCCGAGCAGGGTGCCGACCGTTCGGTTCACGTTGCGCACCGGCAACTCGAGACGCATCGGATGCGCGTCCTCCAAGGCGCCCTCGGCGAGTGCGATGAGCGTCTGGTCGAGCGCATGCTCGAGCGCGTGGTCCTGATCGCGGAGCCTGCGCCGCTGGGTCAGTTTGGCGCCGTGAGCATCCCGTGGCGCAGCGAAGATCGGCGACAGGTCCAGGCCCTGGCTCTTCCAGTGCGCGACCCCGGGAGCGGTGTCCAGCATCTCGACCCGGCCAACGGCCTCGTCGATGCTTCGGAAACCCAACTCCGCCAGGTACTTTCGGATGTCCTCGGCGACGAACCTGAAGTAGTTCTCGACGAACTCGGGCTTGCCGTTGAAGCGGGCCCGCAGAGCCGGATTCTGCGTCGCCACCCCCACCGGGCAGGTGTCGAGATGACATACCCGCATCATGATGCAGCCCGCAACCACCAGCGGGGCCGTGGCGAAGCCGTACTCCTCGGCTCCGAGCAGCATCGCCACGATGACGTCACGGGCCGTCCGCATGCCACCGTCGCACTGCACGGTGATCCGGTCGCGAAGACCGTTGAGGACCAACGTCTGCTGGGTATCGGCCAAACCGATCTCCCACGGCGCCCCGGCATGCTTGAGCGACGTCAGCGGAGCGGCACCCGTGCCACCGTCGTAGCCCGAGATCAGCACGACGTCGGCATGCGCCTTCGACACGCCTGCCGCGACGGTGCCGACCCCCACCGAGCTGACCAGCTTCACGTGGATCCGAGCCTGGGAGTTGGCGTTCTTCAGATCGTGGATGAGCTGCGCCAGGTCCTCGATCGAATAGATGTCGTGATGCGGTGGCGGGGAGATCAATCCGACCCCGGGGGTCGAATGGCGTGTCTTGGCGATGTTGGGATACACCTTGTAGCCCGGAAGTTGGCCGCCCTCACCGGGTTTGGCGCCCTGAGCCATCTTGATCTGGATGTCCGTGGCGTTCACCAGGTAGTCGCTGGTCACCCCGAAACGGCCCGAGGCCACCTGCTTGACCGCGCTGCGCCGTTGTGGGTCGTAGAGCCGGTCGACGTCCTCGCCGCCCTCGCCGCTGTTGGAGCGGCCGCCGAGGGCGTTCATCGCGATGGCCATGGTCTCGTGTGCCTCGGCGGAGATGGAACCGTAACTCATCGCACCGGTGTTGAACCGCGTCACGATCGACTCGACGGACTCGACCTCGTCGAGCGGGACGGGTTCCCGCACCCCGGACTTGAACTCGAACAGCCCGCGCAGCGCACCGCCGTCCCTGGCCAGCCGGTTCACCTCGTCGGAGTACTGCTGGAAGACCTCGTACCGACCGGTGCGGGTCGCGTGCTGCAGCAGGAAGACGACTTCCGGTGTGAACAGGTGCAGTTCACCCTCCCGGCGGAACGCGTACTCGCCGCCCACCTCGAGGCGCCGGTGGACCCGCTCGGTCGGGTTCTCGGGGTAGGCCCGCCGGTGGCGCAGCTTCACCTCCTCGGCGAGGACGTCGAGTCCCACGCCGCCGAGCTGGGTCGGCGTGCCGGTGAGGTATTCGTCGACGACGTCGCGGTTGAGTCCGATCGCCTCGAAGGCCTGCGCGCCGGTATAGGAGGCGACGGTCGAGATGCCCATCTTGCTCATCACCTTCATGACGCCCTTGCCGAGCGCCTTGAGATAGTTGCGCACCGCGGTCGACGGCTCGATGCCCGTCAACTCACCCTCGCGGATCAGGTCCTCGATCGATTCGAAGGCCAGATACGGGTTGACCGCCGCCGCACCGAAGCCGATGAGCATGGCGATGTGATGCACCTCGCGGGCGTCGCCGCTTTCCACCACCAGCGCGACCGTCGTGCGCTCCTTGGTGCGCACCAGGTGGTGGTGCACGGCCGACACGGCGAGCAACGACGGGATCGGCGCCTTCGTATGGTCGGAGTCACGGTCCGAGATGACCAGCGTGCGATAGCCCTTCGCGATGGCCTCGCACGCACGGATGCGCAGATCCTCCAACGCGTCGGCAAGACCTTCACCGCCCCGCTCTACGTCGTAAAGCGCCCGGAGCACCTTGGTCTTGAGGCCCGGCTGCTCACCGTCGTCGTTGATGTGGACGATCTTGTTCAGCTCGTCGTTGTTGAGCACCGGCCACTTGAGCACGATCTGGCGCACCGACGCCGCCGACGGCTCCAGCAGATTGTGCTCAGGGCCCATCACCCGTGACATGGACGTCACGACCTCTTCGCGGATCGCGTCCAATGGCGGATTGGTCACCTGGGCGAACAGTTCGACGAAGTAGTCGTACAACAGCCGCGACCGCTGAGACAGCACTGCCGCCGGCGTGTCGGTTCCCATGGAACCCAACGGTTCTGCACCCGAGGCCGCCATCGGCGTCAGCATGATCCTGAGCTCCTCCTCGGTGTACCCGAAGGAGATCTGACGCCGCACCACTGAGTCGTGATTGGGCTGCACGCGCACCCGGTCGGGCAGGGTCGCAAGATCCAGCAGACCGGAGTGCAACCACTCGCTGTAGGACTCGGAAGACGCCAGGGCGCCCTTGATCTCGTCGTCGGAGACGATCCTGCCCTCGGCGGTGTCGATCAGGAACATCTTGCCCGGCTCGAGACGGCCCCTTGCGACGATCTCGGACGACGGCACGTCGAGCACGCCGCTCTCGCTGGCCAGGATGATCCTGTCGTCGATGGTGCGCCACCACCGCCCGGGCCGTAATCCGTTGCGGTCCAACACCGCACCCACCACGGTGCCGTCGGTGAACGTGACGCACGCCGGCCCGTCCCACGGCTCCATCAAGGAAGCGTGGAACTGCCAGAAGGCGCGCCGCTCGGGATCCATGTCGGCGTTGTTCTCCCACGCCTCGGGGATCATCATCAGCACGGCGTGCGGCAGGCTGCGGCCGCCGAGGTGCAGAAGCTCGAGGACCTGGTCGAAGGACGCCGAATCGGAGGCGTCGCGGGTGCAGATCGGCGAAAGGCGGGCCAGGTCGCCGGGGATCTGTGCGCTGGCCAGCATGGCTTCGCGCGCATGCATCCGGTTTCGGTTGCCGCGGACGGTGTTGATTTCGCCGTTGTGGGCGACGAACCGGAACGGATGGGCCAGCGGCCACGACGGAAAGGTGTTGGTGGAGAACCGGCTGTGCACGATGGCGATCGCGCTCTGACAGCGCTCGTCGCGCAGATCCGAAAAGAACTGCGGCAGTTGCATCGTCGTGAGCATGCCCTTGTAGGCGATCGTCCGACTCGACAGCGACGCGAAGTACACCCCACCCTGCTCGGCGAGTTTGCGGACCGGGTACACGCGACGGTCGAGTTCGATGCCGCCCGGCCGTGATCCGTTGCGCTCGGGTGCTGCGACGAACAGCTGCGCCATGTACGGCATGCAGCCCAGCGCCGTCACGCCGACGCCCGCGCCGTCCGGATCGACCGGAACCTCGCGCCAGCCAAGGACTTCCAGACCCTCGTCGGCGGCGATCGACTCGATGCGCTCGCGCTCGCTGAGCCTGGCGACGGGATCCTGCGGTAGGAAGCAAATACCCGCCGCAAAGGTGTTGCAGCCGTCGCCGGTTGGCTCTGGCAGCTCGAAGTCGACGACTTCGCGCAGCAGTTCTATCGGCAGTTGCAGGAGGATGCCCGCACCGTCACCACTGTTCGGTTCGGCGCCTGCGGCGCCTCGGTGCTCGAGATGCTCGAGCGCGGTGAGGCCGTCGGCGACGATCGAGTGGGAACGACGTCCCTGGATGTCGGTGATCATGGCCACGCCGCAGGAATCTGCCTCGTTCTCGGGGTCGTACAGACCCTGAGCCTCTGGCAACGCCGAGAACAACACTCGCAAGTACCTCCGCAGTCCGGGAAAACACGTTTCAGGACTGCAATGGCCCGAGTGGCGAGTGTATCAGCGGACCAGCCGCGCTACCCGCCAATAAACGTCGGGACCAGCGGGAACCCGGGCAGGTTGCGGACTACGGTCCAGGCCACGGCGGCGACGGTGATCGTCACCCAGCCCAGCACGGGAAGCCCCCGTTTTCCTGACCGGCGACGCATCAGCAGCCACAGCGCCAACACCGGCAGCCCGACAAGCAGGAACGCATTGTCGACCAGCGCGGCACTGAAGTCGCCGTTCAGGACGTCGTGCGTCATGCGGATGCCCCCGCAGCCAGGGCAGTACCAACCGGTCATGACGTGGAAGGGGCACGTGGGGAAGCCGAAGCCGGGGGCATGCGGGTCACGCACCCCGATGTACGTCAAGGCGCCGACGAGAACCGCGGCACCGCCGATTGTGGCGTACCGCGTCCCGGTGTGACTGGTGGTGGGGCTAGGTTCCATCGCGCAGGAGGCGCCCGTGCTGATCGCGTGGGGACCCGGTCATCAGGACGATCGTGTCGACGATGCCCCACACGAGCGGCACGACGTAGCCGAATCCGCACGTGACGACGGTGATCAGAATGCCGCCCACCAGCTGTGCCACGCCGAGAGTCGTCTGGCCCATGTACAGGCGTCCGATGCCGAGCAGTCCGACGACGCCGAGCAGCTGGAGCAGGCCCGCGATCACCTTGGACTTGTCCGATAGTGGTTCACCCGTGACCGGGTGGTAGCCGTAACTGGGTGGGCCAAATCCGGGTGAGCCGTAACTCGGTGGCGGAGCACCGTATCCGTTCGCCGGCGGCGGATAACCGGCAGGCGGCGGCGGATAGCCGGGAGGCGGCGGCGGGCCGCCGTATGGGGGCGGCCAGCCCTCGGGGTTGTCGCCGAACTTGGACGGATCGGTCACGCGTCAAGCATGCCAGATCGGGTGACCGACCCGAGCAGCGAAAGTCAGCCGCGTCGTCGACGCCACCAGCGCTTGCGCGGCGGCTCGGCGACCCACTCCGATTCGGGGACGAGTTCTTCTCCGACCTCGTCGTGCACCTCGGGCACGTCGACCGCGGCGGGCTCACCGTCGTCAGCCGGAGTCGCGTGCTCGACCGTGTCCCCGGGCTGCGCGTCCTCCTTGGCCTGAACCTCGGCGATCTCCTCGGCCACGGCGTCGTGGACTTCCGGGACGGCGGGACCGGCGGCGGAGTCCTCGGCGGCGGCGGTCTCTGGCTCGGCGGCGACGTCCTCGGCGGCTGCCTCCGCGTCCACGGCGCCCTGCTCTGTCGCCGCGTGCACCTCGGCAGCCGAATCCTCAGCCGCGGCGACTTCGTCACCCTCGACCGACCCCAGACCGATCTCGTTCTCGGCCGACTCGCGGGACGCGGACTCCTCAACGTCGGGCTCCTCGGCGGCAGCCTCTTCACCAGCAGCCTCTTCGGCAGACTCCGACTCGGCAGACTCAGGCTCGGCAGACTCGGGCTCGGCAGCGACATCCTCGGCAGCTACCTCAGCGTCCGCGGCGCCCTGCTCTGTCGCCGCGTGCACCTCGGCAGCCGAATCCTCAACCGCGGCGACCTCGTCACCCTCGACCGACCCCACACCGATCTCGTTCTCGGCCGACTCGCGGGACGCGGACTCCTCGACGTCGGGCTCCTCGGCGGGAGCCTCTTCGGCGGCAGCCTCTTCGGCGGTCTCCGGCTCGGCGGTCTCGGGCTCGGCGGACTCCGGCTCGGCGGCGACATCCTCGGCAGCTGCCTCCGCGTCCACGGCGCCCTGCTCTGTCGCCGCGTGCACCTCGGCAGCCGAATCCTCAGCCGCGGCGACTTCGTCACCCTCGACCGACCC
>NZ_JBEVLO010000022.1:0-62392 GCF_040509115.1 Mycobacterium sp. | reverse complement strand
GCCACTGGAGATCGCCTACAGCATGCAGCTGACGCAGCCCTCGACCTCGGTGCCCTCCAACGCCATTTGGCGCAGGCGGATGTAGTACAGCGTCTTGATGCCCTTGCGCCATGCGTAGATCTGCGCCTTGTTCACGTCGCGCGTCGAGGCGGTGTCCTTGAAGAACAGCGTCAGGCTCAATCCCTGGTCGACGTGCTGGGTAGCCGCAGCGTAGGTGTCGATGATCTTCTCGTAGCCGATCTCGTACGCGTCCTGGTAGTACTCCAGGTTGTCGTTGGTCAGATACGGCGCCGGGTAGTAGACCCGACCGATCTTGCCTTCCTTGCGGATCTCGATCTTCGACGCGACCGGGTGGATCGAGCTGGTGGAGTGGTTGATGTAGGAGATCGACCCCGTCGGCGGAACGGCCTGCAGGTTCTGGTTGTAGATGCCGTGCTGCTGCACCGACTCCTTGAGCCGGACCCAATCCTCTTGCGTCGGAATGCGGATGCCCGCCTCGACGAACAGCTGCCGCACCCGCTCGGTGGCCGGCTCCCACGGCTGCTCGGTGTACTTGTCGAAGAACTCCCCCGACTTGTACTTCGAGCGCTCGAACCCGCCGAACGCGCGACCCCGCTCGATCGCGATGCGGTTGCTGGCCTTCAGCGCGTGGTACAGCACCGTGTAGAAGTAGATGTTGGTGAAGTCGATGCCCTCTTCGGAGCCGTAGAGGATCCGCTCCCGAGCCAGGTACCCGTGCAGGTTCATCTGGCCGAGGCCGATGGCGTGAGAGTCGTTGTTGCCCTGCTCGATCGACGGCACCGACCAGATGTGGGTCTGATCGCTGACCGCAGTCAGCGCCCGGATCGACACCTCGATGGTCTGCGCGAAGTCCGGCGAGTCCATCGCCTTGGCGATGTTCAGCGACCCGAGGTTGCACGAGATGTCCTTGCCCACCTTGGCGTAGGTCAGGTCCTCGTTGAACAGCGACGGCGTGGACACCTGCAGGATCTCCGAGCACAGGTTGCTGTGGGTGATCTTGCCCTCGATGGGGTTGGCCCGGTTCACCGTGTCCTCGTACATGATGTACGGGTAGCCAGACTCGAACTGCAGCTCGGCCAACGTCTGGAAGAACTCGCGGGCCTTGATCTTGGTCTTGCGAATGCGCGCGTCGTCGACCATCTCGTAGTACTTCTCGGTGACCGAGATGTCGGCGAAGGGGGTGTCATAGACGCGCTCGACGTCGTACGGCGAGAACAGGTACATGTCCTCGTTCTTCTTGGCGAGCTCGAACGTGATGTCGGGAATCACCACGCCCAGCGAGAGCGTCTTGATCCGGATCTTCTCGTCGGCGTTCTCACGCTTGGTGTCGAGGAAGCGGTAGATGTCGGGGTGGTGCGCGTGCAGGTACACCGCGCCCGCGCCTTGGCGCGCGCCGAGCTGGTTGGCGTAGGAGAACGAGTCCTCAAGCAGCTTCATGATCGGGATGACGCCGGAACTCTGGTTCTCGATGTTCTTGATCGGCGCGCCGTGCTCGCGAATGTTGCTGAGCAGCAACGCGACTCCGCCGCCACGCTTGGACAGCTGCAGTGCCGAGTTGATGGAACGTCCGATCGACTCCATGTTGTCCTCGATGCGGAGCAGGAAGCAGCTGACTGGCTCGCCGCGCTGCTTCTTGCCCGAGTTGAGGAACGTCGGCGTGGCCGGCTGGAACCGGCCGTCGATGATCTCGTCGACGAGCTTCTCGGCCAGCGTCGTATCACCGGCGGCCAGCGTCAGCGACACCATGACGACGCGGTCCTCGAAGCGCTCCAGGTAGCGCTTCCCGTCGAACGTCTTCAGCGTGTAGGAGGTGTAGTACTTGAACGCGCCGAGGAACGTCGGGAACCGGAACTTCTTGGCGTAGGCGCGATCAAGCAGCGTCTTGACGAAGTTGCGCGAGTACTGGTCGAGCACCTCGCGCTCGTAGTAGTTCTTCTGCACCAGGTAGTCGAGTTTCTCGTCCTGGTTGTGGAAGAACACCGTGTTCTGGTTGACGTGCTGCAGGAAGTACTGATTGGCGGCTTCCCGGTCCTTGTCGAACTGGATCTTGCCGTCCTTGTCGTACAAGTTCAGCATCGCGTTGAGCGCGTGGTAGTCCGTCTCGCCCGGAAGGGCGTGCGGGGCGGCTACCTGCTCTGCAGCTGTGGCGGTTGGTGACACGTCTGGTCCTTCCAAAAATCAGTGAGTCCGGCGCGGACGGCGAGCACGTCGTCCGTGGTGCCCATTAGTTCGAAGCGGTAGAGGTATGGCACGCGACACTTGCGGGAGACCACGTCGCCCGCGTAACCGAACTCGGCGCCGAAGTTGGTGTTGCCCGCGGCGATGACTCCGCGGAGCAGGGACCGGTTGTGTTCGTTGTTCAGAAAGGCGATGACTTGCTTGGGGACGTATCCCCCGGCTTGCCCGTTGAGACTGAGATCGGGCCCGTTGGCGTGCCCACCGCCGTAGGTGGGCAAAACCAGGACGTAGGGCTCGTGGACCTCGATGCGCTCACGCAGAGGAATCCGGATGGCGGGCAGTTCCAGCTTCTGCACGAAGCGGTGGGTGTTCTCCGAGACGCTGGAGAAGTAGACGAGGTTGCTCATCACGTCCCCCGCTCCGCTAGTGCTGCCCGCCCGATGCCCGTTACGCCGTGACTGCGACGGCGCCGGCGCCGGAGATCGACTTGATGCGGTCAGGGCGGAAGCCGGACCAGTGGTCGTTGCCTGCCACGACGACGGGGGCCTGCAGGTAACCCAGCGCCATGACGTAGTCGCGGGCCTCGGGCACCTCGGTGATGTCGATGACGTCGTAGGCGATGCCCTGCTTGTCGAGGGCCTTGTAGGTGGCGTTGCACTGGACGCAAGCGGGCTTGGTGTAGACGGTGACGGTCATCTTCGGCACGGCTCCTCTGCGGGAAAACTGGGACCAACTGGCTACTGCTGCTCACTGAACTTCAGCGACCTGCAGACCCTCGAAATTCCTGACCGGCCGAAGCTGTTCGATCGGCGGGAAGGGTGCCCGACTTGCCGGATTCGAGAGCTCCGGCCGACCTGGCGGTACTGGTACCGCTGGGGGTCTGTCGGTCTGCAAGACACTACACCTGGTGTCCGACATTCAGAAGAGATACAAGATGTTCTGAACAACATTCGTGAAATTCCCTGGTCGTAACTGCACGAACCCCTTTCCGATCGGCGTGTCGCTGCGCGCCGCGGCGTCGTGTCGCGGTAGTAAGACAGGTGTAGCACCGGCCACCGACAAGACCGTGGAAGTGTCCACCAACAGCAAAGCCGCCGACGGACCCTGCTCCGGGCCCATCGGCGGCTTCGTGCCGGGCGGTGTCAGCCGACCTCGGCGACCAGCTTCCCGACCACCTCGCGGATCTGCTGCACCACGTCTGCGTTCTCCCGTGGGTGCTTGCCGTCGAAGACCTTGGACGGTAGCGAGAGCTTGAGATCCTCGACCACCCGCGGTCCGGCGATGCCGAACGACTTGCGCGTCTCGTCGTGCGCCCAGACGCCGCCGTACTGGCCGTGCGCCGTGCCAATGACGGCGGTCGGCTTGCCCTTGAGGGCACTGTCGCCGAACGGTCGCGACAGCCAGTCGATCGCATTCTTGAGCACCCCGGGGATGCTGCCGTTGTACTCGGGCGTGACGACGAGTGCGGCGTCGGCCTCGGCCGCGGCCAAGCGCAGCGCCTGCACCGACTCGGCTACGCGTTCCCCGTCGATGTCCTCGTTGTAGAAGGGCAACTCGCCCAACCGGTCGAACAGCTGCAGCGACACGCCCGCCGGTGCCGACTCGATCGCTGCCTGCGCCAACTGTCGATTGAGCGATTCCGCACGTAGGCTGCCGAGCAGTACCAGGATCTTGATGTCTGCCATGTTCGTGAAATCCCTTTCGATCCGTCGGTCCGATCCTCGCACAGCTTAACCGGACCATGGTCCGATTCATTCCGCCTGAGCTAAAGTGCAGGCATGAGCGTTGGCGACGGACTGGTCGGGCTACCGGTCACCGATTCCGCGCCGGCGGAGCGGGGGGATGCCGCGCGCAACCGCATCCTGCTGATCGACGCCGCTCGACGCCTGATCGCCGATTACGGCGCCGAAACCGTCACGATGGACGACGTCGCCGCCGCCGCCGGCGTCGGCAAGGGCACCCTGTTCCGGCGCTTCGGCAGCCGCGCAGGCCTGATGATCGTGCTCCTCGATGAGGACGAGAAGGCCGAGCAACGGGCCTTCATGTTCGGCCCGCCGCCGCTGGGTCCAGGGGCGCCACCGCTGGAGCGGTTGCTCGCGTACGGCAGGGAGCGCTTGAAGTTCACCTGGGACCATCGGGTCCTGCTCTCCGACGCCACCAACAGCGATCCGCAGACCCGCTTCAACGCTCCGGCCACCCTGCATCGCTCCCACGTCCGGATGCTGCTCGACGCCGCGGGCACGACCGGTGACCTGGACGCTCAGGCCGACGCGTTGATCGCGTTGCTCGACGCCGACTACGTCGTACACCACGTCAACGACATGGGCCGGAGCATCGAACAGCAAGCTGACGCGTGGGAGAGCATGGCGCGCAAGCTGTGCGGGCAATGAGCGCTCGCGCGAAGAGCCGACTGGCCCGATGAGCGCTCGCGCGAAGAGCAGATGGAACGGCTAGCAGCCCATGTGGGTCTTGCACGTCGACCTCGACCAGTTCCTGGCGTCCGTCGAACTGCGGCGCAGGCCGGAGCTCGTCGGACTGCCCGTGATCGTCGGGGGTAACGGGGATCCCACCGAACCGCGCAAGGTCGTCACCTGCGCGTCGTACGAGGCGCGTGAGTTCGGCGTGCACGCGGGGATGCCGCTGCGGACCGCCGCCCGCAGGTGCCCCGACGCCAGCTTTCTCCCATCGGATCCCGCCGCCTACGACGAGGCCTCCGAGGAGGTCATGGGGCTGCTCCGTGACCTTGGGCACCCGCTCGAAGTGTGGGGCTGGGACGAGGCTTACCTCGGCGCCGACGTCGGCGACCCCTTCGATCTGGCCCAGCGCATCCGCACGCTGATCGAGGCGCAGACGGGCCTGTCGTGCTCGGTGGGCATCAGTGACAACAAGCAGCGAGCGAAGGTGGCGACGGGATTCGGGAAGCCGGGCCAGCGGACGCGAGGAGCAGAAGAAGGACAGCGCACGCGAGGAGCAGAAAAAGGAGGACAGCGCACGCGAGGAGCAGAAGGAGAACAGCGCACGCGAGGAGCAGAGGGACACGGCATCTTCCGACTCACCGACGACAACTGGATGGCCGTGATGGGCGACCGCGGCGTCGATGCGCTGTGGGGTGTCGGACCCAAGACCACCAAGAAACTCGCGGGCATGGGCATCAGCACCGTCGCCGACCTTGCGGCCACCGATGCTCAGGTGCTCACGTCCGCATTCGGGCCGACGACGGGGCTGTGGATCCTGTTGCTGGCCAAGGGCGGCGGCGATTCGAACGTCAGCGCCGAGCCGTGGGTGCCCCGATCCCGCAGCCACGTCATCACCTTTCCCGAGGATCTCACCGACCGGGCCGACATGGATGCCGCCGTCGTGGAGCTCGCCCGGCAGACTCTCGCCGAGATCGTCGAGCAACGGCGGACGGTGACCCGGGTGGCGGTGACGGTACGCACCAAGACGTTCTATACCCGCACGAAGATCCGGAAGCTGGCCCAACCGGGTACCGATCCAGCATCCATCACGGCGGCGGCACTCGACCTCCTGCACGAGTTCGAGCTGGACCGTCCGGTGCGACTGCTCGGCGTCCGACTCGAGCTGGCGATGCCTCGGAGGGAGGAGTCGGCTGTCGGCGCCGACGGCTAACGTCGAAGCCGTGTTGCAGACGGTCGCGATCCGGGGTTACCGGTCGATGCGAGAGCTGGTGATCCCGCTGACGCGGCTGACGGTGGTCACCGGCGCCAACGGCACGGGAAAGTCCTCGGTGTACCGGGCGCTGCGCCTGCTGGCGGACTGCGGCCGCGGCGAGGTGATCGGATCGCTGGCGCGTGAGGGCGGTCTGCAGTCGGTCCTGTGGGCGGGGCCGGAACAGACCGGTGGTGCGCGACGCACGGGAACCACCGAGGGCACCACTCGGACGCGCCCCGTTTCGCTCGAATTGGGTTTCGCCTCAGACGATTTCGGTTATCAGATCGACTTGGGACTTCCGCAGTACGCCGGTCCAGGGTCGTTCTTCGCCCGCGATCCGGAGATCAAACGCGAGGCGGTCTTCGCCGGTCCGCGGCTGCGCCACAGTTCGGCGCTGGTGCGCCGCGGGGGCGACTATGCCGAGATGGCGTCCGAATCGGGCCGGGGCTTCGAGGAGTTGACCAGAGCGCTCCCGTCGTACCGCAGCGTGCTGGCCGAGTATGCCCATCCCGGCGCCCTCCCCGAACTGGCTGCCGTCCGGGATCGACTGCGGGACTGGCGGTTCTACGACGGCTTCCGCGCCGATGCCGATGCGCCTGCCCGCCAGCCCCGGGTGGGAACCCGCACGCCAGTGCTTGCCGACGACGGTGGTGATCTCGCCGCCGCCGTGCAGACGATCCTCGAGGCGGGGTTCGACGACCTGCCACGTGCCATCGCGGAGGCATTCGACGGCGCGGAGGCATCCGTCGCCGTGCATGACGGACTCTTCGAGCTGCAATTGAAGCAGCGAGGCATGTTGCGCCCGCTGAGAGCTGCCGAATTGTCCGACGGCACATTGCGATTCATTCTCTGGGGGGCCGCACTGCTGACGCCAAGCCCCCCATCGCTGATGGTGCTCAACGAACCGGAGACATCGCTGCATCCCGATCTGGTGCCCCCGCTGGCGGCCATGGTCCGCTCCGCGGCGGAACACACGCAGGTCATCGTCGTGACCCACTCGCAGATCATGCGAGAGCACCTCCGCACCGATGACTCGAGCGAGATCGAGTTGGTCAAGGAGTGGGGCGAGACACAGGTGGTCGGCCAGACCTTGCTGACGGCACCACCGTGGGAGTGGGGCAAGCGTTGACGCGGATCAGCCGGTCTTGGAGGGGCGCAGCACACGGGTGAAGATGACGTTCACCCGTCGCATCGCAACGCTGTAGGGCCACCAGGCGAACCGCTTGAAGGCATACAGCGCGCGGATGTCCTGGGACGTGTAGATCAGGTAGCGGTTGCGGGCGACTCCGCGAAGGATCTTGTCCGCCGCCGCTTCCGGTGAAATGGCGTGGCCGCCGAACCGGTTCACCCACTTGGCCACCTGTGGATGCTCCCTGTCGACGCCGGCGATCTCGACGGTCTGCACCAGCGGCGTCTTCACCGCGCCGGGCACGACGACCGAGACGCCGATGCGGTGCCGGGCGAGGTCGAAGCGCAGCACCTCCGACAGTCCCCGCAGCCCGTACTTGCTGGCGCTGTAGGCGGCGTGCCACGGCAGTGCGACCAGCCCGGCGGCGGATGACACGTTGACCAGGTGCCCGCCGTTGCCGGCGAGAACCATTGGCGGCACGAAGTTCTCGATGACGTGTATGGGACCCATCAGGTTGACCGAGACCATCGTCTCCCAGTGGCGGTGGCTGAGGTTGCTCACCGTTCCCCACGCCGAAACCCCCGCGATGTTCATCACCACGTCCAAGGCGGGGGTGGTGCCCCCGATCATGCTGTGGATGTCCGCGGCGAACGCGGCCACCTCGTCGTAGTTCGAGATGTCCAGCGCTCGGTGGGCGGGCACCAAGGCGCCAAGGGCTCTTGCGTCGGCGACGGTCTCGGCGAGCCCCTCTGCGTTGCGGTCGGTGAGGAACAGTTCGGCTCCCTCGGCGGCCAGCTTGAGCGCCGTCGACCGCCCGATGCCGCTGGCCGCGCCCGTCAGGAGACACCGCTTGCCCGCAAATCCCTGCGCCATGAGCCGACCCTACCGGCTACCCCACGCGCTCCCCGGCGAGGAATTCCTCGACCGCGCGTGGCGGCCGCCCGATCAGCCGTTCGGTGTCACCCAGCGGTGTCTCAAGCAGGCCAGCACGGATGCTCTGCCCGAATCCAGTGAGTATCCCGGCCAACTCGGCGGGAAGCCCGGTCCCCGTCAGCCCCGCTTGGTAGTCCTCGTCGGACACCCCGACGACCTCGACCGGGGTGCCGTGGCGGGCCGACAGAACGGCGGCGATGGCGTGGTCGTCGAGCAGTCGTTGGCCCGCGATGTCGTAGCTGACGTCGTCGTGCCCGTCGCCGAGCAGGACCGCGGCGGCAGCGGCGGCGCAGTCGTCGCGGGTTATTGGCGCGTGGCGGCCGTCGCCGTTGTTGGTGACGAGCGCTCCCGTCGCGACGGCGTGGTCCCAGCCCGCCGCGATGGCCTCGAGGTACAGCGCGTTGCGCAGCATGGTCCATGCGGGACCCGCCGTGCGCAGCGCGGCCTCGGTGGCCGCGTGGTCGTCGGAGAGCGGGCGCAGCCTGGCGGGAAAGTCGCTGTCCGGGTTGGACATCGACGTGTAGGCGACGCGATGCACCCCGGCGCTCGCTGCGGCCTTGATCGCCGCCTCGTGCTGGGCGCGCCGACGGCCGACCGCGTCGGTCGAGATGAGCAGGAGGACGTCGACGCCGCGGAAGGCGTCGACCAGGGCGTCGGGTGCGTCGAAATCGGCGTGCCGGGTCTGCGCGCCTGCGTCGGCGAACTCGGCCAGCGAGGCGGGCGATCTGCTGAACAGCACCAGCTCCTCGGCCGGGTGCGATTCGAGTACGTACTGGGCCGTCCGCCGGCCCAGCGCGCCGCCCGCGCCGGTGATCCCGATGATCGTCATGGTCACTCCTGGTGTTGTCGGTTATCTTTTGATACTGACCTGATCATCTGAAACCGGGAGGCGCCGTGCAAGACGGCACTGTGGTGTCCGTCGGGCACACCGCGGTAACCGATCCGCTGGCATCGATCGCCGAGATGCTGGCCACGCAGTCCGACGTGCTGCTCGGAGCGTGTCCGGTGCGCGACGTGCTCGACCGCATCGGCGACAAGTGGTCGGTGCTCGTCATCGCGCTGCTCGGAGATGGCTCCATGCGGTTCATGGAGCTCAAGCGCTCCATCGGGTTGGTGTCCCAACGCATGCTCACCAGAACGTTGCGCGGGCTGGAACGCGACGGGTTGATCACGCGCACCGTCCATCCGGTGGTTCCGCCGCGAGTCGACTACGCGCTGACCGACGTCGGCCGTGGCCTGCACGGCATCCTCGCCAATCTCGCGACGTGGTCGTTCACCCACGCCGGCGACGTCGCCGAGGCGCGCGCCAGGTACGACGAGTCAGGCGAATCGCCGCTCGACGGGTGACGGCCGCTAGGCGCCAGGCGTGGTCTGGCCGCCCCACAGTGCGTGCAGCCAGAGCTTCTCCAGTACCGCGACCGAGCGGGTCATGTCGGGTTCGGGCCCGGCGAACGCGGAGTCACCGGACAGGGTGGAAACCGACGTCGCACCGAGGGTCCGGACCAACATCGGGACGTCCTCCGAGATCGGATGCGCGGTGCCTGCGCGTGCCTCGTCCTCGACGATCTTCACGATCTGGTCGACGACCGACGACATCTGCGCATCGAGGATCTCCCTGATCTCGGCGTCGGTGTTGCGGGCGACGTTGCACGCCGACATCACGGGATCGTTGTGGGCATATACGGCGGCCGCGCTGCCGACCATCCGCTTGGCGAACGCGGCGGGCGACTCCTCGGGGGTGCGCGGCGCGAAGTAGTGGGTCAGTACCTCGAGTTCCTCGGTGGCCTCGGCGAGTATCTGAGCCAGCACCGAATACTTCGAGTCGAAGTAGAAGTAGAAGCCCGACCGTGCCACTCCGGCCCGGTCGCTGATGGTGCTGACCGACAGCTCAGAGAACGGCTTCTCCTGCAGCAGTTCGCGCACGGCGGTCAGGATCGCCTCACGCTGCCGGTCACCGCGACTCTGGCGGACCTCGTTGGGGACGGATTCGGCGGTCATCGAGGTCAACCTTCCCACCCGCGCCGCGCCTCTACAAAACTTGACATGCGTCAAGTCGGCCCTCCAGGATGGGGGAAGCGAGTGAGATCGACCACACGATGCTCGGCCCAGGAGCTTGACAGGAGTTAGTCGATGACGACCATCAGCACCCCGGAGTATTTGCTCGACCAAGCCAAGCGGCGGCTCGTCCCGACCCTGAACACCATTCCCGGCATGGGGCTCGTCGAGAAGCGCCTGCGCGCCCACCAGTTCAAGCAGTACGCCTTGGCGGAACCGCCTGCGGGTAGCGGGCTCAAGCCGGTGATGGGCGATTCCGGTCTGCCGGTGCTCGGCCACATGATCGAGACGTTCCGCAGCGGACCGGACTATCTCCTGCAGGTGTACAGGGACCACGGCCCGCTGCACTACGCGTACTCCCCCGCGCTGCCCTCGGTGGTGGCCCTCGGCCCCGACGCCACGCAGGCGGTGTTCTCCAACAAGAACAAGGACTACTCGCAGAAGGGCTGGCATCCGGTCATCGGTCCGTTCTTCAACCGCGGATTGATGCTCCTGGACTTCGAGGAGCACATGTTCCACCGCCGGATCATGCAGGAGGCGTTCACCCGCTCCCGGCTGACCGGTTACGTAGAGCACATCGACCGGGTGGCATCGAAGGTGATCGCCAACGACTGGGTCGAGAACGACCCGCGGTTCCTGTTCTATCCGGCCGTCAAGGAGCTGACCCTCGACATCGCGTCAATGGTCTTCATGGGCCACGAGCCAGGCACCGACAACGAACTCGTCACCAAGGTCAACGACGCATTCACCATGACCACTCGCGCCGGTGGAGCCATCGTCCGAACGAGCATCCCGCCATTCAAGTGGTGGCGCGGGCTGCAGGCCCGCAGGGTGCTCGACGACTACTTCGAGGCGCGGGTCGAGGAACGCCGCAAGGCCGATGGCACCGACATGCTGACCGTCCTGTGCCACACCTCCGACGAGGACGGCAACAGCTTCTCCGACCAGGACATCGTCAACCACATGATCTTCCTGATGATGGCCGCCCACGACACGTCGACGTCCGCCCTGACCACGATGGTCTACCACCTTGCCGCCAACCAGGATTGGCAGGACCGCTGCCGCGACGAGTCCGACCGCCTCGGGGACGGGCCCCTCGACATCGAGGCGCTGGAGAAGCTGGAGACCCTCGACCTGGTGATGAACGAGGCGCTGCGGCTCGTCACCCCGCTGCCGTTCAACGTTCGGCAGGCGATCCGCGACACCGATCTGCTCGGTCACTACATTCCCGAGGGCACCACGGTCACGCTGTGGCCGTCGATGAACCATCACCTGCCCGAGCTGTGGACCGATCCGGAGAAGTTCGACCCAGCGCGCTTCGCGGAGCCGCGCAACGAGCACAAAAAGCATCGCTACGCGTTCGCCCCGTTCGGTGGCGGCGCACACAAGTGCATCGGCATGGTCTTCGGCCAGTTGGAGATCAAGACGGTGATGCACAGGTTGCTCCGCAAGTACCGCCTCGAACCGCCCCGGCCGGGCTACAGGTCCAAGCTCGATTACGGAGGGATGCCCATCCCGATGGACGGCATGCCGGTCATCCTGCGTCCGCTGCGGTGACGACCGCAGCCCCGGTCAGCTCGCGCTGATCAGTCGGTTCGCGCAGGCGACGACCGCCCGCAGCGCCGACTGCGTCGGATCGTCGGACCAACCCATTGCCCACTGGGCGTGCGTGCCGTCGGTGCCGCGGATGAACGTCGCGGTGCTCTCGCCTGCATGAAGTTGGTGAAACCCGAGCATCTCGACGCTGATGCCCCGCTCGTGGAGCATCTCCGTCAACGCCGCGATGGGACCACTGGCGGCCGCGGTCGACGTGCTGATGCGGTCACCGACGGCGATCGTCGCCTGATAGTGCCGCGCCTGCGGGCCCAGCTGCGAAGCGGGCCGCGCGGCGTCGGTGCACTCCCACTTGCCGAGGCGCAGCGGACCGGTCATCGGGGTGTAGGTGGTGTGAAAGGCGTCGAACGACATCGAATCGGCCTCCTCGCGCAACTCCCGCGGCAGCGGGCCGTCGAAATGGGCCGCGAACGTAGGGGCCACGCCGATCGCGGGCTGGACGGAATTCGGGGACGTCGAACCCGGGGACGTGAAAAACGGTGACGTGGAATTCGGTGAGGACATGTGCCGGTCTTCTCTTGCCAGAGGAATCGACCGACGGTGTAGCAACGACCCACAGCGAGGGGTCGGTCTGGATCAGACCCCGCTGTGGGTTGCTACTACGAGTCGCTTCGGCACGTTGGCGATGCTAGACGTCTCGGAGTGACCGACGCAACCCCGATGCGAAGGCGCTAGGTTCATCGCCGATGGCGCCGTCGAGTTGGTGGGATGTGGCCCTGCTCTTCGTGTCGGGGATCGGCGGCGGACTGGTCGGCAGCATCGCGGGATTGGCGTCGCTGACCACCTACCCGGCGCTGCTCCTCGTCGGTCTTCCTCCGGTGACGGCCAACGTCACCAATACCGTCGCGTTGGTGTTCAACGGGATCGGTTCGGTCCCGGGTTCACTGCCGGAGCTCCGGGGCCAACGGGCCAAACTCCTCAGGTTGGTGCCCGCCGCCGTCCTCGGTGGCGCCGCGGGTGCGGCTCTGCTGTTGTCGATCCCCGCCGAGGGCTTCGAGAACGTCGTGCCCGTGCTCATCGCCGCGTCGGCCTTACTGATCGCCCTGCCCCGCCGCAAGCGGGCCGAGGGTCATCGACGGGGCACCGCCGCCTTCGTCGTCGAAGGTGTCGCGATCCTCGCGATCTGCGTCTACGGGGGATTCTTCGGCGCGGCCGCTGGGGTGCTGATGCTGGCCCTGTTCCTCAGTACCGACAGCTCGTCGCTGGCCGACGCCAACGCCACCAAGAACGTGGTGCTGGGGGTCGCGAACGGCACCGCTGCGCTGGTCTTCGCCGTGTGGGCACCGGTCGACTGGTTGGCGGTGGTTCCGTTGGGCATTGGCTGTCTGCTCGGCGCGCGGCTGGGCCCGATCATCGTCCGCCGCGCCCCCGACACTCCCCTGCGCCTGTTGATCGCCGCTGCGGGCATCGCGTTGGCCGTCAAGCTCGGCATCGACACCTACCGTTGAACCGTCTTCGGCTCCCCCTGTCCGTCAGCGAAAGACGTCCTCGCCCTTGGCGACCCGCGTCCCCAACTGGATGAGGCCGACCGCCGATTCGTGTAGTCGCTCCCCGGCCTCCCGGGCTGCGCGCCCCGCGAGGTACCGCGACCACGTGCCCTCGATGACGATGCCGAGCTTGAAACACGCGAGCGCGGTGTACCAGTCGAGCCGCGTGACGTCGCGCCCACCGGCGGCGGAGTACGCCGCGAGCAGTTCGCCCCGGCTCGCGAGACCGCCGAGCGCCGCCAGTTCGGAGCCTGCGTCGATGGTGTTGGGTTCGGTCGGCCAGCACACCATCATCCAGCCGAGGTCTAGAAGCGGATCCCCGATCGTGCACATCTCCCAGTCGACGAAGGCGGCGAGTTCGGGTCGGTGGTAGCGGAGCATCACGTTGTTGAGGTGGGCGTCGCCGTGCATGATGCCGGGTTCGCCGTCGTCCGGACGATTGACCTCCAGCCACTGCGCCAGCTCGGTGACCGCGGGCAGCGACTCGGGTTGGTAGCCGTCGTGCCGGTAGCTCTCGAGGAGACCGAGGAACTGTGGAACCTGGCGGGCCAGAAAGGAACCGGGACGCCGGAGCGCCGCGAGTGCGCTGCCTTCCCACGCGACGTTGCCGAGCTGCGCGAGACCCGCCGCGTAGGCCAGCCCGACGTCGTGCCGGGCGGCGGGGTCCTCGACGTAGATCTGGGCGATCTCGGTGCCCGGGTTGAAGCCGTCGACCTCTTCCATCAGGTAGAAGACCACGCCCAGAACGCCGAGGTCCTCGCACCCGGCGATGAAAGCCGGATGCGGCACCGACGTGCCCGACAGCGTTCGCAGGACCGCGATCTCGCGCAGCATCGTCTTGTCACTCGTCGGGCGCGGGTGCAGCGGCGGTCGACGCAACACCATCGGTCGGTCGTCGACGCAGAGGCGAACGACGATGTTCTGGGTGCCGCCCAGCAGGGGTTCGACGGCGGTCACCTGCGCCCCGAGCCCGGTGTCGCGGATCCACGTCTGCAGGGCTGCCCGGTCGTCGTCGGTGAGAGTCGCGGTGTCGTCGGCCATGGCGGTCATCGTCGCGCCGGCCCGCCGCTCCCGTCCGAGGTTCCGTGGAACTCGCGCGTCGCCGACCCGCGTGCCTCGGATCGGTGCGCAATACTGGACCGATGGCTGATCTGAACGTCCTCGGTGGCACCTTGGAGCCATGCGGGACCGATCCGCTCACCGGTTTCTACCGTGACGGCTGCTGTTCGACGGGGCCCGAAGATCTTGGGAGCCACACCATCTGCGCCGTGGTCACCGGCGAGTTCCTCGAGCATCAGCGCTCCATCGGCAACGACCTGTCGACGCCGATGCCGCAGTATCGGTTTCCGGGACTGGTTCCCGGTGACCGTTGGTGCGTCACGGCAGCCAACTGGCTACGGGCTCAGACGGACGGTCATGCCGCACCGGTGGTGCTCGCGGCCACCCACGAGCGCACTCTCGAGGTGGTCCCCCTCGACGTGCTTCGCGAGCATTCCGTCGACGTGCCCGACGATCTAGGCGGCCTCTGACGGCAGCCGGTCGGTGCGTAACCGGCTGCCTGCCCGATCATTCGAGGTCAGATCCGCTTGGCGGTCAACAGCAGGTACTCCCAGTCCATCGACGCCCCTCCGGCGAGCGCGTCGTCGCCGAGCCGGGCGATGTCGGCGTCCAGCGCCGCCACCTTGGCATGGTCGTCGCCGATCCCACGGAAGGCCGCGATCGTCGGCCCGTAGTTGGCCTTGAAGTAGTCGCGGAATTCGGTCCCGTCGGTGAACCGGTCGACGGGCAGTGACCGGCGCTCGGTGACGACGTCGGTGACGCGGTCGCCCAGCAACTCGAGCACGTGGGTCTCGCTGCCCCAAAGCGGTGGTGCCGACACCCCGGGCGGCGGCGCGGCCACGTAGGGCTTCATCGTTGCGAACAACCGACCGATGAACCCTTCCGGCGTCCAACTGAGCACGCCGATCGTGCCGCCGGGCCGGCAGACCCGCACCAGTTCGTCGGCGGCCTGCTGATGGTGCGGGGCGAACATCACCCCGATGCACGACAGCACCGCGTCGAATTCGCCGTCGCCGAACGGCAATGTCTCGGCGTTGGCCTCGCGCCAACGCACCGGGATCCCGCGCTGCTCGGCCGCCAGGCGACCGTGCTCGAGCAGTTCGGGACACAGGTCGCTGGCGACGACGTCGGCGCCAACGGCTGCGGCCGCAAATGCGACGTTGCCGGTGCCTGCGGCCACGTCGAGGATGCGGTCACCCGGACCGATCCCGCTGGCTTCGACGAGAACGGGTCCCAGCGGGAAGACCAGTTCGTCGGCGACGGTGCGGTAGTCACCGAGCGCCCACAGCGCACGGTGTTTGGCCTCCAGGTCCTGGTTGGTCGTGGTGGTGGTCATGTCAGCTCCTCGTTGCGGGTGCGGCCCCCCTTGGTGCCGTCGGTCCATCGTCGCGCCGGGAGATCGTGCCGATCTAGTTCCAGATCTGTACCGAGCTGGTTGCATGGTGGTATTACGACGCGGCAGGGAGGTGCGCGACGTGTCCGGATACGGTCAGTTCTGCCCGGTGTCCAAGGCAATGGAGTTGCTCGACGAGCGTTGGACGATGCTCGTGGTGCGCGAGTTGCTGTTGGGCAGTAGTCATTTCAACGAGCTGCGGCGGGGGGTGCCGAAGATGTCGCCTGCGCTCCTGTCGAAGCGGCTGAAGTCGTTGACCCGCGCGGGCGTGGTCCGGCGCGTCGAGGCCGACGGCCGCACCACGTACTTTCTGACGGACAGCGGCCGGGAGCTCGGCGAGGTCGTGGAGGCCCTTGGCCGCTGGGGCGTCCGATGGGTGGGAGAGCTCGGCGAGGAGGATCTCGATCCGCATCTGTTGATGTGGGACATCCACCGCACGATCGCCGTCGACGCGTGGCCGCGCTCACGGACCACGGTGGCGTTCCGACTCGACGGGGTGACGACGAGGGCGTCGAGGTGGTGGCTGGTGGTTGCCGACGGCGCCGCCGACGTGTGCGACTTCGACCCGGGCCACGACGTGGCGGGCACCGTGGAGACCAGTCTGCGCACGCTGACCCGCATCTGGCGGGGTGACGTCGACTGGACGCGCGCGCTGCTCGAGGGCAGCGTGGCGGTATCTGGTCCCATCGAGGTTCGTCGTGCGATTCCCGACTGGATCGGTCAGGCCCCCTCGGCGGCGGTGCCGAGGCCGGCGTGACGGGGCCGGCGTGACGGGGCCGGCGTGACGGGGCCTACGTGACGGGGCCTGCGGCTACACGCCGAAGGTCAGTCCAGAATTCGTCGCGAGACGTTCGTGGTGACCAAGTCGAGTAGCTCGTCGGCGCGGCCCGCCATGATCGTCCTGATTGCGTAAAGGGAGAAGCCCTTGGCTTGTTCGGCAGTGATGGCGGGCGGGATGGACAGCTCCTGGCGTGCGGTCACCACGTCGACGATCGCGGGCCCGTCGTGCGCGAACGCCTCCGTCAGCGCCTGCTCCAGTTCGCCGGGATGCTCGACGCGCCGACCGTAGGCGCCGAGCGCGCGGCCGACGGCGGCAAAGTCGGGGTTGGTGAGATCGGTGCCGAAGTTGACGATCCCGGCGGCCTTCATCTCCAACTCGACGAAGTTCAGCGACGAGTTGTTGAACACGATCACCTTGACCGGCAGTCGATTCTGGATGAGCGTGATGAGCTCGCCGAACATCATGGTCAGGCCGCCGTCGCCGGCCAGCGCGACGACCTGACGGTTCGGAAACGCGGTCTGCGCACCGATCGCGTGGGGTAGGGCGCAGGCCATGGTGCCGTGGTTGAACGATCCGACGAGCCGTCGCTTGCCGTTCATGGTGAGGTAGCGAGCGGCCCACACGACGGGCGATCCCACGTCGACGGTGAACACCGCATCCTCGGTGGCAAGCCGATTGGCAAGTCCGGCAACGTATTCGGGACGAATGGGAGTCTTGTCGCGGTCGTTGACCGCGAGCCCGTCGAGCGTCTTTCGCGTCTTGGCGTAGTGCCGCAGCGACCGGTCGAGGTGTTCCTGGGTCGACTTCTCGACCAGCAGCGGCTGCAGCGCCTCAAGGGTGTCGGCGACCGTGCCGACGAGGCCGAGGTCGATCGGCGTGCGGCGGCCCAGGTTTCTGCCCCGGACGTCGACCTGGACGATGCGGGCGTCCTGCGGATAGAACTGCTGGTACGGGAAGTCGGTGCCGAGCATCAGCAACGTGTCGGCCTCCTTGATCGCCTTGTACCCCGAGGCGAAGCCGAGGAGACCCGTCATGCCGACGTCGTACGGATTGTCGTACTCGATGAACTCCTTGCCGCGCAGGGCGTGGACGACGGGGGCCTTCAGCGTTCCCGCCAGCCGGACCAGGGCGTCGTGCGCGCCTGCCACGCCCGCGCCGCCGAGGATCGTGACCCGCTCGCCGTCGTTGAGGATCTGCGCGGCCTGCCGCAGCGAGATCTCGTCGGGCCGGAGCACAGACCGGGTCGGCACGATCGGCTTTGCGAGCCAACCGGATTCATCGGCATGGTGGAGGAAGATCTCACCGGGAACGACGACGACGGCGACGCCGTTCTCCTCGACGGCGGCGCGCATCGCCATCTCGAAGATGCGCGGCGCCATCTCGGGGGTGCTCACCAGCTCGCAATAGACGCTGCACTCGCGGAAGAGGTCCTGCGGGTGGGTCTCCTGGAAGTACTCGGAGCCGATCTCGCTGCGCGGGATGTGCGCGGCGACGGCGAGGACGGGAACGCGGGAGCGCTGAGCGTCGAACAGTCCGTTGATGAGATGCAGGTTGCCGGGGCCGCAGCTACCCGCGCAGACGGCGAGCTGGCCGGTGAGCGCGGCGTCGGCCGCCGCGGCGAACGCCGCCGTCTCCTCGTGCCGGACGTGCTCCCAGCTGATCTGCCCGGAGCGTCGAATGGCGTCGGTGAAACCGTTGAGGCTGTCGCCGGGCAATCCGTACACGCGTCGCACGCCGCTTCGCGTCAATGCGTCGATGAGCTGGGTGGCGACGGTCGCCATGGAGGGCCTCCCTTGCGGTTTCGGCGCGGAAAGACGCGCTGAGCGCTACTTTCCGCGCCCGGATCACCTTACGTCAGACACTGGTAAGGACTTGCGGCGGCGAAGTAGGTACGTTGGCGTCATGGCCGACACGGCTACCCGCGCAGACGCGCCCCACGACGTCCGCCCCAGCGGACTCAATGGCGTTGCGGCGGCAGCGGTGGCGCTCGGAGTGGCCGAGTTGGCGGCGGTCCCCTTCGGACCGGCAGCCGACTCGCGAACCGCCATCGGGTCGACGGTGATCGACCTCACCCCGGGTCCGGTGAAGGAATGGGCGATTCAGCTCTTCGGCACGTCGGACAAGTTGTTCCTCACGGTCGCGGTCCTCGGCGTGATCGGCATCGTCGCCGCGAGCACGGCACGGTTCGAGACGCCACGGCGACCGGTCGGCAGTCTGGCCATCGTGGTGGCGGGCCTGCTCGGCTGCGCCGCCGTCCTCAGCAGGGCGGGCGCCTCCGCGATCGACGTGGTGCCGACCCTGATCGGCACGGTGTGCGGTGTACTGGTCCTGCGGCTGTTGATCTCGCATCGCCTTGCGGACCGGCCGAGTTCAAGCGACGACGGCGCCGGGGAGACTCCGCCGGATCGCGGCCGTCGAAGGTCGTTGGTGGCCTTGGGGTTCCTCGGCGTCGGGGCGGTGACCGGAGTGGCGGGCGCGGTGCTCAACCGGTTGAACTCCTCGGTGTCGGGAGACCGGGCGGCGTTCGCCCTTCCTGCGGTGCGCGGCACCGTCGCCCCGCCACCACCGCCCTCGGTCCAACCTGCGGGAGTTGCGTTGGCGCCGTTCATCACGCCGAACGACGACTTCTACCGGATCGACACCGCGTTGACCGTGCCGCAGCTCAGTCGCACGGACTGGCGCCTCAGGATCCACGGCATGGTCGATCGCGAGATCAGCCTCGCGTTCGAGGATCTGCAGCAGTTCGAGGTCGTGGAGCGGATCGTCACGTTGACGTGCGTGTCCAACCCCGTTGGCGGCGACCTCATCTCGAACGCCAAGTGGACGGGCTACCGCGTGCGAGATCTGTTGGCGGGGGCCGGTGTTCACCCCGACGCGGACATGGTGCTGTCGACCTCGATCGACGGCTTCACCGCGGGCACGCCGGTGGAGGCATTCACCGATCAGCGCGACGCCCTGCTGGCGATCGGCATGAACGACGCTCCCCTGCCCACCGAACACGGGTATCCCGCGCGGCTGGTGGTGCCTGGCCTATACGGCTACGTGTCGGCCACCAAGTGGGTCGTCGACCTCGAGCTCACGCGGTTCGATCGTGCTGAGGCGTACTGGACCCGGCTCGGCTGGTCCGCGCGAGGCCCCATCAAGACCGAGTCCCGCATCGACGTGCCCAGCCAGGGTGCCGAGGTTCCCCGCGGTCCCGTCACCTTCGGCGGGGTGGCGTGGGCGCAGCCGAGGGGCATCAAGGCGGTCGAGGTACGCATCGACGACGGACCGTGGCAACCGGCTGAGCTTGGGGCGAGTTACTCCAACGACACGTGGCGGCTGTGGAGTTTTCGCTGGCAAGCCGACGCTCCCGGTCCGCACGAGATCAGCGTACGGGCGACCGATGGGTCGGGGGCCGTGCAGACCTCAGATCAGGCCGACGTGATACCGGACGGTGCGACGGGCTGGCACACGGTGTCCTTCGCGGTCAGATAGGCGGCTGGCGGAATGCTCCTCGCCGACGTCGCCCTGGCTTCCGCGGAGGTGGGCGCCGTGTCCGCGCGCTCGAAGAAGACCCGGCTGATCTCCGCGCTGCTGGAGCGGGCCGGGGAGCAGGGCGGCGCCCATCTGATCGCCATCGTCGTCTCCTGGTTGTCCGGCGAGTTGCCGCAGCGCCAGATCGGGGTGGGCTGGGCGTCGCTGCGGTCGCTGCCGCCGCCCGCCGCGGAGCCGGTACTGACGGTGCTCGGGGTCGACGCGACGTTCACCGCGATCGGCGCGGTGGCGGGTAAGGGCTCGCAGACTCGCCGGGCCGAACTGCTCGCCGAGACGTTCGGCGCCGCCACCGACGCCGAGCAGACGTTCCTCCGACGATTGCTCGGAGGTGAGCTTCGGCAGGGCGCCCTCATCGGCGTCATGGCCGACGCCGTCGCGGCGGCCGCCGACCTGCCAGCCCCCGAGGTGCGTCGGGCCGCCATGTTGGGCGGTGCGCTGCCTGCGGTTGCCGCCGCGGCGATCACCGAGGGCGCCGACGCACTCGCACGATTTCGGTTGACGGTGGGCACCCCGGTCGGCCCGATGCTTGCCCAGACCGCCACGGGTGTCGAGGTGGCGCTCGAAAAGCTGGGCGGAACAGCGGTTTTCGAGGCCAAACTGGACGGCGCCCGGGTCCAGATTCATCGCGACGGCGATTCGGTGTCGGTCTATACCCGCAGTCTGGACGACGTCACGGACCGGTTGCCGGAGGTGGTCGAGGCCTCGCTCGCACTGCCGGTCGACGCGTTCATCGCCGACGGCGAGGCCATCGCGCTTCGGCCCGATGGCCGGCCGGACCGGTTCCAGGTCACGGCATCGCGTTTCGGCAAACGGGCGGGCCGCAATGCGGTGGAGGCGCCGCTCTCGGTGTTCTTCTTCGATTTGCTGCACGTCGACGGTACCGACGTGTTGGACCTGCCTGCCACCGAGCGGCTGGCCCTGCTCGATGCGCTAGTGCCCGCTCCCCAGCGCGTGGACCGACTGCACACCACCGACCCCGCCGAGGCGCAGGCGTTCCTCGACAGAACGCTCGCCGCGGGGCACGAGGGCGTCATGGCGAAATCGCCGACCGCGGCGTACGAGGCGGGCCGTCGTGGCGCGGGCTGGCTCAAGGTCAAACCCGTGCACACCCTCGACCTGGTGGTGCTGGCCGTCGAGTGGGGCTCGGGCCGGCGCACCGGCAAGCTGTCGAACATCCACCTCGGCGCGCGCGATCCCGCGACCGGCGAGTTCACGATGCTCGGCAAGACCTTCAAGGGAATGACCGACGAGATGCTCGCATGGCAGACCGAACGCTTCCTCGACCTCGCCGACGGTCCCACCGACGGCTCGGGCCGGATTGCCGGCTCCGCGGGCGGTGTCGTGCGGGTACGGCCCGAGCAGGTCGTGGAGATAGCGTTCGACGGCGTTCAGGGCTCCTCTCGGTACCCGGGCGGGATGGCGCTGCGCTTCGCGCGCGTCGTCCGGTACCGGGACGACAAGACGCCGATGGAGGCGGACACGGTCGACACGGTGCGCGCCCTATACGAGCGTTAGTGCTCGTTTCGCCCAATCTCGCCACGCGCGATGACAGGATCAAACCCATGTCTGCACCACCATCGGAGCGCACCGAAGAGACCGACGGCGACATCACCTACATCCGGACGGATGCCGACAAGCCCCCGGTCGCGATCATCGACAGATCCCCGATCACCACGAAGCACAAGATCGTCTTCGCCGTCATCGGCCTCCTGGGGGCCGTTGCCTGGGCGATGATCGCGTTCTTCCGGGGTGAGACGGTCAACGCGGTGTGGTTCGTGATCGCCGCGGTCTGCACCTACGTCATCGGATACCGGTTCTACGCCCGCCTCATCGAGATGAAGATCGTCAAGCCGAGGGACGAGAACGCCACGCCCGCCGAGGTGTTCGAGAACGGCACGGACTACATGCCGACCGACCGCCGCGTGCTGTTCGGGCATCACTTCGCGGCGATTGCGGGTGCGGGACCGCTCGTCGGGCCGGTGTTGGCGATGCAGATGGGTTATCTGCCTGGCACCATCTGGATCATCGTGGGCGCCCTCGTCGCCGGATGCGTACAGGACTACCTCGTGCTGTCGATCTCGGTGCGCCGCCGCGGCCGCTCGCTCGGCCAGATGGCCAAGGACGAACTCGGCACAATCGGCGGCGCCGCGGCGATCGTCGGCGTGCTGATCATCATGGTCATCCTGCTTGCCGTGCTGGCACTCGTCGTCGTCAACGCGCTCGCCGAGAGCCCGTGGGGCGTGTTCTCGATCGCCATGACCATTCCGATCGCGATCTTCATGGGGCTCTATCTCCGGTTCCTGCGCCCCGGCCGGGTGTCGGAGGTCTCGCTGATTGGCGTCGTCCTGCTGTTGCTCGCGGTGGTCAGCGGCGGATGGGTGGCCGAAACCGATTGGGGTACCGACTGGTTCACGCTCTCGAAGACCGCGCTGTCGTGGTGCATCATCATCTACGGCCTGTCCGCATCGGTGCTGCCGGTGTGGCTGCTGCTGGCGCCGCGGGATTACCTGTCGACGTTCATGAAGGTCGGCACCATCGCGCTGCTCGCGATCGGAATCCTGGTCGCACAGCCGATCATGCAGGCACCTGCCGTGTCGTCCTTCGCCTCCAGCGGCACCGGGCCGGTCTTCGCGGGCTCGTTGTTCCCGTTCCTGTTCATCACCATCGCCTGCGGCGCGCTGTCCGGCTTTCACTCGTTGATCTCTTCGGGCACCACCCCGAAGTTGCTCGAGAAGGAGAGCCAGATGCGGCTCATCGGCTACGGGGGCATGCTCACCGAGTCGTTCGTTGCGATCATGGCGCTGATCACCGCCGCGATCCTCAATCAGCACCTCTACTTCGTGATGAACTCGCCTGCCGCGTCCACCGGAACGACACCGCAGTCCGCGGCCGAATTCGTGAACGGTCTCGGCCTGTCGGGGGGCGACATCACCGGCGGGGAGATCGAAGCGGCCGCGCAGAGCGTCGGGGAGAAGTCGATCGTGTCGAAGACCGGCGGTGCGCCGACGTTGGCGTTCGGCATGTCCGAGGTGCTGCACGAGGTGTTCGGCGGGGAAAGCCTCAAGGCATTCTGGTACCACTTCGCGATCATGTTCGAGGCGCTCTTCATCCTCACGACCGTCGACGCGGGCACCCGGGTGGCGCGCTTCATGCTCTCGGACGCCTTGGGCAATCTCGGTGGGCCCTTCAAGAAGCTCCAGAACCCGAGCTGGCGGGTCGGGGCTTGGGCGTGCAGCATCGTCGTGGTCGCTGCGTGGGGGTATTTCCTGCTGATCGGCGTTTCGGCGCCGCAGGGTGGGATCAATACGCTCTTTCCGCTGTTCGGCATCGCGAATCAGCTGCTGGCGGCCATTGCGCTGACTGTGGTGACGGTGGTGGTCATCAAACGCGGACTGCTGAAATGGGCTTGGATTCCCGGTGTTCCACTGGCGTGGGATCTCACCGTGACGATGACGGCATCGTGGCAGAAGATCTTCTCGGCCGATCCCAAGGTCGGCTACTGGGCACAGCATGCCCAGTACGTCGCCGCACGGGATGCCGGTGAGTCGTCGTTCGGTGCGGCGAAGGATCCGGGACAGATCGACAACGTCATCTACAACACCTTCATCCAGGGCACGCTGTCGGTCATCTTCGCGGTGCTCGTCGTGATCGTGTTCGCCGCCGGTGTCATCAAGGCGCTCCAGGCGATCCGAGGCGGCGGCGCCGCGCTGGCCGAGGACGAGCCGGTCCCGACGCGGATCTTTGCTCCGTCGGGCCTCATCCCGACTGCCGCCGAGAAGGAGGTGCAAAAGCAATGGGACGCGTTACCCGCGCCGCACGCCAGATCAGTTGGTACTGGGGCTCATTGATGGGCGACAACCACTACCGCCGCTACGTCGCGCACCGTCAACGCGTTCATCCGGGTGAGGCGGTCTGTTCGGAGCGGGAGTACTGGCGGATGCGGCACGCGGCGACCGAGAACAACCCTCAGTCCCGCTGCTGTTAGTCAGGCGCGGTACGCCGCGACGACCGGCTCCAGTTCGTCGGGTGTGGCGCCGTGCATGATCACCGCGTCGGCGCCGTAGTCGAACTCCTTGCGAATCCGGCGTGCGCACTGCGCAGGGGTTCCGGTCGCCGACGGTTCGAGCCAGGCGTCGGGAATGAGCGCGGCGATGTGTTCGATCTGCGCGGGGGTGGCCTTGCCGTCGATCCCGCCCGGGATCGACTGGACCACTGGGTCGCCCCGAAACCGCTGCAGCACAGCCGGATCCCAGTCGTTGGTGCTTACCATCAGGTCGCCGTAGCCCTGCAGATACGTGGCAAGCCGCGCGACGGTCTTCTTGAGCCGCACGTCGTCGGGCAGGTGATCGCCGACGGTGGCGAAGCACGACCACACCCTGACGGCGGCGGGGTCGCGGCCCGCCATCTCGGCGGCGTCCTTGACCGTCTTCACACTGCGCTGCACCGTCTCCGGGGTGAAGTAGGTGTGCAGGATCACGTCATCGAACTCCCGGCCGCCCAGCGCCAGCGTCCGTGGGCCGAAGGCCACGATGCCCAGCCGGATGTCCTCGTCGAACTCGGGGTCGAGCACCAACACCTGGTACTGGCCCATCGGCCCGTCATGGTTGACGATCACCTCGCCGTGCCACAGTCGCCGCATCACGCGGGCGAAGTCCTCCATCTGCGCGGTGCTGACCGGCGGCACCCCGAACGCGGAGTACACCGCGCCGATCCCGCGGCCGATGCCGAGGGTGAACCGCCCTCCGGAGAGTCGGTGCATCGTGGTGGCCCATGATGCGGTGATCAGTGGATGGCGCGTGTTGTGATTGGTTGCCGCGGTGGCGATCTGCATGTCGCTGGTGACGGCGCAGGCGGCACCCACTAGGGATGAAGCTTCCTTGACGTTCCACCGTTCGGAGATGAACGCGGTGCCGAAGCCGAGTTGCTCACCGCGCCTCGCTTCGTCCATCAGCGTGGCAGGCCCTTCCCCGCCGGCCCCGGCCAACAGGTAGTAGCCAAGTTCGTCGAGCTTGGGATGGGGCGCACTCATGGCGAACTCCTCGTGCGTGACCGCAGTTCGGCGGTCAGGAGCCGGTCCAGTTCGGGGCGCGCTTCTCCGCGAAGGCCGTCGCGCCCTCCATGGCATCGTTCGACGAGAACACCGGCCCGATGAGCTCCTGCTGCCTCAGCCACCTCTCGTCGTCGCTCCAGCCCGCGGACTTGGTGATGACCTCCTTGGTCACGGCCACCGCGAGCGGACCGTTGGCGGTGATGCGTTGCGCCAGCGCCAGCGCACCTGCGAGCGCCTCACCCGGCTCGGTCACGATGTTGACGAAGCCCCACCCCGCGGCCTCCTCCGCCGTGAAGGTGTCGCCGGTGAGGGCCAACTCCATCGCCTTCTGGTACGGGATCCGGTGCGGGAGTCGCAGTAACCCGCCGCCCGCTGCGACGAGTCCCCGCTTGACCTCCGGGATCCCGAACTTCGCCGCCTTGGATGCGACGACCAGATCCGTGGCGAGCACGATCTCGGTGCCGCCGGCGAGTTCATAACCCTCCACGGCCGCAACGACCGGCTTGCGGGGTGGCCGTTGGGTGAATCCGATTCCGCGGCCGGGAAGAGACGGCACCTCTCCTGCCATGAAGGCCTTGAGGTCCATGCCCGCACAGAAGTTTCCTCCCGCGCCGGTGACGATCGCGACGGAGAGGTCTTGGGAGGCATCGAGGTCGTCCATCGCATCGGCCAAACCTTGCGCGACGGCCAGATTGAAGGCGTTGCGCGCCTCCGGTCGGTTGATGGTGATGACGAGTGTGCGCCCGTGGCGCTCGGTCAGGACTTCGTCGGTCACGTTTCCCTCATCGCCCCTTCGTCGGTCGGTACTGCGCTTGAAACTACGCCCGCCGGGGGCCGTGTCAGGCGATGTATCGGACGATCGACTCTACGACGGCGGCGGGCTTGGCCGAGTCATCGATCTCCACGGTGATCGTGTTCGTCGCCTGAACCGCCCCTTCGAGCCGATTCACGCCGGTGATCTCACCGCGCGCCCGAATCTTCGCACCCACCTTGACCGGCGTGATGAACCGAACCTTGTTGTAGCCATAGTTGACCGCCAGCGCGATGTTGTCGACGCGGTACAGCTGCTTGGCCAAGTGAGGAACCAGCGAGAGGGTGAGCAGCCCGTGTGCGATCGTGCCGCCGAACGGCCCGCTGGCCGCCTTCTCGGGGTCGACGTGGATCCACTGGCGGTCGTCGGTGGCATTGGCGAAGAGGTCGACCCGATCCTGGTCGATCTCCATCCAGTCAGTCGGGCCGAGTTGGCTGCCACGCGCCGCCGCAAACTCGTTCAGATCCCGGAAGACTTTCACGCGCTCTCCTCTCTTGGCCCCCTGGGGGCCGAACATCAGGGGTATTACCTCAAAATTCTCGATCCTTCGGATCACAATGGCGGAAACCCGCATTTCTTTGCCGAAAAATCGATAGCTATTCGCCGGCCAACCTCCCGATAGTCCACAAGCTGCAGCGACGTCAATTGATTCGATTGCCGTAATCAAACCCTGGTTAGCCAACCATCTTTCGAGGTGGGCGGCCCATCGACGGACTTCAGAAAACGTACGAAGCCTAGCTGGGATCGGGGCCATCGTGGGACTGATACTTATTTCCAGATTCACATAACCACCCCCCCGGATTGACCGCCGCAGCGTGACGCGACCCGTCAGCAGCTGCCAAAGGAATGAGGAAAGAATGCACCCCCAACCGCTCGAAAACGAATTCTCAGCTGACTGCGGACTCTCCGGTGACATCAGTTGGTGGGATTCGGATGCCGACTGCACGATGGTGTTATCCCGGCCCGACGTCGACCGCGAGTTGTGGGAGGAATACCTACGGGGTGCCGAGCGGAGTTACCGCCGCCACGGGGTGGAGAAGGCCATCGACGTGGATGCCATCAAGGATGGCTCGGACACCGCCATGTTCTGGGCAACGCTGGACAGCACGGGCCGGGTCATCGGCGGCCTTCGCGCCAAGGGACCGCTGTCCTCGGCCGAGGATTCGCACGCCACGGTCGAGTGGGCCGGGCAGCCTGGTCTCTCCACCGTCCGCAAGATGATCACCGACCGCGTCCCCTTCGGCGTTCTCGAGATGAAGTCGGCGTGGACAACCGACGACCGCGACAGCGCGCGACGACTGTCAACGGCCTTGGCGCGCACACCGTTCCACGCGATGGCATTGTTGGACATCCAGTTCTGCCTGGCGACCTCGGCCCCGCACGTACTGGAGCGGTGGCGCACCTCGGGAGCAGTGGTGGCCTCGTCCATCCCCGCGACACCGTATCCCGATGAGAGATACCGCACGAAGATGATGTGGTATGACCGCCGTACGTTCGCCAATCATGCTGCCCCGGACCAGATCCCGAAGATCCTGCGGGAGGTGAACATCGTGATGACCCAAGCCGAGTCTCAGGCAGCAAGCCACGCGGCCGCTCTGTGAGGGAAATCGACGCCGTCTCAGAGCGCTTCGACCAGACGCTGGACGCCCACGGCCGTCGAGGCCGCGTGAGTCCGTTCCGACGGCACCTGGTCAGGCAGTTGCACTGAGGCGGCTCGGTCCCTCGTCGTGGCCGACGTCGCCCACGACGAGGTTTCCCCTACGCGCTCCGGCTAAGCTGGCTGGCGGCGTGACGCGTGGTGTCGGCGACGGCCGTGGTCCGCGCGGACGGGCCACGTACTGGCCGGCCAGGCCCGCAGGCAGGGCAGCGTCGTGGCGACGTGAATCGCCTCGAAGGAGTTGGCGGAGCTGATGGCGCAGTTCCTTGCGTTGCCGACGTCGCCGATGCCGGACACGAATCGCTGATCTTGGTCCTGCTGCGGCCGACGGCGTCCCTTGCCACGGTTCGCGTGCCTGCGCGCCGTCAAGTTGGGCGCTGCCCCGCTACGCTAACTCGGTGTCCGCGGAAAAGTCGCCTCTGAGCCTGGATCGGCTGGTGACGAACGTCGCCGTCCGATTGATGGCAGCGAATGCGGCGACCTCAGCCGCGGTGTCCCAGGAGGTCCTGGGGGTACTCGTCGAGTACTTCGACGTCGACGTGAGCTTCCTGCGCTACAACGATCACACCATCCGTGCGTCGATCCTGGTCGCCGAGTGGCCGCCTCGCCCCGACATCCCCGATCCCGATCCGCTGAAGGTCGTCTACTTCGAGGGCGCGGACCCGGTGTTCGCGGCGGCAGAGCACGTCAAGGTGCCCATGGTCTTTCGCCCCGAGAACGAGGACTATCAGAAGCGCATCGAGACGGGGCGCAACATCCCACAAACGTCTATGGCGGCCGCCCCCTTGGTGTCCGGTGAGGTCACGACCGGCGTCCTCGGCTTCGTCAAGGTCGGTGACCGTGAGTGGCAGGCCGCCGAAATCAACGCGCTGGAGGCCATCGCGTCGTTGTTCGCCCAGGTGCAGGCGAGGGTGCAGGCAGAAGAGCGCCTGCGCTACTTGGCCCACCACGACGACCTCACGGGCCTTCGAAATCGGCGTGCACTGATCGACCATCTGGACGCGAGACTCGCCGCAGGCGGTAAGGGCCCCGTGGCCGCGCTCTACCTCGACCTAGACCGGCTGAAGACCATCAACGACTACCTAGGTCACAACGTCGGCGATTGGTTCATCCGCGTGGTGGCCGAACGGCTGCGGCAGGGCGCCGGGCAGGGCAGCGTGATCGCGCGGCTAGGCGGCGACGAGTTCGTGGTCGTTGCGGCGCCGCCGACGTCGTCGGCGGATGCCGAGCAGCTCGCGGGCCAGCTACTGAGCTCGCTTCGAGAGCGCGTGCCGGTGGATGGTGAGATATTGACCAGGACGGTGAGCATCGGTGTCGCGCTGGGATATCCCGGCCGGGACACCACGTCGGACCTCCTTCGTCGTGCGGATCAGGCGGTGCTGTCCGCGAAGGCGGCGGGCGGCAACCAGGTCGCGGTGTTCTCCGACGAGATGTCCCTGCGGACCGACTATCGCAATGACATCGAAATGCACCTGCAGGACGTCATCGAGAGCGGAGCGCTATTCCTGCAGTACCTCCCCGAAATCGACATGCGCACCGGCGAAGTGCTGGCGGCCGAGGCGCTGGTGCGCTGGAATCATCCGACCCGCGGGCCATTGGCGCCCGAGGTGTTCATGGCCGTGGCCGAGTCCATCAACCTTGCCGGGGAGCTGGGGCGGTGGGTATTGCGTACGGCGTGTGAAGAATTCGCCAGGTGGCGTGCGCTCGGCGTCGCCGACGGAATCGTCTTGCGGGTGAACGTGTCTCCCGTCCAGTTGGTGACGGCAGGTTTCGTGGAGTCCGTCGCCGCCGTGATGAAGGAGTTCGGCCTCGACCGAGGTTCGGTCTGCCTGGAGATCACCGAGAGCGTCGTCGTACAAGACTTGGAGACGACGAGCGTCACCTTGAGGGCTCTGCGGAAGGCCGGAGTTCAGGTTGCGATCGACGATTTCGGGACCGGTTTCAGCGTTCTGTCGCATCTGAAGTCGCTGCCGGTGGACGCACTCAAGATCGATCGGAGCTTCGTGACGGACCTGGGCACGAATCCCGACGACCTGGCGATCGTGCGCGCGGTCATCGCACTGGCCGCCGCATTCGAGTTGGAGCTAGTCGCCGAGGGCGTCGAAACACAGCTTGCCGCAACGACGTTGCTACACCACGGATGCCACCGCGCTCAGGGTTTCTTGTTGTCGCGCCCGCTTACCGGCGATGCGATGGCCTCGCTACTGGCCGAAGGCCGGGTGTCCGTGGACATTCCCACATCGCCATCCCTCTAACGAAGGCTGCCGCGTGTCGTGCATTCCAGCGCGAAACTGACGACGCGAGCCGGTGCAGATCGGCCGCGTCGCCGCTGCGGGCACCGTGTCCAGCAGTTCCACCCGGCCGAACCGGCTCGCGGTCCGGCCGACCAGGCAGACCTGCTTCGGGCGATCGGCGCCGGAGTTCGCGTGGACGTCGAGCATCGGGTCCTGGACCCGCGGTGCGAGCGTAAGGCCCGCGCGAGTCCTGACGGCACACGGGCCATCCGGCGTTGACAGCACGACGCCGACGATGACGCCGTCCTCGAACACGATGCGGTCCAGCGCGCAGGAGGTGCGCACTTCGATCTCGCGCTCTTGCGCCTGATTGGTGACCCAGTGGCGCAGATCGGCTTGGCCGAACCCATCACCCCACGGCGCTTCACCTATCGACGTGACCTCGATGGACTCGCCGCTGGACGACCGCATGGACGTGGTCCTCCAGTCACGCATGCTGGAGTAGAGCAGCCCGTAGGGCGACGTGAGACATTGAGCGGCCCAGGCGTTGAGACGGGCACCGTAGAAGGTCTCGGCGGTCGGCCCGTGCGCCTCCTCCGTCGACAGGTTGCGAGCGTCTCGCAGCGGCACTGCGCCATCGATGTCGTACGTCGAGAGCGACGCACGCGCATCCAGCACGCCCTCGACGACGGCGGCCAGATACTCGTTGGTTTCGATGTCGCGCGTGTCGTCGACCAACCAGCCGCGGCCCGCGTGGACGCGCTCGCGCAGCGCAGTGGCACTCTTGTCGCCGCGGGATGGCGCAGCCGAGTCAACGACCAGCACCTCACCCCCCGCGTCGACAGTGGCGATCGCGTTGGCCAGCGCACCAACACCCGAACCGATGCATGCAATGTCGACTTCGATGTCCCACATGAGCGTCAATTACTCCGAGATTGCTTATTAGAGGCTGATGAGTTGCTACCGGCTACCGCACCGCGCAGGTGAACTGCCGCCGCGCGACCGGATGTCTGTCCTATTGTTGCACTTGGGACCAGTCTTCTGCCCGCAACTTGCCGGTGCACGAGTGTCGTCGATCGCAGAATCTGGGGCGTTGCTGACATTCGATGAATACTGACGCGCACGTGGCCGTCCGCCGGTGCCGCGATGGCATGGCGGACACGCCCGCCACGATGAGCAAGGGTGTGCCCAACGCCCATCACAGACCGGTCCAAACCGCCGCCTGCGCATGAAGCGACGGGCGCCAGGGTTGGACCGGAAGTCGACACGACGGTTACTTTACATACTTTTAGAATGAATAGCAGCACTAGATTTGACGAAAAGTCTGGAGCAAAATTGGTCACGGGCGCGCCCAAAATGCCAGGCAACGGTGTTCTCAGACCAGAGAACCGGAGTGACCGAGCACCCATTTAGGTGTGAACTCGCTCACCCACGGGGTACTTCCCCAAGACGACGAAGGGGGGATTCCATTCCGCCCCGGCAGTAGCCCGTCGAGACAAGAGGCGTTGCAGTGATAGAACCGATCAACGGCAAGGCCGACAGAACGCGGCAACACATCCTGCGAGCGGCATCCCGCCCGTTCGCAGTGATGCCCTATACCCAGGTCAATCTCTTCGACATCCTCACCAGCGCCAATGTCACCAAGGGCGTGCTTTACACCCACTTCGGATCGAAGCTCCAGTTGGCGACGGCACTGGTCGAGCGGCACCTGGACGTCTCGCGGAAGGTTGGCGGCAGAGGGGTCGGCTTGGGACTGAGCGGTCTGGAGGCGCTGATCGACTACTGCTACGTCATCGCGGCAGCCGACATCAGCCACTACCTCACCCGTGCCTCCTTGAATCTGTTCGAGTCGGTCGGGCGGTTCGACGGTCTGCAAGACAGGGTTTCGAAGAATTGGATCCACACGTTCGCCGACATCGCGACACGCGGGATCAACGAGGGGGACATCCGGCCGGAGTGTAATCCCGAACACGTCGCCCATGCCGTGGCAGCCATCTATCTCGGCACCCGCCAAACGAGCGATTTGGATGACCCGCAGCAGTTCATCGGGGACTTCGAGGCAATGCTGCTGCTCGCGTTGCCAGGCTTCACGAACCCGAATCGCATCCCCTACTTCACCGGGTTCATCAAGAGGCGGTCGGCGTTCGCGATCGACAATGCGGCACCCTTGGGGGCCGACAAACTATGATGCCGTCGGAGGATCGCCACTCGACTGGATCGACGGAGGTGCTGGAACATGGTGCGCCAAGCTCGATCCGAGGCGACACGACGAAAGATCATCGACTCGGCCGTTGACCTGATCAACGAGATCGGCTATCCCGCCAGCGGGCTGGGCGACATCATCGAACGTGCCGAGTTGACCAAGGGCGCACTGTATTACCACTTCGATTCCAAGGAAGCCCTCGCGACGACCATCATCGAAGAAGGCGCCGAGACCGTGATCGGTGGGTTCCGCGCGGCGGGCCGGTCGGGGTCGCCCGCGATGGAGAACGTAATCCATGGCTCGTTCGTGATCACCGACATACTGGGCTCCGACAAGGTGGCGCGGGCGGGTGCCCGGCTACTTCGAACTTTCGGCGAGTTCAATGCGGCAGCAAAAAGTACCTACGAGATCCTGGTCGAGGAACTCACGGTCCGCGTGCAGGCCGCGATCGGTGAAGGTGACCTGCGCGCCAACCTCGATGCCGCGACGACCAGCGGCACCATCGTCGCCTCCATGGTCGGGGCTGAAGTCCTCTCCAGCGCCCTCACCGGCGGGGTCGATCTGCGTCAGCGTTTCGCCCTCATGTGGGAGTTGCTGCTGCCCGCGATCGTCGCCGAGAAATCGCTGAACTACTACCAGGAGTTCCTCTCCAGGCAGTCCGCCCGCTGATCCTCCCCCGGTCCTCGGCAAGCGACCGCTCGCGACGCCAGTTGGGTAACTAGGTTTACTCTCTGACGGACGACTCGAACGATGGGGGACGCCGATGGATCTCACTTGGTCACCTACTGACCTCGCCTTCCGTGACGAGGTCCGGGCGTTCCTGCATGAAACGCTGACACCCGAGCTCCAACGGGCGGGCCGCCTGATGACCAGTGTGTACAGCGATCACGAGGCCAGCCTGGAGTGGCAACGCATCCTTCACGCGCGCGGATGGGCAGCACCGTCGTGGCCGGTCGAATACGGCGGTTGCGACTGGAGCCTGACCCAGCACTACGTGTTTAGTCGCGAATCCATCCTCGCTGGTGCACCGTCGCTGTCGCCCATGGGAATTCGCATGGTGGCCCACGCCATCGTGGCCTATGGAACATCGGCTCAGAAGGACTACTTCCTGCCGCGGATCCTGACAGGCGAGGTGTTCTTCTGCCAGGGTTATTCCGAACCCGAGGCGGGCTCGGATCTAGCCGCGCTGTCGATGGCCGCCAGGGAGGATCCCGCCGACGGTGACCATCTCATCTGCACGGGTAGCAAGATCTGGACGACGCACGCCAGGGAGGCGAACTGGATGTTCGGCCTGGTCCGCACGTCACGGATGTCAAAGAAACAGCAGGGCATCACCTTCGTGTTGATCGACATGACATCGCCGGGCATTGAGATCCGCCCGCTCGTCATGACATCCGGTGAAGAGATTCAGAATCAAGTGTTCTTCGACGACGTCCGCGTTCCCAAGTCCAACGTGATTGGCCGTATCGACGACGGTTGGACGGTGGCCAAGTACCTGCTGGAGTTCGAGCGGGGCGGCGGCGCAGCGGCGCCCGCCCTACAGGTGATGGCCGAGCAGGTCGCCTCGGCGGCGGCCCAGTCGCCCAGCACCGACGGTGGCCGGTTGATCGACGATCCGGGTTTCGCGCGGAAACTGGCCGATGCGCGCATCCGCACCGATGTCCTGGAGATCCTCGAGTACCGCGTGCTGGCGGCGCTCGCCGGCGGGGGCCAACCGGGGTCGGCGTCGTCGATGCTGAAGGTGCTCACCACCGAACTCAGCCAGGCCTTGACGGAATTGGCCCTCGAAGCGGCCGGCCCGCGGGGCCGCGCGTACCAGCCTCATGCCACCTGTCCCGGCGGTCCGATTGCCGAGTACGAGCCGCCCGCGGGCGGTTACGTCAGCGGTGAGCCGTGGCAGGCGGTCGCTCCCCTGCGCTACTTCAACGATCGGGCAGGCTCGATCTACGCGGGCAGCAACGAGATTCAGCGCAACATCCTCGCCAAGGCAGCTCTGGGACTCTAGATGAACTTCACTCTCTCCGACGAACAGGAAATGCTGCGCAAGGGCCTCGACAGGTTTCTTGCCGATCGGTACGGGCTCGAACGCAGCAGGGCGGCCGCGAAGACCGGTCCCGGCTGGCAGTCCGAGGTGTGGCGCGCCTTCGCCGACGAATTGGGCATCCTCGGGGCGGCCCTGCCAGAGGACGCCGGAGGCATCGGCGGTGGACCCGTCGAGGTGATGGTGATCGCCGAGGCACTGGGCCATGCGCTGGTGATCGAGCCCTACGTGAACACCGCCGTCGTCGCGGCGGGGCTCCTCGTCCGGGCAGGTGGCGACAACGCCGCCGCGGTCCTCCGGGACATCGTCACCGGCGACGCGATTGTGAGTCTGGGTGCTGGAGAGGCACATTCGGGTGACCGCTGGCAGGATGTCACGACCACGGCCCATCGGGATGGCGACGACTGGGTGATCGCGGGGTCGAAGGTGTTGGCCGTGGACGCACCACTGGCCACCCACCTGCTGATCACCGCGGTGACAGACGGGGACCCATCCGGGTTGTCGCTCTTCCTCGTGGACGTCGGCGCTGCGGGAGTCGGCCTGACGATGCATGCCTACCGGACGATCGACGACCGTCGCGCCGCCGATCTGGAGCTGAGAGATCTGCGTCTGCCCAACGACGCCCTGCTCGGCGCGCGTGGACAGGCCTGGCCGTCGCTGTCCATGGCGCGCGACGAGGGCGCGACCGCGGTGTGTGCGGAGGCGGTCGGCGCCATGCGACGCGTGCTTGCCGACACCGTCGAGTACTGCAAGCAGCGCCGGCAGTTCGGCCAGCCGATCGGCGCCTTCCAGGCCCTGCAGCACCGGATGGTCGACATGCACATGGAGTTGGAGCAGGCGGTGGCTGCGGCCTATCTTGCGGTACTTAGACTCCACGAGGACGACGTCACCCGCCAGCGCGCCGTTTCGGCGGCCAAGGCCACCATCGGCCGGGCGGCCCGGTTCGTCGGCCAGAACGCCGTGCAACTGCACGGCGGCATGGGCATGACCGAGGAGCTTGCCATCGGGCACTACTTCAAGCGGCTGACCGCCGTTCAGTACGAGTTCGGTTCAACGGATCACCACGTGGCGCGGTACGCGGCGCTGACCAGCACGTGAGCGCGAAGGGCTGGCTGCTCTTTGCGGCAATGAGCGTCGTCTGGGGTATCCCGTACCTGCTGATCAAGATTGCGGTGGAAGGGGTTTCGGCCCCCGTGCTGGTCTTCGCGCGCACGGCCATCGGTGCAGCGGTGCTGCTGCCCCTCGCGCTGTCCCGTGCCGCGTGGATCCCGGTGCTCAAGTGCTGGAAGCCAGTGCTGGTATTCGCGTTCTTCGAGATCATCGCCGCCTGGCTGCTGCTATCGGACGCCGAGAGGCACATCTCCAGCTCGCTGACGGGGCTCCTGATCGCCGCCGCGCCGATCATCGCCGCCGTTCTGGACAGGTTCACCGGTGGGGAACGACGGTTGGGTACCAAGCGGATCGCCGGGCTGGCGGTCGGCTTCGCAGGTGTCGCCGCGTTGGCGGGGCCGGAGATGACGGGCGGAAGCGCGTGGCCCGTGACCGAAGTGCTCCTGGTGGCAATGTGTTACGCCATCGCGCCCCTCGTTGCGGCCCGGTACCTGTCGGACGTGCCCACGCTTCCCATGACCGCAGCGTGCCTTGGCGTCGCCGCAGTCGTGTACGTGGGTCCGGCTGCGGCGACCTGGCCCGCCGAAGTTCCCTCGACACGCGTACTGGTGGCGTTGGCCGGCTTGGCCGTGATCTGCACGGCGGTCGCCTTCTTGGTGTTCTTCGCCTTGATCCGCGAGGTCGGAGCGGCGCGCGCCCTGATGTTCACCTACGTCAATCCCGTGGTGGCACTCGCGGCAGGCGTCATCGTCCTGAGCGAGCCTCTCACCGTGTGGAATCTGGTGGGACTGGCGCTGATTCTGGTGGGCCTACTGCTGGCTACCCGACGTCCCAGCCCGGCTGCGGCCTGACGGATTCACTTCGGCGCCTCGGAACAGGCGGTGATGAACTCCTTGCCGTCGCCCGCGGCGACCTGTGCGGGACTGAGCCACCCGAACCCCTCGAAGTAATAGGTGTCCGCGGGATGTGTTGCCGACTCCGCGATCGGTGCGGCCAGATCCGTGGTCTTCGTCCACCAGACCCCGTCGAAGCGCACCCGGAGCAGCACGGATTTCTCCGTGCGCCAATCGAAGTCGCGAGGTAGTGCGTTGGCCACCGCGAATCCCGGATAAGGTCCCCCAACGGTGAGGAACTCGACTGTCTGGCCGATCTCTCGCTCGGAATTCAGCACCAGGTCGGCCTGTCCGGGCTGGAACGTGAGCATCACACCGGTCACCAGTGAGCAGGGCGACCCAGTCCAGATGCGCAACGTGCCGTCGGTGACGCGGACTCCCGATACCCGGGGCAGGCTCTCTCTTGCCGGGTCAGGGGTGCAGTACGCCAGCAGCGTCTTGCCGTCCTGCGCGGCGAGCTGTTCGGGATCGAGCCAGCCGATGCCAGAGAACCAGTAGGTGTCGGCGGGGTGCTGCGCGGATCCGCTCTTCACCTCGGCGAGGTCGATCTGCGTCACGCGTCCGGGTGAGAGATCCGGACCTCCGAGATCGAACGTGAGTGTCTGAGCGCCGAGCCAGTCGAATCCTTGCGGCAGCGCCTCGAGCACGTCGAAACCTGGGTTAGGGTCGCCGATCACGAGGTGGTCGACCTGGACCCCCGGGGTGAGCTTGCCTTCGTAGGTCGGCGTACCCAACTGCATCTCTGCCCGCTTGCCGTCGGAGGATTCGAAGGCGATCCGGACGCTCGTCGTGCCCGCGCACGGCGAGCCGGTCCAGATGTTCAGCTTGCCGTCGGTGATCCGCGCGCCGTAGACGATCGGCAGTGAGGATTCCATTGGGTTCTCGGGCTTCAGGGGGCCACAGCCGACGATTGTCAGGGCCGCTGTCAGGACCGCGATGAGCACCGCCAGGAATGCCGCTGGTCTGCGCATCAGTGGTACCCACCGTCGTTGTGGCCGGCATTGACCTCGAACGGGTTGTCCGCGCCGGGCAGCTGGTCATAGCCCGCTCCGGTGTAGTACTCCCGCAGAAAACCGTCGAACCCCAAGTCGGCCCATTGCTGGGAGTGGCGTTCCTCGTGGTGCAGTACGCGGTCGAGATCGAGGCCCCGCACGGGCCGGCCTGCGTCGTCCTGCCACGTCATGTCGCCTGATCGGATGATGTCGCGGAGTTGTTGTGCGGCACCGTTCGGCGGGGTGTCGTAGTTGACGGCGAACACGTCGCCCACGCACGTCCCGGCCTGCGCGCTGACCGTCTGTTGAATTGCGCCCCCACCAACGCCCATCAGCATTCCGTTGGGCGTGGCAGCGAAGCGCCCCCCTTGACTGGTGGCCTCGGGCACCAGGTCGTAGCTCCAGGCATTGGCCGCCTGCCGTTCCCGTATGCGTTGAATCTCATTGGCACTGTAGGGCGTCTCGGCGAAGTCGTTGTTTCCGCTGCCTCGCGCGGTGCCGTAACCCGTACCGGCGTTGTAGACGTAGGCCATCAGTGCAGCCTGTCGGGCCTGTTCCGGAGTCGCGTTCTCAGGCAGCAAGAAGTAGTCCTTGTCGTCGGTCGGGTCGTTGGGTGTCAGGTTGTCGTCCGTGATGCGTTCCGTGCCGTCGAGCACGTCGAAACTGTCCGGGGTGATGTCCTGCTGCCGCGCGACGTCGACGATGACCTCCGGCGGCACGCCGTTGTCGACGGCGTTCTGCAGCCATTCCCGGTACAGCCCTTCGCTCTTGCCCTGGAGCAACCCCGCCTGATGCAGTGCTTCCTCGTACTCGTTGACGGGGTCGTAGCCGGGTTCACCGGGGTCGTCGCCAGCCTCCAGTTCGGCGGCTTCCGGCGGGTCGAAGTCGATGGCCTCGGCGGCGGCGGTATCCCCCCGTTGGTAAAGCGTTGCGGCAGAGTCGAACTTGCCAGCCAGCGCGTCGACGCCCTCCCCGAGCGTCTGTGCGCGCGCCAGCAGGGCGTCGCCGACCTCCGCACACGCCGAGCCGACGTCCAGTCCGGACACCGGCCTGGTGACACTCTTGAGAATCGGTCCGCTGCCATCGTTGAAGTAGCCGCTCGCGATGTTCTCGAGTTCCCGCGAACTGTCCCTCAGGCGGTCGACGGTGACCTTCAGGTCGGGGTCGGTCACGTTAGCGCCCAGCCGATCTTGCGAATCGCACGGCCTGCGGCGACGTCGTCGGCCTCGAACTGCGCCAAGACCAATTTGATGTTGTTCTCGACCTCGAGGCGGTTGCCCTCGACGATCAGGGCGTTGACGGTGCTCAACTCGGCCCACCAGCTCAACCAGACCCCCGGCGTCACCGATCCGTCGTCAGCCACGTTCCACCAGACCTCGGCGTCATTGACGGCCGCGTCGAGCTCGGATCGCTTGTCGACCAGCTTCGAGCCCCACGTCGACAACGTGTCCTTCACTTCGCGGAGCTTGGCGCTGAAGTCGGTTTGATCGGCGAGGCGTTCGCCGTATTCCTTCTGCGCGGCGTCCGCTGCCGTGCCGGTCCAGCTCTCGGCCAGCTTGCCGAGCTGGGCACGCCCCTGATCGATCTGCGCGTCCACTCGCCGTGCTGAGTTCTCCGCGTCGGCGGAGGCGGTCTTCAACACGTCCGGATTCGATCCTCGGACCTGCGACACCGTGTACGGCACCCGCTCCCCCTCCTGTTTGCGCCTTCAGCCATTGTCGCGCGGGAAGGCGCGCCGCCGGAGCACCAATTCTCGGGTCGCCGGTGACGTACCCGATGACATAGCCGATGACATTGCCGGTGACATAGCCGATGACATTGCCGGTGGACGCCGCAGCTAGCAGTCGATTCGGTGTCGTCACAGCGGATCAGTCTGGCGGAGTGACCGTTTCAGGGTGAGCCGGATCCCGGTGCAGGTCGGTGGCGGCCGCGCGGCTGGAACAGCCCCTCGCGCAGCAGCGTGTCCGTCGCGGCCTGCCAGCGCTGCAGTTGGGCGGGTGTCGTGAACGGTTCGGCCAGATGACGATCGATGTGCGTGCGCAGGCTGACCGCGCCGAGCGCGAGCACCAAGGCGTTGATGACCGCCCATGTCACGTCGAGGTCGGGACGGGTTTCACCGCGTTCCACGCGGTGGTTCCAGCGTGCCATGCCCGCCTTCATCAGGGCGTCGAAGAGCGTCGTCCCGAGCGGGCTGCCGTCGACGAGGGCACGCCCGACATAGCCCGCCACGTCGGGGTGTTCGGAGATGATGCGGGTGACCCTGTTGCCGATCTCGGCGACCGAGTCGTCGGTCTGCTCGGGAACCGGTTGGGACATCTCGGCGACCACCAGTGCCAGCACGTAGTCGTCGACGGCCTTGACCAGTCCGGCCTTGGTGGCGAAGTGGTGTTGCACCAACCCGAGGGAGACCCCGGCCGCCGCCGCGACTGCGCGCAGTGAGGTGGCTCCGATGCCGTACGCCGCGAAGCTCTTCAGCGCGGCGTAACGGATCCGCTCGACGTTCGTGCGTTCGGCGACCGCGAGTCCCTCACCAGCAGACAGCGAGGTCATCGTCGACTCGTTCGGGTGCGCACGCCCAAGGGTAGCAATACAGTTGTATTGTCGATGACAATACGGACGTATTGTCGGCAGTGAGCTAGGACGGAGGACATCGCGATGCACGACCGCACACCAGCCCGCTCCGAGGCTGAGCTGAACGGATACGGCGGGGCGACGAGTTCGATGGTGCTCGACGAGGTCTCGAGCTTCGCCTGCATGCGCAACCCCGACCGGTGGACGATGGCCAACGACGACGGCGCCAAGGCGCTGTGCCGCAGCTGCCCACGCCGCTGGCTGTGCGCTCAAGAGGCCTGCAAGACCCCCGGCGCCGAAGGCGTGTGGGCGGGCATTCTGATCCCCGCCGCCGGGCGGGGCCGCAAGTTCGCGCTGGCGCAATTGCGCTCCCTGGCCGAGCGCAACGGCTTTCCCGTCAGAATGAGTCCGCAGTAGCCGACGGGCCGCGACGAACTCGTCCACGACGGGAACATCGGGGGCGATGCGGGAAGTTACTCCCCCAGTGAAGGCGATTACGTACTCCCGGACGGGCGACAGCTCGGTACTCGAACTCAACGAACGCGATGTCCCCGAGCCGGGCCAGGACGAGGTACGCATCCGGTTGGTCCTCTCCGGAGTCAACCCGACTGACTGGAAGCGCAGGGCGGGCTCGACCGTGCAAGGACTCGATTTCCCCGAGATCGTCCCGAACCAGGACGGCGCGGGCGTGGTCGACGCGGTGGGCCCTGGGGTGGCGGGCCTCTCCGTCGATGATCGCGTCTGGGTGTTCCTGGCTCAGCACGGCCGCCCCACCGGCACGGCACAGGAATACGCCGTTCTTCCCGCGTCACGCGTCGTACCGCTCCCAGACGGCGTCAGCTTCGAAGTCGGCGCGAGCCTGGGGGTTCCGGCGATCACCGCCCATCGAGCTCTGACCGTGTCGGAGGAATTCCCCTCCCGATTGCATCCCGGCGCACTTGACGGAGCCACCGTCCTGGTCGCAGGCGGCGCCGGCGCCGTTGGCCATGCCGCCATTCAACTAGCGCGCTGGGCAGGCGCCACCGTGGTGACCACGGTGAGCGGACCGGAGAAGGCCGCGCTGGCAACGGCGGCGGGCGCGCATCACGTCGTCAACTACAAGACCGAGGACGCCGCGTCGGCCATCAGGGCGATCGCTCCGCACGGCGTGGACATCGTCGTGGAGGTGGCACCGGCACAGAACGCCGAACTCGACGCGGCCGTCCTGTCCACCCGCGGCACCATCGCGATCTACGCCAACAACGGCGGCGACAGCGTGACCTTGCCCATCCGGGACAACATGGCGGCCAACGCCCGTTATCAGTTCCTCGTCCTGTACACCCTCGGGGACGCTGCGCTCGGGCGTGCCCGCGACGACGTCACGGAAGCGGCTCGCGCGGGTGTGCTGGAGGTAGGCGAGGCCGCCGGCCTTCCGCTGCACCGCTTTTCGTTGGCCGAAACCGCGGCCGCGCACGACGCGGTCGAAGGCGGTGTGACGGGCAAGGTTCTGATTGAGGTCGGCGAAGGGGTCGAGGCCGTCGGAGTCGCGACGCGCTGAACGCCGAGATTCGGTCCGACGTCAGCCGGTGAGGACGACCGGAAATACGTCGTGCGTGCCGCGGAAACCCTTGAACGCGACCGCTTCAGCCTCGGCGAGGTCGATGCCGTCGAGTGCGTCGACCTCGTCGCGCACCGCCTCGCTGATCAAGATCTCGCCGCCGCCCGCGTGGCCTGCGATTCGGGCCGCCATCGCCACGTTGAGCCCGAAGAGATCGTCGCCGCGCCGGACGGAGGTTCCGACGTGAATGCCCATGCGTACCTTGATGTCTTGCCAGCGCTCGGGGTGGTCGCACAGTTCCCGCTGCACGTCGATGCAGCATCGTAGGGCGGCTTCGGGATCGGCAAAGGCGAGCATGAAGCCGTCGCCCTGATTCTTGACTACGTGCCCCCGGTACTGGTCGACCAGGGAACGGACCAAGTGTTCGTGGCGCTGCAGCAACCTGACCCACGCACGGTCACCCAATTCCTCGTTGCGTTCCGTGGACGACTCGATGTCGGAGAACACCACCACGACGTTGCCGTCGGCAGCCAGTCGCGCCAGATCGGGCCGCTCCACGCTGGCCCAGCCAGCGAGATCCTCGATCGAGTTGCGAACGGTAGCGCCAATCCCCTTGGTGCGGACCATCTCCGCGGTCTTCCACGTCTTCCTGATGGCGAAGGGCGCCAGCCCGCGTCGCCGTCTCCTGCGGTGCGCGGAGCGCTCGAGTAGAGCTTGTTCAAGGCGCTGCCGGGTCGCCGACAGCCGCCGGTTCGTGACGATGAGCAGGACCGCCAGCGTGACGACGGCGACCAGCGCGACGCCGAGGAGGACCGATAGGACGAGTGTCGTCATCGGAGGAGAGTGCTGGATCTGTCGTCGATCATGGCCAGTTGATGTTAGCCAACGGACGGATGAAGCTTTGCCACCCTTATTGACGTTCTTATTGACGTTTCCGAAAAAGAGCGTCGGGTACCCCCTCCGGAGGACAAGGAGGTCTGGAAGATGCCCACTTGGGGATGGATTTTGATCGCAGCGATCGTTGCGGTCGCCGTCGTGGCGGTGATCGTCGCTGGCACGCGAAGCAATCGCAAGCGAACCGAAGGACTCAAGCAACGCTTTGGGCCCGAGTACGAGCGGACGGTGGCCGTCAGCGGCGATCAGACTGCCGCTGAGAAAGAGCTCGCGGCGCGCGAACGCAACCGCGACAAGCTCGACATCGTCGCGTTGTCACCGGAGGCCCACCAGCGCTACACGGCATCGTGGCGGAAGGTGCAGACCGACTTCGTCGACGATCCGGCAGGAGCCGTGGCGGACGCGGATCGGCTGGTGACCATTGTGATGGACGAGCGCGGCTATCCCGTCGACGACTTCGATCGTCGCGCGGACGACATTTCCGTCGATCACCCGGCCGTGGTCGAGAACTACCGGGCCGCGCACGCAATCTACTTGTCGCAGAACGCAGGCGACGTCGACACCGAAGCGCAGCGCCAGGCGTTCGTGCACTACCGGGCGCTGTTCGAGCAACTGCTCGAAACCGCCAAGCCCACCAACAAGTCCAACGACACCGACACTTCACAGGAGGCACGCGCATGAGCACCCCACGCAACGACGCCGAGACCACCGGCCTGACTGCCGAGGCACCGAACCCGCAGGCGGACTATCAGCGCGCGGACTACCAGCGTGCCGATTCCCAGCAGACGGACTACCAGCGTGCCGATTCCCCGCAGGCCGACTATCAGCGTGCCGATTACCAACGGGCCGACCAGCAGCCCGGTCAACAGTCTGCCGACCAACCGCGCTTCGAGCAGCCGGGTGACCCGTTGGCCACGCCGACCCAACCCATGCCGCGCGATGAGGTCACGACGCCCACGCCGCAACAAGAACCACCCATCGCTGATCAGACCATGGGCCCACCGCTCGGCGTCGACGAACCGCCGACGCCACGGACACCCGCTCGCGACGACGACCGGGCCACGGAGCTCTCGGAGACTCCGCGACCGGCCGCGTCGGCTGCGGCGAACCACCACGCCCCGACGGACGAGACCGCGGAACCGGATTCGTTGTTCGCCGTCAACGACCTGTCCGGCTTGCGCTCCCGTTGGGACGACGTCCAGGCCGGCTTCGTCGACGATCCGCGGATGTGCGTGCAGAAGGCCGACGGTTTGGTGTCCGACGTCGTCGACCAGTTGACGGATGGCTTCTCCCAGGCCCGCGCACGACTCGAAGAACAGTGGGCCCGCGGCGAAGAGGTGTCGACGGAGGATCTACGCCTCGCGCTCACCCGCTACCGCGAGTTCTTCCAGCGACTGCTCGCCGTCTGACCGTCTGAACGCACCGCGCGCGAGGGCCACGGCCACCACCGTGGCCCTCCGTGCTGCGTCAAGATCGGGACGGGGTCGTCACCAGACCCGGACCCAATCGACGAGCATGTCGGCCGGATATGTTCCGCCCGTGGGATCCCCGCCGCCCGACCCGGAGACGGCGAGGTTCAGCATCGGCGCCAACTGGTAACCGGGATCGTTGAACGGCCAGTCGTCGAGTGAGTTGGCCGGAACCGTGAAATACGGCTCCATGCCCTCGACGTAGTCCCGCCAGAAGTACAGGCCCGCGTCGTTCCACGTGCAGCGCCAGACGTGCCACGCACTGTCGACGTCGAAGGGCTGGGTCGCGAAGGAAGTACCGTCCAGTCGGGCATGGACGGTGGTTCCCGAGGGCCAATTCCCGTTGCCGTACCACTCGACCAGGTCGATTTCGCCGCCACGGACCGGGTCGTTGTTGAGCAGCCACCAGGCGGGCCAACAGCCCAGGGTCAGGCAGTCGAACTTCACCCTCGCCTCGAAGGTGAGACCCATGCCGCCGCGCCAGTTCCCGGTGAGCTTGCCGGAGAAGTACTTCCCGTTCTCCTTGGTGGCTCGGATGACCAGGTTGGAATTGCCGTCGAGGAAGACATTGGTGCGGCTGTTGCGGTACTGGCCCATGTTCTCCGGACGATCCCAGAACACGGGGTTCTTGATGGTCTCGCGGGCCGTGGCGATCGTCCACTTCGTCGAATCCGGCGCCGATCCGGCCGGACCGTCGAACTCGTCGTGGAACAGGAAAGTCGGCGCGGTCGTCCCGACCGGCGGCTCGAGGGGTGGTGTGTTCGAGTCCCCTGGGGCGGCGCCGGCCAGGGGCGGCATCGACAGCGTCGTCGGCATCGCGGCGGCGAGCACGCCGAGCCCCGACAAGTAGAGGAGATTGCGACGATCGAACTCGGGCATTGCGACACGATAAGGCCACCTTGCTGGAATGCGCGTGTTGGCATGCCGATTGGCGCGTCGGTCCATGCCCGCCCGTCATCGCCGATCACCACGCACTGGTAAGGCAAAGAGGTCGTCGGTTTAGTGCGTCGAGTGCCCGCTACCCGGGTATCCCCCATTCGTAGCCGCAGATCAGATCGCAGACGTCTCCGCCCGTAAGTCTGTGCACACCCGCTAGTGACGATCCTTCAGCAGTTGGCTTCGGCGATGGGTGGCGAACGTGGCGTCAGCGGCGCCAATCGCCTGTGCGAGGCATGCGTCGAACTTCTGGGCGTCGACGCGGCCGCACTGTCGCTGGTCCTCGGCAGCTCCACCACGGGCACGCTGGGGTCCAGTGGCGAGGCGGCTCGGCACTACGACGAACTGCAATTCACGTTCGGCGAAGGACCCTGCATGGACACCGTGGCACGCGGCGCCCCGGTTCTCGTGGCCGATCTCGCCGACCCACTGGAGTTGAGGTGGCCTGCATACCGCCCTGCCATGGTGGCTCAGCGGGTCCGCGGCGTCTTCGCCATGCCGGTGATCGTGGCCAGTCAGTACACCGCCGCCCTCGACTTGTTTCGGTTTCGGCCCGGGATGTTGTCGCCAGCGGATCTCGCAGGGGCGTTCTCCGCCGCCGACCTGGCCCAACTGCCCGTCCTGGACATCCTTGGCAAGTACCTTGAGTCGGCGACGGCGGACCCCGACAGCGATGCCTGGACCGAACTCACGACCCTGTCGCGAGCCGAGGTGAGCCAGGCCACCGGGGTGTTGGTCGCCCAGCTGGGCAGCGGTCCTGCAGATGCCCTCGCACGTCTGCGCGCCCACGCGTACGCGACCGGGCGCACCGCGACCGAGGTGGCACGCGACATCATCGACCATCGACTGCGACTCGACGCCGATGGATGACCGCGTTCCCCACTAGCCATCGACCAGCGGTCCAGGGCCCCCGACCAGAGGTCCAGGGCAGCCTCGGTGGGGCGGGATCCCGCGGTCGCCCGAGTCAGCGGTGCGTAAGAACCTCCGAGTGTCACGTCCCTCGGCACCTCCACTCGCCGCGCTGCGACGGCGCGGCGGATACCGAGCATCGACGGGAAGAGGCGGGCCAGGGGTTTGGCAGTGACGTCAGCGGGAACTTGCCTGTGGAGTTGTCCAACGGCTTGAGTTCTCCAACGGCATTGGTGCCCGGCGCAACGCAGCGCCAACATCGCGTCCGCGCGGTGAACACCGCCGACCACGAGAACAACACGCGAGACCGGTTCCTGCCGCCGCATCAGCCCAGAGCGGCGCGGCCGCCATCTACACGATCGTCGCTGCTCACAACGCTCTAGGAGTTGACTGATGATCGCCTCGTTTCACCACGACCCCCAGACGAAAGCCGTAGGCGCTCACACCCGATCCGCGCGCACCCCACCCGCGAGGATGGACGCCGTGATGAGACTCACGGGGGGCAACATCGCCTTCACGCTTGCCGGCGCCGGACCGGTGGTAGTCCTCGTGCACGGCTTGGGCGGAACCCGTCAGACCTGGCACGACCTCATCCCGACGTTGGCTCTGACCCACACGGTGATCGCCCCGGATCTGCCCGGCCACGGCGAATCCGATCCGCCTGCCGGCGACTATTCGCTGGGCGCTCACGCGTGCGCCATCCGCGACCTGTTGCTGGCTCTTGGACACCACAGCGCGACGATCGTCGGGCATAGCCTCGGCGGTGGCGTCGCGCTGCAGATTGCCTATCAGTTCCCCGACCGCACCGAGCGGCTGATGTTGATCAGCAGTGGCGGCCTGGGTTCCGAAGTGGCACCACTGCTGCGCGCGGCGACCCTGCCCGGCGCGCAAGGCGTGATCGCCGGGCTCGCCAGGATTCCCATGGCCGTGACGCGGCTTGCCTTGGCGCTTGTCCCGCCTCTGGCGGCATCACCGGACGCCGACGCTCTAGCCAGGGTGTTGCGCGGACTGGGCGGAGCTCAGCAGAGACGCGCGTTCATCAGAACCGCGCACACCGTCATCGACTGGCGCGGTCAGAGCGTGTCGGCCACTCGCCAACTGGGCCTGCTTACCGACCTTCCGGTCCTGGTCGCCTGGGGAACGCGGGACACCACGATTCCCCCGCACCATCATCAGACCTTCGCCGAACGCGTACCGCACGCCGTGATGGTCGAGATCGCGGGCGCTGGGCACTACCCGCACGAGACCAACGCCCCACAACTGGTTGCCGCGATGGGCGCCTTCTTGTCCACCACCAGCCCCTTCGAATACTCGGAGGCCCGGTGGACCGACCTACTGACCGCGCCACACGACCGCGGTGCGTCGACGGCACCGCGACGCAGCAAGCCCCACCCCACCGACTCGATCGTTGGGGAAGGCGTCGTCGTGACGCAACGGGATTGAGCCGATCCAGGCCGTCGTACGGACGCTGACCGCGCGTAGCGAGCGGATCCTCAGCACTCCACGACGTTCAACGGGAGCTCGAAGACGTTGAGCGCCAAGCCACCCCGTGCGGTCTCCTTGTACTTGACGCTCATGTCGGCGCCGGTCTCACGCATGGTCTTGATGGCCTTGTCCAGCGAGACGTGATGGGTTCCGTCCCCGTGCAGGGCCATCCGGGCGGCACCGATGGCCTTCATGCTGCCCACCGCGTTGCGTTCGATGCACGGGATCTGGACGAGGCCGCCGACCGGGTCGCAGGTCAGTCCCAAATTGTGTTCGATGCCGATCTCGGCGGCGTTCTCCACCTGTTCGGGAGTGGCGCCCAGCACCTCGGCCAGCCCGGCGGCCGCCATCGAGCAGGCCGAGCCGACCTCGCCCTGGCAGCCCACCTCGGCGCCGGAGATGGAAGCATTCTCCTTGAACAGCAACCCGATTGCGCCCGCAGTGAGGAGGAACCGGACGACGCCGTCCTCGCTGTACCCGTCGATGAACTTGCGGTAGTAATGCAGCACGGCCGGGATGATGCCCGCGGCGCCGTTGGTCGGCGCCGTGACCACGCGACCACCCGCGGCGTTCTCCTCGTTGACCGCCAGCGCGTACATGGTGACCCATTCCATGGCCCGCAGGGCGTCACCGTCGTCGTCACTGGTGCGCAACTGTTCTCGCAGCGCGGCGGCGCGACGACGGACTTTCAGTCCGCCGGGTAGCACCCCGCCGGTCTTGCTGCCGCGTTCCACGCACTCCTGCATGACGTCCCAGATGTGCAGAAGGCCCGTGCGGATCTCGGCCTCGCTGCGCCATGCCTGTTCGTTGGCCATCATCAGATCGCTGATCCTGAGCCCGGTTTCGGTGGTCAGCCGCAACATCTCGGCGCCGCTGCTAAATGGGTAGGGCACCGGCGTCGGGTCGGTGATCAACACCGCCGTCCCGGTTTCGTCCTGATCGAGCACGAATCCGCCACCGACGGAGTAGTACTCGCGGCGTTCGAGCTGGCGTCCGTCGGCGTCGAGCGCCTCGAAGACCATGCCGTTGGTGTGGAAGTCCAGCCGCTTACCGCGGTGCAGCACGACGTCCTCGTCGACGTCGAACCGGATCGGGTGGGTTCCCGCCAGCGTGAGCTGCCCGTCGGCGCGGACCGCGGCGACCAGTGGTTCGGCCTGAACGGGGTCCACGAGGTGTGGCTGCTCTCCCCCCAGTCCGAGTACGACGGCCTTGACACTGCCGTGGCCGTGCCCGGTGGCCCCAAGGGAGCCGAACAGCTCGCAGCGCACCGCGGCGGTCTGATCGATCGTGCCGTCGGACACCAGGCGCGTCGCGAATTGGTAGGCGGCCTTCATGGGGCCAACGGTGTGCGAGCTGGAGGGGCCGATGCCCACTTTGAAGAGCTCGAAGACGCTGATCGTCATGTGGTTGAACCGCCTGTCTCAGGCAAGTGCGCCCAGGGTCGAATGCAGCACCGACGTTTAGATAGGCGATTAATATATCAATTTCATGTCTTAGGCACAGTGGTGCGGGAGACGCATACCTGTTGGATATCAGGGTGTTAAAGTCGGCCCGTGTCGGTGATCAGCACGGGCTTGGACAGCCCGCCGTCGTCCCTGGCCGACCGCGCCTATCTGGCCTTGCGTGATCAGCTGACGACGTTGCAGATCCGGCCTGGCGAACCCATCGACGACGGTCGGGTCGCGGGCGAGCTCGACGTGGGGCGCACCCCGGTCCGCGAGGCGCTCAAGCGCCTCGAAGACGACCGCCTCGTGGTGTCGTACCCGCGCAGAGGGACGTTCGCGACCGGGGTCGAGATCACCGACCTGGCCCACATCAACGAGATTCGCGTCCAACTCGAGCCTCTGGCCGCCCGGCGTGCGGCCGACCGGGTGACCGCAACCGAGCGCACGGCGATGCAGGACATCCTCACCCGGTTCGCCACCGTCGACGACCTTCCCTCCGATGCCACCGACCTGATGCGACTGGACATGACCGTGCACCGCACGATCTACCGGGCCGCGGGCAACCCCCATCTGGAGGCCGTCCTCATCCGCTACCACAACCTGGTCACCCGGATCTTCTGCCTGTTCCTGGAACGACTACCCGACGTGGCCGAGCACATCAACGAACACACCGCGATCCTGACGGCGATCCTCGACGGCGACGGCGACACCGCAGCCCAGTTGACCCTCCAGCACGTCAACGGGTTCGAGCACGGCGTCCGCGCCGTCATCTGAGCGCTGCCCCACCGCACACCCGCTCGCGGTCGGCGCCTCGTTGCGGTTGACCGCCCCGACGCCAAACATTACAGTCACAGTGAACTGATATATTAGTCATCGGTTAGCGAGGGGAGCCCAGCGATGACACCCGGACCCACCACTCCCCCTGGCGCACACCTGCCAGAACATCCTGAATTCCTCTGGCGCACACCCGAACCCAAGAAGACCTACGACGTCGTCATCGTCGGCGGCGGCGGACACGGACTGGCGACCGCCCACTACCTCGCCAAGAACCACGGCATCACAAACGTCGCGGTGTTGGAACGGGGTTGGCTCGCCGGCGGCAACATGGCCCGCAACACCACCCTGATCCGTTCCAACTACCTGTGGGACGAGAGTTCGTTCATCTACGAACACGCCCTCAAACTCTGGGAGACCCTCGAGGACGACCTCGAATATCCGATCCTGTTCAGCCAGCGCGGCGTGCTCAACCTTGCGCACAGTCTGCAGGACGTCCGCGACAGCGTTCGGCGCGTCGAGGCCAACAAGCTCAACGGCATCGACGCCCAGTGGGTCGACCCCGATGAGGTCAAGAAGCTCTGCCCGATCGTCAACGTCTCCAACGACATTCGTTATCCGGTGCTCGGCGCGACGTATCAGCCGCGCGCCGGCATCGCCAAACACGACTACGTCGCATGGGGATTCGCCCGCCGAGTCGACGAAGCAGGCATTGACATCATCCAGAACTGCGAGGTCACCGGATTCATCACCGACGGCGACCGCGTGACGGGCGTGCGCACCACCCGGGGTGACATCGGTGCCGGGCAGGTCGCGCTGTGCGCAGCCGGACACACGTCGACGCTGACCGACATGCTCGGCATCCGCACACCACTGCAGAGCCATCCCCTACAAGCCCTGGTCTCCGAACTGCTCGAACCCGTCCACCCGACGATCGTGATGAGCAACGCCATCCACGTCTACGTGTCGCAGGCCCACAAGGGTGAGCTGGTCATGGGCGCAGGCGTGGACTCCTACAACGGGTACGGCCAGCGCGGGGCGTTCCACATCATCGAACGTCAAATGGCCGCCGCGGTGGAGCTGTTCCCGGTGTTCGCCCGCGCGCATCTGCTGCGCACCTGGGCGGGCATCGTCGACGTCTGCCCCGACGCGTCACCCATCGTCGGCCGCACCCCTTACGAAAACGTGTATCTCAACGCCGGTTGGGGCACAGGCGGATTCAAGGTCACACCCGGTCTGGGCTGGTGCCTTGCCGACACCATCGCCAACGACGAGCCACACGAGTACGTCGCACCGTTCAGCCTCGACCGATTCGTCACCGGCGCGCTGGTCGACGAGCACGGCGCCGCCGGCGTCGCGCACTGAAGCCGAACCAGCCACCCAAGCAGGAGCGAACATGCAACTCATCGAGTGCCCGTGGTGCGGGCCGCGTGAGGAAACCGAATTCCACTACGGCGGCGAGGCACACGTCGCCTACCCCGAGGACCCGCAGGCCCTGACCGACGAGGAATGGGCTCACTACGTGTTCTTTCGCCGCAACCCCAAGGGTCTGTTCGCGGAGCGTTGGAGTCACAACGCGGGGTGCCGCCGCTGGTTCAACGCGATCCGCGACACCGCCACCTACCGATTTCATCGCGTGTACCGCACGGACGAGCAGAAGCCGACGATCTAGATGAGTGCACCCTTCCGCACCACCGAGGGTGGACGAGTCGACCGGACCACTACCGTCAACTTCACCTTCAACGACCGGGAACTGACCGGCCACCGAGGCGACACGCTGGCCTCAGCGCTGCTGGCCAACGGCGTGCACCGGGTCACCACCAGCATCAAGCTGGGTCGTCCGCGCGGTATCACCTCAGCGTGGGCCGAGGACACCGGGGGCCTGGTCCAAGTCGAACATCCCTTCCCCGAGCCGATGCTGCTGGCCACCACGGTGGAACTGTTCGAAGGCCTGGTGGCCAGGGGCATTCCTGGACAAGGCCGCCTCGCCGAAATCGCCGATACCGCCAAGTACGACGCCACCCACGTGCACACCGACGTGGTGGTCACCGGAGCGGGGCCAGCGGGTCTGGCCGCTGCGTTGACGGCGGCCAGGGCCGGCGCGCGGGTGGTGCTTCTCGACGAGCAGAGCGAGGCAGGCGGAGCACTGCTGGGCAGCGCGGACGTCATCGACGGCAGACCTGCGCTGGACTGGGTCGCCGACTCGGTGGCCGAGCTCGCCACCTATCCCGACGTGCTGCACCTGCAGCGCACCACGGCCTTCGGGCACTACGACGATGGCTTCGTCCTGGCGTTGCAACGCCGCACCGATCACCTCGGCGCGAAAGCACCTGCGGCAGTGAGCCGTCAACGCGTGTGGCGGATCCGGGCCCGGCGGGTCGTCGTGGCCACGGGCGCCCACGAGCGTCCCGTCGTGTTCACCGACAACGACCGGCCGGGCATCATGCTGGCGCACGGCGCGAGAACCTTCCTGCACCGCTACGGCGTGAAGGTGGGCCGGCAGGTCGCGGTGTTCACGACCAACGACAGTGCCTACCTGTCGGCGCTCGACCTGCACGACGCCGGTGTGACCATTACGGCGATCGTCGATGCCCGCCCCGAGGTGTCGTCAGATCTGTTGAGCGCATGCGATGCTCGCGGTATCGCCGTCCGGGTGGGGTCGCTCATCACGGGAACGCGCGGCGAGGATCGCGTCACGCACGCCCTCGTCGCTTCCGGCGATGCCGTGCAGCCCGTCGAGTGTGATGCGTTGTTGATCAGCGGCGGTTGGAATCCCGCGGTGCACCTGTTCAGCCAGGCACGCGGAAAGCTGCGCTACGACGACGTCCTTGGCGCATTCGTGCCAGGCGAGAAGCTCGATGGGGTGAGCGTCGCCGGATCCGCCAACGGCGTGTTCGACCTGCCGGGTTGCCTACGCGACGGGCGCGAGGCGGGGACGGCAGCCATCGGTGACCTCGGATACTCCGCTACCTCCGATCCGCTTGCGGGCGAGACGGATTCGGCTCGGAAGCCAGCGGCGGACCTGGTGCTGTGGTACGTGCGGGACCCGAAGAATGCCACCAGCCAGTTCGTCGACCTGCAGCGCGATGCCACGGTGGCCGACCTGGTCCGCGCGGTGGGAGCCGGAATGCGGTCGATGGAACACATCAAGCGCTACACCACGATCGGCACCGCCCACGATCAGGGCAAGACCTCCGGGGTCGTCGCATCGGGCATCACCGCCGCACTGCTCGACGCCCCCGTGCAGGATCTGGGCGTCACGACGTTCCGACCGCCCTACACCCCCGTGGCGTTCGCGGCGCTCGCCGGCCGCAGCCGGGGCAGCCAGTTCGACCCGGAACGCGTCACGGCAGTGCATGACTGGCACGTCGACCGTGGTGCGGTGTTCGAGGACGTCGGCCAGTGGAAGCGACCGCGGTACTACCCGCTCAACCCCGGCGGGGCGACGACGGAAAGCATGGAAGAGGCGGTGCTGCGCGAATGTGCCGCCGTCCGTGGTGGCGTCGGTGTGCTCGACGGTTCCACCCTGGGCAAGATCGACGTCCAAGGCGTCGATGCAGGCCAGTTCCTGGACATGCTCTACACCAACATGATGAGCACCCTCAAGGTCGGGATGGTCCGCTACGGCGTGATGTGCGGGGTCGACGGCATGGTCATCGACGACGGGACCGTGATGCGGTTGGACGACAACCGTTTCCAGGTATTCACCACCACCGGTGGTGCCGCGCACATCCTCGACTGGATGGAGGAGTGGCTGCAGACCGAGTGGCCCCACCTACGGGTGCGACTGACGTCGGTCACGGAGCAGTGGCATACCTTCCCCGTCGTGGGCCCGAAGTCGCGCGACGTCGTCGGGGCGGTCTTTCCGGACGTCGACGTCAGCAACGAGGCGTTCCCGTTCATGGCGTGGCGTGATACGAGCATCGACGGTGTGCACGTCCGAGTGGCCCGGGTGAGCTTCTCCGGCGAACTCGCCTATGAGGTCAACGTGATGGGGTGGTACGCGACCGCGTTGTGGCAGAAGCTCATCGCCGCGGGCGAGCCCCATGGCATCACGCCATACGGCACCGAGACGATGCACGTGTTGCGCGCCGAGAAGGGCTACCCGATCATCGGGCAGGACACCGACGGAACCAACACCCCTCAAGACCTCGGCATGAGCTGGGCGGTGTCGAAGAAGAAGGTGGACTTCATCGGCAAGCGGTCGTTCACCCGCAGCGAGAACCTCAATCCGCTTCGCAAGCAGTTCGTCGGGTTGTTGCCCATCGACGCGGAAACCGTTCTGCCAGAAGGCGCACAGATCATCGAAGCCGTCGCTGATGGCGTCCTGCCTCCACCGCCGGTGCCCATGCTCGGGCACGTGACATCGAGCTACCGCAGCGCCGAACTGGGTCGCCCGTTCGCGCTGGCGCTGTTGAAGGGCGGACACGCGCGCATCGGAGACACCGTCCACGTCCCCGTGTCCGGAACCCTGATTCCCGTGGAGATCACGGGTTCCGTGCTCGTCGATCCCGAAGGAGCGCGCCGCGATGGCTGACACCCTCACCCGCCGCAGCCCACTGCAGGGCTATCAGTCCCGATTCGCGGGACTGCCCGATGCCACGAGCATCTGCGAGGAACCGTTCGTCGCGATGGTCGACCTGTGGGTCGATCCCGCTGGATCCGGCGGCGGCGCGGTGGCAGGCGTCCTTGGCGTCGGCGCGTTGCCGACGGAGCCGTCGACGGTCATCGAGGGCACCGATTCGACGGTGATCTGGTTCGGCCCGCAGGAGTGGCTGATCACCTCGACCGCGTTGACCGGTGAGGCGCTCGAAGCGAAGTTGCGCAGTGCCGTCACCGAACGCGGCGGCGCTGCCATCGACGTGTCGGCCCAGCGCACCACCGTCCGACTTCGCGGCGAACACGCCCGCGACCTCCTCGCCAAGGGCTGCTCACTCGATCTGCATCCGGCAGTGTTTCGGCCAGGAACCGCCGCGCAGACCATGCTCGGCCAGGCCGCCGTCGTGCTGATCGCGTTGGCCGACGACGGCTCTGACTATCGAATCCTGGTTCGGTCGTCGTTCGCCGGCCATCTGGCCGAGTGGTTGATCGACGCGGCCGAGGAGTTCGGCGTCCGCTGGTAGGCCGGTGCCGGACCTTTCGCGGTGGCGCGGCGCTTGCGTCAGTCGACCGCGGCCAGCGGACGCGCTTGCAGCGAGGCCGTGGCCAGTCGCAGGAAGTCACGGATCCGGCGTTCGCGCCGACTCTTGGCCACGGCCAGGCATGTCTCGACGGGCTCGGCATCGGTCACGGGGACGTAGGCGAATTCGGGGCGTGAGTAGGCCGCGGCGATACCGCGGGGCATCAAGCCGATGCTGTGACCGACGGCAATGAGCTCGAACTTCTCCTCGATCGAGGACGTTCGCCGGGCGGGTTGATCGAGGATGTTCTCGCCGTCCAGATCTGCCATCCGCAGCGTCCTTCGGCGGGCGAGGCGGTGGGAATCGGGCAGACAGGCCACCATGCGGTCTCTGCCGATGGGGATCACGCGTAGTCCGGTGTCGTCGAAGGGCCGCCGCAGATAGCCGACATCGGCTCTGCCGTCGCGCAGCGGTGCATCCTGCTCCCACCACTTCAGTTGCAGCAGATCGACTTCCACGTTGGGATACTGGGCGTTGAAGGCGCGGATCGGCTTGGAGACTCCCATCCCCGGCGAGAACGCGACCACTAGGCGCTCTACTCCGCGACTGGCCTCTCGCACCCGCCGGAGTGCGGCGTCGACGCTCGCCAGGACCACGACGGCCTCGCTGAGCAGCTGTTCACCGGCGGCCGTCAAGTGCACGCTGCGCGTCGTCCGCTCGAAGAGCGCAAACCCCAAGTCCTGCTCCAGCGAGCGGATCTGACGGCTCAGGACGGGCTGGGCGATGTAGAGCTGGTCGGCCGCTCGACCAAAGTGCTGCTGCTCGGCGACCGCCACGAAGTAGCGCAGCTTGCGCATGTCGAGATCCATACCCCGACCGTATCAATCTTCGGCAACGGGTATTGGACGCGTGATCGCGCGAGGCGCAGGGTGGAAGGCGTGACCGTCATCACGACCTTTCGCCACTGGCGCCCAGTAGCACTCAGGCCAGCCGTGCTCGGTCAGCCCGCCACCGGCGCGGCGTGACACCACCCATCAGACCAGAACGGAATCATCATGCGGATCACGGCTGCCGTCTCGCGCGTTCGGGACGCGCCACTGGAGTTGGAGCAGGTCGAACTGGACGACCCTCGCGAGGACGAGATCCTGGTCCGGATGGTGGCGGTCGGCATCTGCGGCGGCGACCTGGCCGTCGTGGACGGGCTCAATCCGACGGCGCTGCCCGCCGTACTGGGACACGAGGGAGCGGGAATCGTGCAACGCGTTGGTGACGGCGTCACCACCGTTGCCGCCGGAGATCCGGTCGTGTTGAGCTTCAACAACTGCGGAAGCTGCGCGCACTGCCGCGAGGCTCGGCCAGCCTACTGTGACCATTCGTTCCCACTGAACTGGGGAGGCCGTCGACCCGACGGCAGCACCGCCGTCACCGACCTTGGAGGTAATGCGCTCAGCAGCAACTTCTTCGGCCAATCCTCCTTTGCGACCTACGCTTTGAGCAACGTACGCAACACCATCAAGGTTGCCCCCGAGGTTCCGCTCGAACTGTCGGGGCCCATGGGGTGCGGCTTCGGAACCGGGGCGGGCACCGTCCTCAATGCGCTCAAACCCGGGCCGGATTCCACGGTCGTCATCCTCGGGGCCGGCGCGGTCGCCTTCTCGGCACTGTTCGCCGCCAAGATCGCCGGTGTGGGCCGAGTCATCGTGGCGGCCCGACGGGCAGCGCCGTTGACGTTGGCGACCGAACTCGGTGCCGACGTGGTGATCGACACCTCGACGACTGACCTCGCGGAGGCGCTGAAACGGTTGGGCGGCGTGGACTTCGCGATCGACACCACAGGATCGCCCGCCGTCCTCGAAGCGACGTTGGCGGCACTGAAGCCCGACGGGACGCTCGCCATCCTCGGGGCCGGTCACGACCAGGAGCTCACCGTCGTCATCCCTGCGCTGATCCCCGGTCGGGTGATTCGTGGCGTGCCCCTGGGGGATCCGAATCCACCCGAGTTCATCCCCTACCTGATCCAGCAGTACGAGGCAGGCAACTTTCCCGTCGATCGTCTCGTCGGCTACTACCCGCTCACACGCATCAACGACGCGATCGCCGACAGCCGCTCCGGCAAGACCATCAAGCCGATCCTCACGATGTGAAGGGCCCCGTTCCGACGATGCTCGTCGAGCGGCCCGGAATCGACGGCATCGACCTGGCTCGCCAGACCGTGAGACGACGAGGTATGGTCACAGCCGTGAACATCGGCACGCGCTGCTATTGGCGCTTTATCTCGGCTCCGGGTGGAGCCGCGGATAGGGCGCACTAGACCACGCGCGATACGCCACCCGGAGCCCAGCAGTGACCATTTGGTCGCTGCTTTTCGTCATTCAGGGCACCGGATGAACTGACGGGCCGCCCTGAGAACCACTCACAGGAAGCCCGACCACATCGTGACCATCACCACCATCGACGCCGAGACCGAAAGCACCTCTGATCGACGTATCACGTCCTTTCGTCCCGTTCCGGCTCCCGAGCAGATCCGTGCCGAACTCCCCCTGAGCCAGGCCGTGTCCGAAGCGGTCAGACGTCATCGCGAGGAGACCACCGACATCCTCGCCGGCATCGATGATCGCCTGCTGGTGATCGTGGGGCCGTGCTCGGTCCACGATCCCGTGGCCGCCATGGACTACGCGCGTCGTCTCGCACCCCTGGCCGTTGCGTACGCCGATCGACTCAAGATCGTCATGCGGGTGTACTTCGAGAAGCCCCGCACCACCGTCGGCTGGAAGGGGCTCATCAACGACCCCGGCATGGACGGCACCTTCGACGTCGAGCGAGGACTGCGCACCGCCCGCCAGCTGCTGTGCGACATCGGAGCGCTCGGCCTGGCAGTGGGTTGCGAATTCCTGGAACCCACTAGCCCGCAGTACATCGCCGACACCATCGCCTGGGGTGCGATTGGCGCCAGAACCACCGAGTCGCAGATTCACCGTCAGCTGGCCTCCGGCCTGTCGATGCCGGTCGGATTCAAGAACGGCACCGACGGCAACGTCCAGCCCGCCATCGATGGCGTGAAAGCCGCTGCGGCGCAACACGTCTTCTTCGGGATCGACGGCCTCGGCAGGGGCGCCATCGTCGAGACGTCGGGTAACCCCGACTGCCACCTGATCCTGCGGGGCGGGTCGGGCGGCCCGAACTTCGACGCGGAATCCGTCGCCAAGGCGATCGAGGGTCTGGTCGCGGCGAGGCTGCCCGCCAACGTCATGATCGACTGCTCGCACGCCAATTCTGACAAGGATCACGTCCGCCAGGCCGAAGTCGCCCACGAGATCGCGGCCAGGATCGCCGCGGGCGAGCGCGGCATCAGCGGCTTGATGTTGGAGAGCTTCCTGGTCGCAGGCGCCCAGCCCGTCGGCCCCCATCTGGTGTACGGCCAGTCGGTCACCGACAAGTGCATGGACTTCGAGACGACCGCCGATGTGCTGGCTCGGTTGCACGAGGCCAAGCTCCAGGGAGGCCTTCAGGGACGCTAAGGCAGGTGACGCGCTGCGGCCGCAGAGGTGGGCGAAGGCGGCGCTAGCCCTCCGTGGACAGCACCGTCAGCACCACTCCGCCACCCGTGACACTTACCCGCACGCAGGACAAGGCGGCAACCGTTGCATCGGCGTCGGCTACTTGATGGGCGTCATGGGTGGTCGTGACGGCCAGCACGTGCGCCCCAGCGGCCCGTCCCGCGGCGATGCCGGCGGGCGCGTCTTCGACCACCACGCATCGAGCGGGGTCGAAGCCCAGTGCCGCCGCGGCCTTCGCGTATCCCTCGGGGTCCGGCTTGCCGACGGAGACGTCTTCGGCGCAGATCATGACCTCGGGAATGGGTAGTCGCGCCGCCGTCAGCCGAGCGGTCATCAATGCGCGTCCGCCCGACGTCACCGCGGCCCACCGCTCACGTGGCAACGCATCGATGAGCTGCTGCGCGCCGGGCAACGCCGTCACGCCGTCGAGATCGGCCGACTCGAGCTCCGAGAGCCGGGCCACCGCCGCGGTCTGACGCTCGGGCGCGACGAAGTCGGCGATCGTGTCCTCGCTCCGTCGGCCGTGACAGACCAGCATCACTTCATCGGCATCGACGTCGTACTCCCTGGCCCAGGTGCGCCACGAACGTTCGACGACCGGAGTCGAGTCCACCAGGGTTCCGTCGATGTCGAACAGGATTGCGTCGACGTCCAACATCATGAGAGCACCCTACTCAGGCAGTCGCGCCGCCCCCGATCTTCACCGTGGACGGACCGGTCGCCGCAGGCTAGCCCAACGACAGCTCCACATCCGACGCGCACGTCACGAACCCCGCACCGGTGGGAGCAGCCGAGTAGAGCCCGACTTGGAGATGGCCAGCCATGGTGAGCTGCCGAATCAGTGACCAAATCGCCTCTGCCTCATGGACGTACACCTCGACGGTGGTGCCCTGACGCACCACCTTCAGCGAGGTGAGGCGGTCGGTCGGCGAACGCGACCAATCAGAGGTACCGCTGGTGGCGACCCCACCGACGAAGATGTCGCCGTCGCGCTCGAAGCTCGTCTTGAACCACTTCGTCTCGTTCTCGATGAGAATGAGGCCGCACTGGTCGTATCGCTCGCTGAGCGGGGCCGCGAATTCGGCCGATAGCGCGAAGTCGCCGTCGGCCGGGTGGAGCAGTGCATGACCGTTGTGCGACACGACCCCCGACGCCGTTGTGCGCCAGTAGTCAGACCCGGGCTCGCAGTTCCATGACACCGTCTTCGCGGCGGCATCGACGCTCGACGCAGTCGCTCGGGTCCATGTCCAGTCGGATGTCAGCGATACACCACGCATCTGTTGCGGCCTCGAATCTGTTGTGGGATCGGAAGAGCGGGCCCGGTGGCGCGCCGTCGCCGAACGGGTTTGGTGTTCAGCGGACCAATCTAGCCGTGCGATCGGCCTTCAGTCCGTCGATCGACGGTCGTACCGCCCGCGCCGAGCCTCTTGGCCCGGATGCCGCTGCGACGAACGTCCGACGACCGTTCTTGACACCTGTCAAGTATGGTGGACAAATGCTGCTCTCCGACGTGCTGCCGAATGCGCCCACCACCACCGCCGACGCGTTGTCTCTGTTCGACGCGTCGGCAGCCGTCGACCCCGACGCCATGGTCGGCACCTGGCGCGGCACCGAATTGCCCACCGGCCACCCGATGGACGGCCTGCTGGAAGCCAGCGGCTGGTGGGGTAAGCAGTTCATCGACGCCGAAACCGTGCATCCGCTGCTCTTCCCGGCGGCCGACGGCACGCTCTGGGCGATGAATCCCGTGCTTGCGATCAGCGGCCTCGGTATCGTCACCAAACTGCCCGGCCTGCGCGGCCGCAACTACCAGAGCGCGGTCTCCGCCGCGCGGCCAGCCCTGAGCACCAGGGCCCCGAAGGCGCGCTTGCGCACCACGCGCTATCGCGACGTGGACAGCGCCACGATGGTCTACGACCAGGTGCCCATCAACGACGTCTTTCGCCGACTCGACGACGACACCGTGATCGGCGCGATGGACCTACGCGGGTCGAAGGCGCCGTACTTCTTCATACTGCGACGCGACGACTCGCTTCGAGTACGGTAAGCCGTCCTTGCCGGTCAACGGCCCGGACACCGAGCTTGACCCGCCACCAACGCTATTCGAGATCGGCGTGCCGCGCGAACATGTCGTCGGAGGTCTGCCCGGTTCGCTCCATCAGCTCGAGCACCACGGCGTCGAAGGTGAGCGCGGTGATCTGCTCGAAGGCCGAACCCATCGGCTGAACCGAGGCGACCTGCCGCACCTCGCCACGAACCTTCGGCGACGCGCCTGGCAGCACGACGACGACGTCGGCCATCCGTCCGAGGATCGAGTCGGCGTCCATCGTGACCAGCGCGACCGAAACCCCGCTCGCCTGCGCCGTCTTCCCGAGCGCGACCAGGCTCTCGGTGCGCCCCGATCCCGAACCCACGATGAGCAGGTCGCCCTTGGAGGTGTGGGGGCTGGTCACGTCACCGACCATCGATGCCGAGAACCCCAGGTGCACAAGGCGATTGGCGAACCCTCTGATGGCGACCCCCGAACGCCCGGCGCCGGAGAGGAAGACGTGGTTCGCCGCAAGGATCGCGTCGGCCAACTCGTCGAGTTGGGCGTCGTCAATCCAGCGCTGGTTGCTGGTCAGCTCGCCAAGGATGGTCTTGAGATGGGTGGTGGTACTCATCGCGTCACTCCTCCGATGGTGTCGTCCAACGCGAGCGGCAGTTGAGCGGTCATTGCTTGCCTCCATGGGTGGCAAGCGCGTTCACGTGGAGCCTGGTGGCCGAGTTGACGTGACACGGTGCTGGCAGCGCCGTGCGCGGCGAAGCGGCGGTCAGCTCGATCTCCGTGCGCGGTACGCGGCGACGGCCAGCCGATTGCCACAGGTGGTGCTGCAGAAGCGGCGAGATCGGTTGCGGGACAGGTCGAACACCAGGCCGTCGCAAGTGGGGTCGTCGCACACGGTCAGCCTGCTCATCTCGTCGAGTCGGATGACGTCGATCATCGCCATCGCGGTTTCGACCGCGATACGCGTCGCGAACGGTTGGTCGGCGGTGACCGCGTGCAGATGCCAATCGGCGTCGCCGTGGCGTACCAGCTTGGGCCGTGCGTCGTGGTCTTCCAAGAGCTGGTTGACGATGTCGACGGCTTCGTCGCGGGCACTGGTGAAGAGTCGCCGCAGCACGGGTCGCAGGCTCCGGACGGCCCGCAGTTCGGCCTCGTCGCCATCCAACCGCCCGGTGTAGTCGTACTCCGCGTAGAAGTCCGAGAGCTGTTCCACCGCAAGGAGTGTGTCGGGCTCAACTGCCGAGTTGACCAGCGCGACCGCAGCTCGCATCCCCGTCTCGGTGTCATGGGCTAGCAGCATCGTGCCACGTTACCAGCGGCGATCATCGAGGTTCGGCCACCGCGCGAGGCGTCTCGGGTGTCGGCTGCGCGGCCTTGGGCTCGCCCAGCTTGACCACGACGACGCCGAACAGGATCAATGCGCCGCCGACGAGTTGAATCACCGCGGGCGCCTCGCCGAGCAGAAGCCACGCGAACACCAGCGCCGAAACGACCTCCGCCAGACCCACGAAGGAAGCCAGCCGGGGGCCGAGTCGTCGACTCGCCAGGATTCCGAGCACGTAGGCCAGCGCCGCGGTGACCACGCCCAATGCGAGGATCGGTACCCACCACGGCACCGTGGCACCTACGAAGTCGACGCCGGTGCGCGGCGCCGCGAAGGGAACGATGCCGACGAGCCCGGCGAGCAGCAACAGCGTGCCGCCGAGCAGCAGACCCCCGGCCGCCAAGGCGATCGGCGGCAGTCCATTGTCCTCGTCGGCGGAGATCACCCAGTAGACCGCGGCGCCCGCCATCGCCGCGAGCGCCCAGAGCACCCCGACGACGTCGACGTCGGCTCCCGATACCAGGTTCAGTACCAAAACCAGCCCCGCTGCAGCGATTACGGCGCCGATGAAGGTCAGTCGACCAGGCCGCTGACCGTGGCGGACCCACAGCCAGCCGATCACGGCGACCGGTGCGGTGAACTCGATCAACAACGCCACACCGACCTGCATGTAGCTGACCGCGTTGAAGTACGCGAGCTGACATCCGGCCACGGCGGCCGTTCCGTAGACAGCGATCAACTTCAGGTTTCGCCGCAGCAGGAACCACCGGCCCCTCAACGACATCGCCGCGGGCACCAGCATCACGGCGGCCGCGAGCAGCAGCCTCGCCGTCACCGCGGAACCCGCAGTCCACCCGGCATCGATCAACCCCTTGGCCAGCGGACCCGACAATCCGAACGCCGCGGACGACGAAAGCCCGAACAGCACACCCAGGCCCGTGCGGGACGTTCCTGGCACCGTGTCATCAGCCATTACCGACATGGCTCATTACCCTAGGCCGTCGCCGGTCATCTGCCAAGTGGAATTTTGCCCATGACGCACACGCGACTCGATCGGTCTCGAGCGAGGCGAATCGGGAGAGGCGCTCGGACATCGCCGGACGATTTGGGGTGAGTTACGAGGTCACGACATCAGCGGGGGCGGCCAAGTCGCGCCGAACTACCGCCGTCGGGATCAACGCCGAGTCCGGCGCAGGTCACACCGGCCCACACGGTCGCACACGAGCATCGCAGGTCGCCGAGTCGGTGGCTGCCGCGAGCGCGACAACGAGTTGGATCTCGACTGGAGCCCCACCGGGGAGCGTGCTTACGCCTACCGCTGCGCGGGCGCCGAGACCGGCCGAAGGCCAAGTGTCGAACAATATCGCGCTCGCGCTGTCGGCTAGACGAGAGTGATCGGTGAAGTCCGCGTCACACGCCATGTAGACGGTCAGTTGTAATACGCGTTCGACGGCACGTGAGCCGCGGACGGCATCGA
>NZ_JBEVLO010000021.1:0-11644 GCF_040509115.1 Mycobacterium sp. | reverse complement strand
GGGGGTTGCCCTGCTGAGCGCCCAGGGCGTCGGCCGCCACTAGCATTTGCAGGATGATCATCCGACGTCTCGCCGGTGTCCTTCTCGCGGTCTCCCTCATCACGTCGTGCTCGGGCGGTAGCGAAGCACCGCCCCCGGTGGGGGGCAACGCCGAACTCGGCAAGTCCAACGACATCAATCCGCAGGATCCGGCCGTCCTGCGTGACGGCGGTGACCTGAAGCTGGCGCTGCCCGGTTATCCCGCGAATTTCAACGCGCTGCAGATTGACAGCCCCGGCGAACTCGGTCCGTTGTTGCGCTGGACCATGCCGCGCGCGTTCTTCATCACCCCGGATGGCGAGCCCACGGTGAACAAGGACTACTTCACCAACGTCGAACTAACCAAGACGGACCCGCAGGAAGTCACCTACACCATCAACCCGAAGGCCGTCTGGTCCGATGGCACCCCGTTCACGTGGGAGGACATTGCCTCTCAGATCAACGCCACCAAGGGAACCGACCCCGCCTACCTGATCTCGGCTCCCAACGGCAGCGAGCGGGTCGCATCGGTCACCAGGGGTGTCGACGACCGCCAGGCCGTCATCACGTTCGCCAGCCACTACGCGGACTGGAAGGGCATGTTCGCGGGGAACGGCATGCTGTATCCAAAGACCATGACGGCCAATCCGGAGGTGTTCAACCGTGCCCAGCTGAACGGTCCCGGACCGTCGGCGGGTCCGTTCATGGTCACGACCGCCGACAAGGGTGCGCAGCGGATCGTGCTGACCCGCAACCCGAGGTGGTGGGGCACGCCGCCGAAGCTCGACTCGGTGACCTACACGGTGCTCGCGGATCCGGCCAGGATCCCCGCGCTGCAGAACGGCGCACTGGATGCGGTCGCGCTCCAGAGCCTGGACGACCTCACGATTGCGCAACGCACGCAGGGCATCTCGATCCGGCGGGCCCCAGCCATCAGCTGGTACCACTTCACGTTCAATGGCGCTCCCGGATCCATTCTGGCCGACCCGAAGTTGCGGGTCGCGATCATCAAGGGGATCGACCGGCAGGCCATCGCCGACATCAGCCAGCGTGGGCTCGTCGACGCACCGCATACGCTGAACAACCACATCTACGTTGCGGGCCAGGAGGGCTACCAGGACAACGCCATCCCGTTCGACGCGGAGGCCGCCAAGAAGGACCTCGACGCGCTGGGCTGGCAGATGAACGGCCAGTTCCGTGAGAAGGACGGCCGCAGGCTGACCATTCGCGACGTGTTCTACGACGCCCAGAGCACCAGGCAGATCGGCCAGATTGCCCAGAGCAACCTCGCCCAGATCGGTGTCGACCTGCAACTCAACGCGGTGGCTGGCGGCTCACTGTTCGCAGACCACATCATTCCCGGCAACTTCGACGTCGCCCAATTCGCCTGGGCCGGAGACGCCTTCCCGTTCTCCGGACTGAACCAGATCTACCTGTCAACCGGCGAGAGCAACTTCGGCAAGATCGGCAGCCCCGAGATCGACGCCAAGATCGAGGAGACGTTGTCCGATCTAGACCCGGCGACCGCCAGGGCGAAGGCCAACGAACTCGACAAGCTGATCTGGGACATCGGATTCAGCCTGCCGCTCTTCCAGTCGCCGGGCAACGTGGCGGTGCGCAGCACGCTGGCCAACTTCGGGCCTGCCGGGATCGGCGATCTGAACTATTCGATCGTCGGCTTCACCAAGTAGTCACATGCCGCACGGCGCGCGGTACGGCTGACGGCACCGCCGACTCGGCCGCCGCAGCGGCGGCGATCGCCCACACCAGCAGTCGCACGCTCAGGACGCTTGGCGCGGCGTCGAGTTCGGCTGCCCGCCGAGGCAGGTCGTGCATTGCGCCTGCGTTGACGGCCATCACGACCTCCAGCGCGGCGCGTTCCCTGGTGTCGATGACACTGTGCCCCGCGGTGGGCAGCTCGACGAGGACCGAATCCGGTATCAACTGGGCGATGTGGTGCGCCACCGCAGGCGGAGTGGTGAGGTCCCTGCCTCCGGAGATCACCACCGTCGGCCAGGTGAAGCCGGGCATCGCGGCAACGAGGTCGTACGGCTCACCGACGAAATCGGCGTCTCCGGTGGCGATTTCGCGGAATGCAACCGCTGGATCGAGCGGACCGCCGTCGGGCTCGGCACCGTAGTTGAGCTCGCGGTAGCCGATGTGCTCGACCAGGTCTGGCTCGTGGTGGTACGGCGTCTTGCGCTCGAAGAACAGCTTGGTGCCCAGCCCGACCGCACCCCACAACCAGTCGTGGTCGGTCAGCAGCAAGTCCAGCTGACGTCGGAGCACGTCAGGGCCCGCGACTCCGTATAGCCCAGCGGCGAGCTGCGCGGCGGTCGGTGTCAGGACACCGTCGGCGACGAGGCGACGGACCTTGGCCGCCAACTCGGCCGTCTCAGGCTCGTCCCCGTCCCAGAGCACCCGCCGGATGGCGTGGCGCACCGCGTCGACGTCGTCGGCCGACAGCAGGGGTGAATCCAGGATCATCGCGTGCACGCGACCGGGATGGCGCACGCCGACTCCTGCGGCCAGGTACGTCCCGTAGGAGGTGCCATAGATCACCGCGGTGCCTGCTCCCTCCGCATCGAGCACGGCCGCGACGTCGTCGACGGCCTCGACGATCGTCAAGGCCTCCGGTGGCAGGTCGGCGCCCTCATCGTCGTGCCGGGACATTCCGACCCCACGGTGCTCGACCATGATGACGTCGAGCCCGGCCGCCGCCGCGTGTCTGCGCAACCCCCGGTACAGGGCGATCGACGCCGCGCCGGGGCCGCCAGGGATGATGACCAGCGGATTCGTCGACTCGGGCCCGGTCCGCACGTAGTACAGCGAGAATTCCTCGGGCTCGCCATGGCGGATCGGGCGGCGGACCGACCGGACACCGGGGAGCGCGGCGAGCTTGTCGTGGACCCGGCGAGGTCCGGCGTTCATCGTCATCGTCATCCATTGTGCCGAATCTTAGGTTCGGCACGAGCCAAAGCAGTGCCCATCCGGAGGCCGTTGCGTAGAACGGATCCATGACCGCCGTCGAGAACAGCTCGCGCACGCTCCCCGGTACGCCGCAGTGGAAGGACCTGCTGGGCCGCCTTTCGATTGGCGCCAAGGACCGAGATCTCAATGACGAGAACCCCTTTGATCAGGTCGCCGACCTCAAGCGCGCGGGCTTCGGCACCCTGCGCCTGACCCGCGAGCTTGGCGGATCGGGATTGACTGTCCCGCAACTATTCTCCGCGGTGATCGACGTTGCTCAGGCCGATCCCATTGTGGCGCACATCTTCCGGACGCACTTCTGGTTCGTCGAGGAGCGCCTTCGCAGCGGCTCCGGCGGGCAGGAGCGGAGCGACCGGGGAGGCACCTACGACCCGGCGTCGGTGCCGTGGCTGCGCAAGGTGGCGGACGGCAAGCTGTTCGGCAACGCATTCAGCGAGAAGGGCGCCGCCGCAGTGGGTAGCCTGGTGTTCAACACCCGCCTGCTGCCCGAACCGACGGGTGGGTTCCGCCTCGATGGCGAGAAGTACTACAGCACCGGCACGCTGTTCTCCGATTACCTGACCGTCACCGCGACCACCGACCACGACTCCGTGGCAACCGTGGTGGTGCCCGCCGACCGCACCGGCGTGAAGTTGGTCGACGACTGGGACGGCTTCGGTCAGCGCCGCACCGGGACCGGCACCACGACCTTCAGCCACGTCAGCGTGACGTCCGACGAGATTCTGGTGGACGCGCCGTACGACTCCGAACCCGTACCTACCGTGCAGTGGGCGTTCTTGCAGCTGTACATCCACGCGGTGGTCGCAGGCGTCCTGGCCAATGTCGTCGACGACGGCGTGACGCTGTTGCGTTCGCGAGACCGCAGTTTCAGTCATGCGCCCGCCGACCGCCCCACCGACGACCCGCTCCTGCAGCGGCAACTCGGGGTGCTGGCCAGCACGGCGTCCATCGCGCGGGCCGCGGTGCTCGACGCCGCCGAGGCGATTGCGGTGGCGACGAACTCCGCTGCCTCGACACCCGACGGCAACCCCGACCCGGAGCTGGCCGCCGAGGCGCAGCTCAAGGTTGCCCAGGTCAAGGTCCACCTCGACGACGTGGCGCCCGAGGCCGCCAGCCGTCTTCTGGAGCTCGGCGGGGCGAGCGCGGCCAGCAGGCAACGCAACCTGGACCGTCATTGGCGCAACATCCGGACCATCACGCTGCACAACCCGGTGGCGTACAAGGCGGTGGCAATCGGGGCGAACCTGCTGCACGGCACTCCCTTGCCCGCCAACGCCTACTTCTGACCCCACCTCGGCGATTCGTGCACGTTTACCAACACGCAAGCCGTCGCGGCCGGTTACGCCGTGAGCTCGATGCGGTGCGCGTCGCCGATCGCCGCATACCGTTCCGGGCTGCAGGTCAACACGATGACCTGCCCGTCGCCGCCGACGGCGTCGAACACCTCGGCCATCTTGACCAACCGGTTGGCGTCGCTGAAGCCGAGTGCATCGTCGATGACGACGGGTACGCCGTCCTCCTTGGCGACGAGTGCGGCGCTGGCCAGCCGGGCCACGATGCCGAGCTGCTCCTTGGCCCCACCCGACAGCGAGTCGTAGGGCACGGTGCGGCCTGCCAACGTGCGGCTCTGCATGCGGAGGTCGCCGTCGACCTCGACTTCGAAGTCACCGCCGAACACGATGCGTCCGAGGCGCTCCACCTCGGCGCGGAACGGGTCGACGTACCGCAGCCGTGCCTCGTCGCGGTGACGTGCCATCACCGATTGCAGCAGTTGCGCCGCGGCAGCGCGGCGCTGCATCCTGGCGTGGTCGCCGAGGGCGCGCTCGCGAACGGCTTGAGCCGCGTCGAGCCTGCCCTTCCTGCCCTCCGTGCCGTACACCCTGAGTTGCGCGGTCACCTCGCGGAGCAGTCCGCCGACGTCGTCGTGGCGGCGGCCGAGGTCGGCGGCAAGGCGGGTGGCTTCCTTGAGCTCCACCGCGACGTCAGACGGGTGCGCAGCCGCGAGTTCGCTCTCGACCGCGGCGATCTGGGCAACGAGCTGGCTGGCGCGTTCACCGTCGGCCTGGGCCTGGATGGCGAGCTGGTCATCGGTGATCGACTCACGTTGCCTGGCAAGCCGTTCCGCCGCCACGGCGAGCTCGCCGTGCGCTGTTGTCAACTTGGCACGCACGACGCTCGCCTGACCCGCTGCCGCCATTGCCCGCGCCGAGGCAGCGGTCGCCACGTCACGCTGCGCGTCGTAGGCCGCCCGTGCGTCTCGGTGCGCCTTGCGGGCCGCGGTCAGTTCGGCGCCCGCGGTCTCGGCGGACGGGTGGGCGTCGGTGACGTCACCGACGGCATCACCGAGGGCGTCATGGAGCGCACTGCGCAACTCCGCCAACCGCACCCGCAGCTCGGTGAGTGCATCGTCGCCAAGAAGCGCGTCCCTGGTGGCCGCCAGCCGCTCCCGCGACGCCATCAATCCACGCCGTCGGAGGTCGAGCGCCCTGGCCGCGTCCACGTCGGCGACCCCGGCTTCCTCCAGCAACACCGCCAGCATCTGCCGCGCCCTGTCGAGCTTCGCCTGGCAGTCCGCGGCTGGCGATCCTGGCACCACCCGGATGGTCAGCAGCCCCGGGACTTCGACGTTGGTCGGCGTGGTCACGTTCTGCGACCACGATGCCTCGGGCCCGACATCAACCGGCCTGCCTGCGACCAAGACTCGAAGGTGGTCCACGACGTCGAGTTCCACCCGCGCGGAAGCCGACTCGGCTTGGGCGGCGGCTCGCTCGGTGGCCAGCGCAGCGAGCTCGACGTCGCGCATGACCTCCTCGGACAGCGTGATCCGCCCGAGCTCCTCGGTGACGTCGGCCAGCTCACGATCGACGATCTCGACCCTGGTCAGTTTGGCCGTCAACTTGTTCGCCTCGTCGCGGCGCGTGATGAGCTCGGCGACGGCCCGCGCCGCGTCGAGCGCAACCCGACGCTCCTCCAGCACAGCCCGGGCCACCTCGGTGGCCGCGGCCGCCGATGCAGCGTCCGCGGCGGCCCGTGCCTCGTCGCGGGACGTGCTCTCCGCCGAAGACGTCAACCCTTCGATGGTGGCCGCGCGCTCGTCGAGTTCGCCACGCAGCCGTCGGCGCTCGCCAAGCGCCGCGTCCGACGCGGCCTGCGTCATCGCCGCCCCCTCCGCGACGGCGCGGGCTGCCGTCAGTCGGTCGGTGAGCTGCTTGACGGTGTCGGCCGCGGCCTGGGCCCGTTCCAGACGCTTACCGGCCCCGACCCGGTCGAGGGACACCCGCGCCAACTCGTCGGTCAGCGTCGCGTGCCGAGCCACGGCCTCGTCGACCTCGTCGACCTCGGCCTGGCACCTGGCCACCTCGTCATCGGCTTCGCGCAGCCTGCTGACCGCCGCCGCCCACGGACCCGTCGCCCGGCCGGTCGCCGTGAAGTACTCGCGGAACTCGGCGTCGATCCGGTCGATCAGCAGCGGCTCAGACCCGGTCAACGCACCAAGTGCAGCCACCTGTCCGGCCGACACGTCGAGGGCGCGGGCCAGGGCGTCGCAGCCCGACAGGTCGACCGGGGCGGTGGACGCCGATTGCAGCACGCGCTGGGCGCGCCAGAGATCGGTGTCGACGGTCTCGGCGAGGATGGCCTGCACACGGTCGTGCGCCTCGTCACCGGTCAACTGTTCCCGGCGGGGGGCGGTCACCGTCAGGCGTGTCTCGGGGCGCTTGTGGAAACGCTTGTGGTACTCGAAACGATATGGCCCCGTGGAGATCTCAGCGGTGATCTCAGCGCCTTCGTCGACGTGCGTCGGCTTGACCTGCTTGACCTCCTTCTTGGTCGAGCGGTCCTTCGCCTCGATCAGGAGATCGATCGCCTCGATCATCGACGACTTGCCGATCTCGTTGGCGCCGGACACCACCACCACACCGCGATCGGGAAATTCGATGTCCCGGTGGGCGATTCCGCGGTAGTTCCGTAGGACGAGTCGGTGCAGCTTCACGCGGCACTTCCCTTCTCCGCAAGGCGTAGCAGCAGCGCCAACGCCGCTCTGGCGTCGTCGGCGTTCTTGCCGTCCTCACGCGCGGTGGCCACCAGTTCGTCGACCGCGGCGGCCGCGAAGCCGCCGATGCCGAGATCGTCGAACTCGCCGTCGGCGGGCAGCACCACGAGGTCGGTCTCCTTGTCCCACGTGCCGAGCGCCGCGAACAGTCGGGCGTATTTGTCAAGGCATGCGTCGAGCGCCGCCTTGTCCGTGACGGTGAGCGCACCGGTGAGCGCGAGCTGAACCACCGTGCGCTCCTTGTCCGGGAGCTGATCGAGGTTGATGTCGAGATCGACGACGTCGCGGGCGGTATCGAGAGGGACCCGCAGCGTGAGGAACCGCCACCGTCCCACGCGGCGTGACGCCACGTCGACCTGGTGCGCGGGATCGTCCTCGTCGACGTCGACCACCAGCACGTGCCCGGAATCGGGTTCGATGTGGTCGTAGTTGGTCACCTCGGGCGAGCCGGAATACCAGACCCGCCCCGTCGCGCCCACCTTGGTGCGAGAGTGCTTGTCGCCCAACGCAACGTAATGCACGGCGCCACGCTCGATGGCGGCCTCGACCGCGGACAGCCGGATTAGCGCGGGCTTGTCGCGGTCGGGCTCGAACAGGTCCATCCCGCCGTGGCCGACGACGATGCGGGTGACGCCGTCGGCGGTCAACCCTTCGAGCACCTCGGAGACGAGGTCGGTGTGGGGCTTCTTGGAACGCCAAGGGGCCGCGACGATCTGCAGACCGGGCCGGACCTCGTGCACGCCCGCCCGATCGAGCACCACGACGTTGGCGGGCCGCTCCGTGGTGAACAGCGAGCTGGTGTACACCGACGACGCGTCGAGCGGATCGTGGTTGCCGGGAAGCAGATACACCGGGACGCCGATCGCGCGCATGGCCTCGAGGGACTGGCTGACGTCGCGCGGCGCGAGCTGATTGTGCTCGAAGACGTCACCAGCAACGACGACGAACTCGGCGCCGGTCTCGGCGGCGAGCGCACCGAGACCCGCGACGGCGTCACGCCGCGCGGCCGAATACCGCGGCTGCGCCTCGCCGTTGAGGAAGTGGCGGGTCATGCCGAGCTGCCAGTCGGCGGTGTGCAGAAAGCGCATCCGGACCTCCCTCGGCTAGTTCTGGAAGCCCGTCGTGTGGCGGGCAAGGCGAGTGTAGGTCCGTGGCCCGACAAGTCCGTGGACCTCGCCCGGCATGTGGGATTACGGTGGGTTCGATGAGCGCCTCCGACCGCACCCTGCTGCTGATGCGGCACGCCAAGTCCGAATACCCCGACGGCGTGGCGGACCACGAGCGTCCGCTGGCGCCACGCGGCATCCGCGAGGCCGCTCTCGCGGGAGACTGGATCCGGGCGAACACCGCAGGGGTCGACGCCGTGCTGTGCTCAACGGCGACCCGCACCCGGCAGACCTTGGCGCGCACCGGCTTGGACGTAGAAGACGCCGACGTGCACTATGCCGACGACCTGTACGACACGACGCCTGGCACGGTGATCCGCCTCGTCAACGCCATCGCCGGCGACGTCGCGACCCTGCTGGTGGTCGGGCACGAACCCACCATGTCCGTGCTGGCCCTCGGCTTGGCGGGCGATCAGAGTGATCCCGCTGTCGCCGACGCGATCTCGGCGAAGTTCCCCACCTCCGCGATCGCAGTGCTGCGCATCAGCCAGCCGTGGGGCAAGCTGGAACCCCGCTCCGCGACGCTGGTGGACTTCCACGTCGCCCGATGAACCCCGCGGTTTTGGGCCGTCAGTTGTTGGTGTTGAGCGTCAGTTCCATCAGCTTGACCGCCATGCCGCACGCGTCCATGCCAGGCGACTGGGGGTTCACCCACCAACCGACCACTCCCGCCGCGTCGCTCGCCACGCCGCACGCGCCGCTGTTGTCGTTGGGTTTCATCACGATCGACTGCACGCCCGCCACCGACCGATTCTCGATCTGGTAGTTCAGCGCCTCGGCCACCTTCTGCTCGTTGTCGAGGCTGCCCTCCTCGAACCAGAACCGGGTGAGGTCGATCAGACCCGACGGGTTGAGCGCCTGCCAGCGGCAGATGGCGCCGACGAACGTGCTCTGGATGTCCAGCGGATCCGCGCCGACGGTCTTGGCGAGGACGTCGGTGGTGAGGACGTCGCATTCCTTCTGCAGGTTCGGGTACGTCGTCTCGGAATCGTTGTTGCGCGGGTTGTTGCCACCGGTGCCCGCCTTCACGGCCTGACCCTGGACGTCACGCGCGCAGCCGACTACCAGCGTCACCGTCGCGAGCACCGCCAGCGCACCCGCCGTCCCCCGACGGACGCGATCCATCCCGCTCACTTCGCGTTCACGATCGACTGGCGGGTGACTTCCTTGGCGACGTCACACGCATCCGGGTACGGCTGTTGGGCGAAGCTGATCGACCACTCGATGAAGTCGTCGTCGAACTGAATACCGATCTCACACAGCCCAATGGGCGTGTTGGGTACCTCGTTCAGGGCGATGAACCCGTCGTGACCCTCGATGTTGATGTCCTCGACGCTGGTGCGTTGCAACTCCTCGGTCTTCCGTTCCCGACCGATGGGACTGCCTCGGTACCAGTTGAACGAGAAGTGCGGCCCCGTGATGCCACCGCCGAGGAGCCACTGGCACCCCACCGAGGTGCGCGCGGTGTTGACCAGGCCCTGAATCTTGGTGAGCTGGGCCATCGTCTCGTCGCTGATGCCGCCGCACTCCTGGAACGTGGGTCCGTGCTTGATGGCGCCCGACGGGGCGTCGCTGGACGGTGCGCCGGGTTCGCTCGGCTGATCGGAACCGGAGCAGGCCGCCAGCACCGAGATCGCCGCGGCGGCCACGGCCAGCGCCTTCGCGTTGCGCCCGCCGTTGGGCCTTCCGCCTCTTCCCGTCACGCCCGCGATAGTAGCGGCAGCCTCTGCGCACAACCACCGACATGCCGACTGACCTGGAGTTTTCGCATGCAATTCCAAGGAATGGACGTACAGGTTCCCGCTCGGCACGGTGTGCGACAGTAGCGGGATGCTCATGCGCCTGCTGCGACGGTACGCACGGCCGTACCGCAGGCCGCTGCTCACCGTGGCCACCTTCCAGGTGATCAGCACGCTGGCGTCGCTGTATCTGCCGACCATCAACGCCGCGATCATCGACGACGGCGTGGCCAAGGGCGACACCGGAACCATCGTCGAACTCGGCGGGATGATGCTCGCAGTCACCGCGCTGCAGGTGGTGTGCGCGGTGGGCGCCGTGTACTTCGGCTCGCGCGTCGGCATGGGTTTCGGCCGCGACCTGCGCTCTGCGATGTTCCACCACGTGACGGGGTTGTCCGCAGAGGAGACAGCGCGGTTCGGTGCCCCATCACTTCTCACCCGCACCACCAATGACGTGCAGCAGATCCAGGTGTTGTTGCAGATGACGTGCACGGTCCTGATCGCCGCGCCCATCATGTGCCTCGGCGGCATCGCGATGGCGGTGCATCAGAACGCGGGGTTGTCCTGGCTGCTTCTCGTCAGCGTGCCCGTGCTCGGGCTGTCCAACTACTGGATCGTGTCGAAGCTGCTGCCGATCTTCCGCAGGATGCAGCAGCTGATCGACGGCATCAACCGGGTGATGCGCGAGCAGTTGGCGGGGATCCGCGTGATCCGGGCCTTCGCCAGGGAGCCGTTCGAGCGGGCCCGGTTCGCCGAGGCCAGCCAAGCGCTTTCGGACACCGCGTTGACGGTCGGCCGCTGGCAGGCGCTGATGCTGCCGATCACGACGCTGGTGATCAACGTGTCGAGTGTCGCGTTGATCTGGTTCGGCGGCATTCGCATCGATGCGGGCCAGATGCAGGTCGGCTCGCTCATTGCGTTCCTCTCCTACTTCATGCAGATTCTGATGGCCGTGCTGATGGCGACGATCCTGTTGGTGATGCTGCCGCGCGCCTCGGTGTGCGCCGAGCGCATCTCCGAGGTGCTCTCCACGACGCCGGCGATCGCCAGCCCGGATCGGCCGGTGCGGCCCGTCTCCACGGCGGGCGAGATCACGATAAGGGACGCCACGTTCAGCTACCCAGGTGCCGACCGCCCGGTGCTGCAAGGGATTTCGCTGACGGCGCGCCCCGGCACCACCACCGCCGTGGTGGGGTCGACGGGATCGGGCAAGTCGACGCTGATCTCGTTGATCTGCCGGATGTTCGACGTGACCGGGGGTTCGGTGGCGGTCGACGGCGTCGACGTCCGCGATCATGACGTCGAGACCCTCTGGGCGACGATCGGTCTGGTGCCGCAGCGGGGTTACCTGTTCTCCGGCACGGTGGCCGAGAACCTCCGGTACGGAAAGGCGGACGCGACCGACGATGAGATGTGGGATGCGCTAAGGGTCGCCGCGGCCGATGGTTTCGTGTCCGCTCACCCGGAGGGTCTGAAGATGCCCGTCGCGCAGGGCGGGATCAACTTTTCGGGTGGTCAGCGGCAGCGAATTGCCATCGCAAGGGCGGTGATCCGCCGACCCGCCCTCTATCTGTTCGACGACGCCTTCTCCGCGCTCGACGTGCGGACCGACGCACGCGTGCGCGCCGCGTTGGGCGAGGTATCGGCAACTGCGACGGTCGTCATCGTCTCCCAACGGA
>NZ_JBEVLO010000020.1:0-4530 GCF_040509115.1 Mycobacterium sp. | reverse complement strand
CGCCGCGCTGAAGTTCGGTGCCACCCATGCTTATCCGGATACCGACGCCGCATTCGCCGGTATTGCCGAAGTCACGTGGGGACTGATGTCCAAGCAGGTCATCGTGACGGTCGGCGAGCTGAAGGGCGCGGATGTCGACACGTACGTCAACCTGACCTCCAAGGGCGGCACGACGGTCCTCACGGCCATCGGCAGCCTGATGGACACCAACGTGTCGTTGAACCTTGCGATGCTGACCCTGATGCAGAAGCGGATCCAGGGCACCATCTTCGGCGGCGGCAACCCGCACTTCGACATTCCCCAGCTGCTGTCGATGTACAAGGCGGGCAAGCTCAACCTCGACGACATGATCACCCGGCAGTACCAGCTGGAGCAGATCAACGACGGCTACACCGACATGCTGGAGGGCCGCAACATCCGCGGCGTCATCCGCTTCACCGACGCCGACAGGTAGGGCAGGCCATGTCCCAGGAAACCGTCGAGAAGTCACCCGTACTCCTTGCGTCGGAGGCGTCGTGGCGATGCGTCCAGTCTGGTGACCGCGAGGGCTGGCTGGCTCTGATGACCGACGACGTCGTCATCGAGGATCCGATCGGCGAGGCCGTCACCAACCCCGACGGCAACGGCGTGCGCGGGAAGGAGGCCGTCGCGGCGTTCTACGACGCCAACATCGGCCCCAACCAGCTGACCGTCACCCGTGAGGCGACGTTTCCGTCGAGCTCCCCGACCGAGATCGCCTACATCCTGGTGCTACACACCAAGTTTCCGAACGGCTTCACCGCCACGGTCCGCGGCGTGTTCACCTATCGCGTCAACGACGAGGGGCTGATCACGAACCTGAGGGGCTACTGGAACATGGACGCCATGGAGTTCGGGCAGGAAGGCTGACCGAGCGGCCGCCTCGCCCACGCTCGTGAAACGTGTGCGAATTTCGGCCCCGATTTTCGCAGAGGATTCACGCGCAGTGCGCTAGCCGCGGGGCACCCCGAACACCCGCCGCAACGCGACGAATCGCACCAGCGTGGCCACCAGGTTGGCGATCACCAGCACGGACAACTCCGCTTCCTTACCGACTGTCGGGTCGAGCTCGTGCAGGACGTACAGCGTCCCGCTGGTGATGGCCAGCCCGAACCCGAACACCATCAAACCGTGGAACTGGTGGCGAACCGCCCCGGTGTTGCCGCGGATGCCGAACGTGAAGGCCCGGTTGGCCGCGGTGTTGGCGACGGCCGTCAGCAGCAACGCCACCAGGTTGGCGGCTTGGGCACCCATCGCTGGGTGCAGCACCAGGTACAGCAGCGCATACGCGAGTGTGCTTGCCACACCGATGATTCCGAACCTCAGCAGCTGTCCGACCATGCCGCGCGGCACCCCTGCAACCAGCGGCTCGCGGCCGAGTCCGGCCCGCAGTTCGCGGAGCGGCAGCGCACCGGTCGCCAGCGCTCGCCCGACGCGCCAGCAGCCCTTGAGGTCGTCGACCGCGGTGCGCAGGATGTCGACGCGCGAGTCGGGGTCGTCGATCCAGTCGACGGGTACCTCGTGGATGCGCAAACCGGCACGCTCGGCGATCACCAGCAGCTCGGTGTCGAAGAACCAACCGGTGTCGGCCACCAGCGGCAACAGCTGCCTGGCGACGTCGGCTCGAAGGGCCTTGAAGCCGCACTGCGCATCCGAGAAGCGCGCCCCCAACATGCCACGGAGCACGAGGTTGTAACCGCGCGAGACGAATTCGCGCTTGGGGCCCCTGACCACCCTGGCCGATGCCACCAACCGGGAACCGATCGCGATGTCGGAATGGCCGGAGACCAGCGGCGCGATCAACGGCATCAGCGCAGTCAGATCGGTCGACAGATCCACGTCCATGTAGGCGACCACGTCGGCGGTCGACGTCATCCACGCCGCCCGTAGTGCTCCGCCGCGTCCCTTGGCGTCGAGATGGATGACGGCCACGTCCGGCAACTCCTCGGCCAGGCGACGCGCCACCGCCAGTGTGTCGTCAGTACTGGCGTTGTCGGCCACCGTGATCCGGGTCGGGTACGGCACCTCGGTGCTCAGAAAACGATGGAGCCGACGGACGCAACCAGGCAGGTCGCGTTCCTCGTCGAACACCGGGATGACGATGTCCAGGACGTAACTCCGCCGCACCGAGAACCGCATCGGGCGTGATGGACTGCCGGCCGTGGTGGAATCGGCCAGGTCGGTCATGACGTTCACCGTCGCCGATCGACCTGCCACCGATCTGACGCCGAGCTGGCAACTTCCTGCGGACACCGTCTGGCATGCTCGACCCATGGCTTCCGTGTTCACCATGATCATCAACCGCGAGATCCCGGGGCGGTTCGTCTACGAGGACGACGACGTCGTCGCGTTCCTCACCATCGAGCCGATGACGCAGGGCCACACGCTGGTGGTGCCTCGCGCCGAGATCGACAACTGGCAGGACGTCGCGCCCGAGGCGTTCCAGCAGGTGATGGCTGTCGCCCAGCGCATCGGGAGGGCGGTCTCCAAGGCATTCGACACGGAGCGGTCGGGTCTGATCATCGCCGGGCTGGAGGTTCCGCACCTGCACGTACACGTGTTCCCCGCCCGCAACCTGTCCGACTTCGGGTTCGCCAACGTCGACCGCAACCCGTCGGCCGAATCGCTCGACGAGGCGCAGGCCAAGATCAAAGCTGCTCTCGCAGAACTGGATTAGCCGTCAGTTGACGGCGGCGGGCACGTCGGCGTGCACCTCGGCAATGCGTGGCAGTTGCACGGTGAAACGACAGCCCTGACCTGGCGCGGTGGTGACGCTGACCGTTCCGCCGTGGGCGTACACCAGCGAGTCCACGATCGACAGGCCCAGCCCGGTGCCGCCGCTGGCTCGCGCCCGCGAGGAGTCGGTGCGGTAGAACCGTTCGAAGATCCGCTGGGCGTCCTCGTGGCTCATCCCCGGCCCCTCGTCAGCCACTTCGAGGATTGCGTTGTCCTGCTCGGTGCCGACTCTGATCGCGATGCTGGCCGTGTCCGGGGTGTGCTGCAGCGCGTTGGCCACGAGATTGCCCAGCACCTGCCGCAGGCGCGCCTCGTCCCCGAGCACCTCGGGAGTACCTGGGCCGTCGAACACCTCCATGGTGATCGAGCGCTTCGGCGCGATGGACTGCGCGTCGTGCACCCCGTCGCTGGCCAACGACAGCAGATCTACCCGACGCCGCTCCATCGGACGCTGCGCGTCGAGGCGGGCCAACAGCAGCAGATCGTCGACCAGCAGGCCCATCCGCTGCGATTCGCTCTCGATGCGGTTCATCAGGAGCTCGACGTCACGCGCGGCGCCCTGGCGGTACAACTCGGCGAAGCCGCGGATGGTAGTCAGTGGCGTCCGCAACTCGTGACTGGCGTCGGTGATGAACCGCCGCATCCGGTCCTCGGACGTCCTGGCATGTTCGGCGGAGGCCTCCGACGCCGCGACGGCACGCTGGATCTGGGCGAGCATGCCGTTCAGCGCCAACGAGAGCCGGCCCACTTCCGTACGCGAATCCCGTTGCGGGATACGGCGATCGAGCTCCCCTGCGGCGATGGCCGCCGCCGTCTGTTCGACCTCCACCAACGGTCGCAGGCTGCGGTGCACCACGGCGAAACCGGCTACGCCGAGCACCAGCAGGACCGCGGCGCCGATGCCGACCTGCGACCACGTCAGGGCACGCACGGTCGACGACACCTCCGACAGGTCGATGGCGACGGTGGTGAGTTCACCGTGCAGGCCGCGTACGGTCATCGCCCGCCACTGCACGTCGGAGTGATTGATGGAGCCCACGGTGACGGGCACGGGTCCCACGTCGTTGCTGTCCGGCAGGGCGGGCTCGGCCTCGCGGTCGTTGACGGCCATCCAGATGCGGCCGTCTGGGTCGATGCCGCGGACGTAGAAGTTGGAGGGCGGCCTGGCCGGGTTGGGGTCCTCCATCGGGGTGACGGGAGCGCGCCGCGGTGCCTGAGCCCACCCTCGCGAGGCGTCGAGCAACGTCTCGTCGACCCGATTCACCAGGGTGTGACGCATGATCGAGGTGACCGCGATTCCCGAGGCGAGCAGGCCGCACGCCACCAACACCAGGGTGGCTGCCACCAACCCGACGCGCAGCGGGATCCCCCGCCCGCGAAGACTCGCCATTCCCCCATTGTGCAGAAAACGGGGGCTCACGAAGTCAGGAATCCGCCACTAGCGCGGCTCACGCAACACGTATCCGACCCCGCGCAGCGTATGGAGAAGGCGCTTTTCGCCGGTGTCGATCTTGCGCCGCAGGTAGGAGACATAGGACTCCACGACGTTGACGTCGCCACCGAAGTCGTAGCGCCACACGTGGTCGAGGATCTTGGGCTTCGACAGCACGGTGCCTGCATTGATGATGAAGTAGCGCAGCAGCGTGAACTCCGTCGGCGACAACGAGACCGGCTCGCCTGCCTTCCACACCTCGTGGGTGTCCTCGTCGAGTTCGATGTCGGCGAAGGTCAGGCGGGCGCTGCGTGGCTCTTCGACGCCCCGCCCGGAGCGGCGCA
>NZ_JBEVLO010000019.1:0-10007 GCF_040509115.1 Mycobacterium sp. | reverse complement strand
TGCTCGGCGTCGTAGTAGGTGATCTCCTTGGTGTCCTCGTTGTAGCTGGCGTTGACGTTCGGGTGGGCCTTGAGCGCGTCGATCACCGCGACGGTGAAGAACGGCAGATACGTCAGGTTGACTCCCTCACGCTCGGCGAAGGTCGCCTTGGCGCGGGCCCGCAGCGCCACGATCTTGGTCAGATCGACCTCGTGGGTCTGCGTCAATTGCGCTGTGGTCTGCAGGGATTCACGCGTCTTCTTCGCCGTGATCTGGCGGATGCGGTTGGCCTTCTGCTTGGTGCCACGCAGATGCGCCAGGGCAGGAGCGGGAGCGGGCGCCTTGGCGGCAGGAGCCTTGCCCGCGGCCGGTGCGGACGCCGGTGCCGACTCGGCGGGGGCGGGCGCCTTCTTGGCTTCGGCCGCGGCGATGACGTCCTGCTTGCGGATCCGGCCGCCCACTCCGGTGCCCTTGACGGCCGACAGGTCGACGCCGTTCTCGGACGCCAACTTGCGGACCAGTGGGGTCACGTACGGACTGCTGCCATCGGCAGACGGGGCTTCGGTGGCTTGCGCCGGTTCGGGCTTGGGCTCGGGCTTGGCTTCCGGCTTGGGTTCCGGCTTCTTCTCGGCCTTCGGTTCCGGCTTGGGCTCGGGCTTGGGTTCCGGCTTCTTCTCGGCCTTGGGCTCGGGCTCGGGTTCTGGTTCGGGTTCCGGCTTGGGTTCCGGCTTCTTCGACGGGGCTGCGCCCGCTGCGCCGATCGTGGCCAACTCCCCGCCAACGGCGACGGTGTCGTCCTCCTCGGCGGTGATCGACAGCAGTGTGCCCGCGACGGGTGACGGGATCTCGGTGTCGACCTTGTCGGTGGATACCTCGACCAGTGGTTCGTCGACCTCGACGTCGTCGCCGACCTTCTTGAGCCACCGGGTGACGGTGCCCTCGGTGACCGACTCGCCGAGCTCGGGCATGACGACCGACGTCGCGTCACCGCCACCGCGGGACGACGACTCGGCGGGCTCTGGTTCCGGCTCCGCCTCTGGTTCCGACTCGGCCTCGGGTTCCGGCTCCGACTTGGCCTCCGGTTCTGGCTCGGGTTCTGGCTCTGGCTCTGGTTCTGCTTCGGCCTCGGGTTCGGACTTGGCTTCGGGCTCGGAGGAGTCACCCTCACCGGCATCGCCGATCGTGGCGAGATCGCCGCCGACCTCGACGGTGTCGTCCTCCTGGGCGATGATCTTGGTCAACACCCCGGAGACCGGCGACGGGATCTCGGTGTCGACCTTGTCGGTGGAGACCTCGAGTAGGGGCTCGTCGACCTCGACGGTGTCACCCTCTTGCTTAAGCCATCGCGTGACGGTCCCTTCGGTGACGCTCTCACCGAGTGCGGGCATCTGGACGGAGATGGCCATGTGAATTGACTCCTCGAAACGGTCGCTCATGACGGGGCTAATGCTCGTGTTCCATCCTGTCATGTCCGTGCCCGTCCTTCGTCGCAGACCTGTCGGATTCCTTCAAGCGCGTCTCTCACGCCGGTGGCCGCACTTAGCGCTCTGGCACTATCGAAAGTGTCGGTGCTGCCGACACGCCGCGGGAGCAGCAAGAGGAGTGAGGTCCAGTTGGGACTGTTCGACAGGTTTCGGCGCGGCAGGTCGACCCGCGCGTCCGACGGTCACGACCCCGCCGCCGATCTCAAGTACCTCAGACAGTGGGTGGCCGAACACCACGGCGTCGAGGCGTTCATCGAACCCAAGACGACCGTCACCGAAGTCACGGTGTGCCTGGTGGCCGCCGACGGTGAGTGGACCCGGCGACGTGCCGGCGGCGACAAGGGGGCGCGCCGGCTCAGCGACCGGCTGAACATCCCGGTGTACGACGTGCAGAAGGTCGGCTACCCGCAGCGCATGCGCGACCACGACGCGCGACAGCGCATTCAGCGCGACCGCGAACTGCGGCGCGAGCTCGAAGAGGGCTAGCCGTTCTCCCGCTAGCCGTTCTCCCGCTAGCCGTTCTTGGAGATGTCCTCAAGCACGGCGAACATCGTCCGCGTCGGCACACCGGTGCCGCCCTTGCCCGTGTAACCCCACGGCCCGCCCGTGTTGTACGCCGGTCCGGCAATGTCGATGTGGGCCCACTGAACCCCGTCGGCGACGAACTCCCGAAGGTAGACGCCCGCCACCAGCATGCCGGCGTAACGGGAGCCGCTGACGTTGGCCAGGTCGGCGACGGTGGACTTCAAGTCGTCCTTCAACTCGTCGGGCAGCGGCATCGCCCAGGCGTTCTCCCCCACCTCCTGCGACAGGGCCGCGACGCGGTCACGGAACTCGTCGTTGCCCATCACCCCCGGCGTGCGGCCACCGAGCGCGACGGTCTGCGCGCCGGTCAGCGTGGACGTCTCGATCAGGTAGTCGGGTCCGTCTTCGCATGCCCGCACGATCCCGTCGGCAAGGACCAGGCGGCCCTCGGCGTCGGTGTTGAGCACCTCGACGGTGATTCCGCCGTACTGGGTCAGCACGTCACCGGGCCGTTGTGCGGTGGCCGACGGCATGTTCTCGGCCATCGGCACCGTCGCGACGACGTCGATGGGCAACTGCTGCTTGGCGGCAAGCACCACGGTGGCGATGACGGCAGCGGCGCCACCCATGTCCGAGGTCATCTGATGCATGTTGGCGGCGGGCTTGATCGAGATGCCACCCGTGTCGAACGTGATGCCCTTGCCGACGAGGGCGACCTTCTTGGCCTTCCTGGACTTGCCGCCCTTGTAGGTCAGTCGAACGAGTCGGGGCGGGCGCGACGAGCCCTTTCCGACGCCGATGATGCCGCCGTAGCCACCCTTCTCGAGGGCCTTCTCGTCGAGCACCTCGACCTGCAGCCCCACGGATTCACCCAATGCCCTTGCGCGCTTTGCGAACTCGTCGGGAAACAGATGACTAGGCGGGGTGTTGACCAGGTCGCGCGCCGTCGCCACCGCCGTTGCGACGTTGGTGCCGCGGACCGCGTCGGCCTTCGCGGACTTCGCCGTCGCCAGCGCGGTGATCTTGGCCAGGCCCGCTTCCTTCGGCGCCGTCTTCTCGCTGCGGAATTCGGTGAACCGGTAGGCGCCGAGGATCAGACCCTCGACGGTCGCGGCCACGTCGAGCTCGGACAGCGTCGTCACCACGGTCTCGGTGCCGTTCAGCGAGCGCGCCGCCACGCCCGCGGCCCGGCGGATCACGTCGGCGGGCCATTCGTCCCTGGGCTTGCCGAGCCCGACGGCGAGCACGCTCGCCACCGGCAGCGACGGGGCGACGACCCGCGTCGTCTGATCGGCGCCACCCTTCGCGCCGAGCGCCTGCAGCGCCACCTCGATCTCGCCGACGGCCTCCGCGTCCAGGAACGGGTTGGCCACCACCTTCGCGCTTCCTGAATCGCTCCTCGCGCCCGCGGTGTCGGCCGTCACGACGGGAACGACGAGTACCGCCGAGCCGATGCCGCGCTTGGGCAGCGAGGTCGAGATGGTGACGCTGGGGGACTGGTAACCGGGTTCGGTGCTCACGAGGGGTCAGCCTAGCGGGGGATTAGTGTGGTTCGCCGTGAGCGAGAACCTGCTGCAGGGCCCGTTGGAGGACCGTCACCGCGAGCTGGGGGCCAGCTTCGCCGAATTCGGCGGCTGGCTGATGCCGGTGTCCTACGCGGGAACGGTGAGCGAGCACAACGCCACCCGCAGCGCCGTCGGTCTCTTCGACGTCAGCCACCTCGGCAAGGCTCTGGTGAAGGGGCCGGGCGCCGCGGAATACGTCAACTCCGCGTTCACCAACGACCTCCGCAGGGTCGGACCCGGCAAGGCGCAATACACGTTGTGCTGCAACGACTCCGGTGGCGTGATCGACGACCTCATCGCCTACTACGTGGCCGAGGACGAGGTGTTCCTGGTGCCCAACGCCGCGAACACCGCAGCCGTCGTGGCCGCCCTCGGGGTCGACGCCCCGGCCGGACTGGAGATCACCGACCAGCACCGGTCCTACGCCGTCCTCGCCGTCCAGGGACCGAAGTCCGCCGACGTCCTCGGCGCCCTTGGCCTGCCGACCGGCATGGACTACATGGGCTACTCCGACGCGACGTTCGGCGGGGTGCCGGTCCGGGTGTGCCGAACCGGGTACACCGGCGAACACGGTTACGAGTTGCTGCCCGAGTGGGACCGCGCCGCCGTCGTGTTCGATGCGCTCGTCGAGGCCGTCAGGGCGGCGGGTGGGGAACCCGCGGGCCTCGGCGCCCGCGACACGCTTCGCACCGAGATGGGCTACCCGCTGCACGGCCACGAGCTGTCCTTGGAGATCTCCCCGCTACAAGCCAGGTGTGGTTGGGCGATCGGCTGGAAGAAGGACGCATTCTGGGGGCGCGACGCCCTGCTCGCCGAGAAGCAGGCCGGGCCACGGCGAGTGTTGCGCGGACTCAAGGCCACCGGGCGCGGCGTGCTACGCGCCGACATGACGGTGCTCGACGGTGACCGGCCCGTCGGCGTCACCACGTCGGGAACCTTCTCTCCGACATTGAAACTCGGCATCGCGCTGGCGCTGCTCGACACCGACGCGGGCATCGCCGACGGGCAGCGCGTCGCGGTCGACGTCCGCGGCCGCCCACTCGAATGCGAAGTCGTCGCCACCCCGTTCGTTGAGGCTAAAACCCGCTAGCGCCGGGTTATACAATCAGCGCATGACCGAAGGCCACCTCGACTTCACGCTCGCCCGCAACGCTTCGCCTGCGAGTGACGAGGTACGGGCCGGAATCCTCGCGGACCCAGGCTTCGGCCGCTTCTACACCGACCACATGGTGTCCATCGACTACACCGTCGACCGCGGCTGGCACGACGCCGCCGTGGTCCCGTACGGCCCCATCGAGCTGGACCCGTCCGCGATCGTTCTGCACTACGCGCAGGAAGTCTTCGAGGGCCTCAAGGCCTACCGCTGGGCCGACGGCTCCATCGTGTCGTTCCGGCCAGAGGCCAACGCCGCGCGGCTGCGCAGCTCGTCGCGCCGGCTGGCCATCCCGGAACTCCCCGAAGAGGACTTCCTTGAATCCCTTCGCCAACTGATCGCCGTCGACCACGACTGGGTGCCCGCCGCCGGCGGCGAGCAGTCGCTGTACCTGCGGCCGTTCATCATCGCGACCGAGCCCGGCCTCGGCGTGCGGCCCGCCGCCGAGTACCGCTACCTGGTGATCGGTTCGCCCGCGGGGGCGTACTTCAAGGGTGGCATCAAGCCGGTGTCGGTGTGGCTGTCGACGGAGTACGTCCGGGCCAGTCCCGGCGGCACCGGAGCGGCGAAGTTCGGCGGCAATTACGCCGCATCGCTGCTGGCGCAGGCCGAGGCCACCGAGCACGGCTGCGACCAGGTCGTCTGGCTCGACGCCATCGAACGCCGCTACGTCGAGGAGATGGGTGGCATGAACCTGTTCTTCGTCTTCGGCAGCGGAGGCACCGCACGCCTGGTCACCCCAGAACTGAGCGGCTCGCTGCTTCCGGGCATCACGCGAGATTCGTTGCTGCAGTTGGCAACAGATGCCGGCTTCTCCGTCGAGGAACGCAAGATCGACGTCGACGAATGGCAGAAGAAGGCCGCCGCGGGGGAGATCACCGAAGTGTTCGCCTGCGGCACCGCCGCCGTCATCACCCCGGTGTCGCACGTCAAGTCCGGCGACGGCGAGTTCACCATCGCCGACGGTGAGCCGGGCGAGGTCACGATGGCCCTTCGCGACACGCTGACCGGGATCCAGCGCGGTACGTTCGCCGATACCCACGACTGGATGGTCAAGCTCGGCTGAGGTTAGCCGACCGCGAGACCCAGCACGGCGACCGTCGTCGTCACCTCCACGGCGGCGCCGAGCACGTCGCCGGTGACGCCGCCAAAGCGGCGTACGCAGTGCCTCACCAGCACCGCAGCGACGAGCAGTGCGACCACCACCGCCATGGGCCCCTGCCACCACCGCTGGTCCGCGAGGACCGCGACAGCCACCAGCGCGACGACCCACGCCGCGACGACCCAGGTGGGCTGCGTCCTCGCGACCAGCGCCCCCAGCGTGCTACCCGGCGCCGGGGGGATGGACCGGTGGCACGCCGCCACGACCGCGACCCGGCCCGCGGTCACCGCCACGACGATGGCGACCGGTCCGAGCATCGAATACGTCAACCCCTGTACCACCAGGGTCACGACGATCGCAGCAACGCCGAACGGGCCCGCAGTACCGTCGCGCATCACCGCCAGAGCCCGCTCCGGTGGGCCGTAGCAGCCGAGCCCGTCCACGGTGTCGGACAGGCCGTCGACGTGCAGCCCGCGCGTCGCCGCCAACAGCGCCGCGACCGCGCACATCCCCGCCAGTGGATGGCCGCCGAACGCCAGCGCCGCCAGCCACACCGTGCCAGCCGCCACGCCGCCGAGCGCAACGCCGACTACCGGCAGGCACGCGAGCGCACCGCGGTCGAACGGGTGGCTGGTACGCACCGGCACCACCGTCGCGAACGCGAAAGCCGATGCCAGCGAACCGATCACGACGAGCTGTCGGTGACGCGCGCCTCTTCGAAGGTCGCCATCGACGCCAGCGTGCCGACCGCCGCGCGCAGGATGGGCAGCGCGACCGCGGCACCGCTGCCCTCCCCGAGGCGCATCCCGAGATCGACGATCGGATCGAGCCCGAGACGCTGCAACGCCAGCGCGTGGGCGGGTTCGGTGGACCGGTGCCCGGCCTGCCACCACGCGCGCGCACCCGGCGCGAGATGATCGGCCACCAACGCCGCGGCCGTCACCACCACGCCGTCGAGGATCACCGGGGTCCGTCGCACGGCTGCCTCCAGGCAGAACCCGGCCATCGCCGCGAGATCTGCCCCACCGCACACCCTCAGCAACCCGATCGGATCGGCCGAGACCGTCCTGGCCCGGAACAGAGCATCCCTGATCGCCGCCGTCTTGCGAGCCCAGCCCGCGTCGTCGACCCCCGTGCCGCGACCCACCACGGCGACGGGTTCCGATGCCGTCAGCGCCGCGATCAACGTGGTTGCCGCCGTGGTGTTTCCGATACCCATGTCGCCAGCGATCAGCAGGTCGGCACCCGCATCCACCTCCTCGTCGGCGATCAGCCGACCGGCGTTCACCGCGGCGGCCACCTCGTCGGCGGTCAGCGCATCCTCGACGGTGATGTCGCCGCTCCCGCGGCGCACCTTGTAGGCGCCGACCGTCGGTGATTGGGGAGCATCCGAGTCTGAATGGTCGGAGTCCGAATAATCGGAGTCCGAATAGTCTGAGTTGACGGCGACGTCGACGACGCGCACGGTAGCCCCAGCCAAGTCGGCCAGGACGTTGATCGCCGCACCACCGGCTTCGAAGTTCGCCACCATCTGCGCGGTGACTTCGCTGGGGAACGCCGACACACCGTGGGCGGTGACGCCGTGATCACCCGCGAAGACCACCACCCTGGCCCGCTCGAACTGACGCGGCGGGCACACTCCCTGACACGCCGACACCCATACGGCGAGATCCTCGAGGCGGCCGAGCGACCCCGGCGGCTTGGTCAGAATGCCCTGACGGGCGCGGGCGGCGTCCTCGGCCTCGGCGTCGAGCGCCCCTACCGTCGGGATGTAGTGCAGATCGGTCACGGAGTGTGGTCAGGCGATCTTCGCGCCACGCTCGACCTGCGGACGAGGCGCCCGCATCCTGCGCAGCTGCGAGGCGCGACTCGCCGCGTAGAAGCCAAGCTTCCAACCACTTTCGGTGTTACCGGGGAACTTCTCGTTGACCTTCTTGTTGACGCGCCGACCGATCAGCACACCGTCGATGACCATCACCAACACCAACGCGAGCATGACGAACTGGATGTACATCTGAATCTGCACCGACGGCATCGACAGCATGATGAACACGACGGCGAGCGCCGCAGGCATGAAGAGACCGAGCAGATTGCGCCGCGAATCGACCACGTCGCGGGCGTAGCGCCGCACCGGGCCCTTGTCCCGCGGCAGCAGGTAGGCGTCATCGCCGGACATCATCTTCTCGCGCCGCGCGGACATGTCGGCGCGGCGGGCCACCTTGTCGGCCTTGCGCTCTTCCTTGGTGAGCTTCTGACGGTTCAGCTTCTTGCGCTTGCGTGCCTCGGCAGCCGTCATCGGCGCAGGTGCGATGGGGCCGCGGGCCTTGCTCTGGTTCCGCTTCGGCGTTGGCCTGCCCTTGGGCGCGGTCGCCCGTGCGGTGGACGCGGCGAGCGCGGCATCGGCGTCGGACGACCCGTCGACGACGGACCCCGAGCCCTCGGGTTGAGGATCGTCGTTCTTGCGTCCCAGCAGCTTCACATCTGCCAGGTTACTTCGTCCCGGCGGGGCCCGGTATGCACCTCCATCGACGTCGACATACCCTGCTGGAATGACCGCCGCCCGCGGACGCGAGGAGCAAGACATCACCGGACTGCGCGTGCTGATCGCACCCGACTGCTACGGAGACAGCCTGACCGCCGTGCACGCCGCCGAGGCCATCGCCGACGGGTGGGGCCGGGCCAGGCCTGGCGACCAATTGACCAGCGCGCCGCAGTCCGACGGCGGGCCCGGTTTCGTCGACGTGTTGGCGAGCCGTCTCGGCGGCCGCAGGTCCGCGCGGGTCAGCGGCCCCCTGTCCGAGGAGGTCGACGCCGACTGGGTGTACGACGCCGCGTCATCGACCGCGTACGTCGAGTGCGCTCAGGCCTGCGGGCTGGCCATCCTCGGCGGACCACCGACCGTTGAGACGGCGCTGGCGGCGCACACCAGGGGAGTGGGTCAGCTGGTCGACGCCGCGCTCCAGGCAGGAGCTGCCACCATCGTCGTCGGTCTTGGCGGCAGTTCCTCAACCGACGGCGGCCGCGGCATGATCGAGGCGCTCGGCGGCTTGTCGTCGGCCGTCGCGCGGCTGGCCGACGTCGAACTGATCGCCGCCAGCGACGTCGAGCACCCGCTCCTCGGGCCGAGGGGCGCAGCGCACGTGTTCGGTCCCCAGAAGGGCGCCGACCCCGCCACCGTCGCCGTCCTCGAACGCCGACTGGCCGATTGGGCCGACGAGCTGGCCAAGGCCACCGGGCGAACCGTCACCGCCGAACCCGGAGCGGGTGCGGCAGGCGGTCTGGGAGCCGCGCTGCTGGCCCTCGGCGGCCGACGCGAGTCCGGAGCCGCCGTCATCGCCGAACACACGGGCCTGGCGGGCGACGTCGCCGCCGCCGACCTCATCATCACCGGCGAGGGCCGGTTCGACGACCAGTCGCTGCACGGCAAGGTGGTCAGCGCCCTGGCTGCGGGTGCCCGCGATACCCCCGTGCTGGTGTTGGCAGGCCAGGTCACGCTCGACGAGAGCGCACTTCACGGCGCGGGCATCGCCGCCGCCCACTCCATCTCCGACTACGCCGGTTCGATTCAACTGGCCATGGACGACGCGGCGCGCCAGCTCACGGGACTCGCCGAGCAGACCGCCGCACGGTGGACGAGTGACAAGAGTCGGGAATAGCGGTCCGGCAAGGTACCGTTGTCATATCCGACGCATGACCATGCACAGGGAGAGGTAATGACTGTTCAGGACGAGTCGACTATGACCACCACCGTCGCCCATGGGGCGATCCTCACCGACGCTGCAGCGGCGAAGGCGAAGTCCCTGCTGGACCAGGAGGGCCGTGACGACCTGAACCTCCGCATCGCGGTTCAGCCCGGAGGCTGCGCAGGTCTGCGCTACGAACTGGCCTTCGACGACCGATCGCTGGACGGCGATCTCAACGTCGACTTCAACGGCGTGACCTTGACGGTCGACCGGATGAGTGCCCCGTACCTCCAGGGCGCGACGATCGACTTCGTCGACAGCATCGAGAAGACCGGCTTCACCATCGACAACCCCAATGCGGGCGGCTCTTGCGCCTGCGGCGACTCCTTCAACTGAGCGCCGTCTTCAACTGAGCGCCGTCGCCCGCCCGGTAAACACACGCCGCGGTTTGTCTGGTATAAAAAACCCGGTTAAAACCGCCGGGTACAAAAGAACAAAATAATTTTGTGATGGGTG
>NZ_JBEVLO010000018.1:0-13374 GCF_040509115.1 Mycobacterium sp. | reverse complement strand
TGCGCAAGAAGAAGACGACGTACACGGCGTCCAACGTCGTGGTCGCCGCAGGTACCTGGGGCTCACAGCAATTGCTGTTCAAGATGCGCGACACCGGCAGGCTGCCCAAGCTGTCGGACAAGCTGGGTGTGCTCACCAGGACCAATTCCGAATCGATCGTCGGAGCGGGACGCCTCCGGGTGCGTGACGACCTCGACCTGACCCACGGCGTGGCGATCACGTCGTCGATCCACCCGACCGCGGACACGCACATCGAACCGTGTCGCTACGGCAAGGGGTCCAACGCCATGGGTCTGTTGCAGACCCTCATGACCGACGGCTTGCTTCCCGACGGAACCGGCATTCCGCGATGGAAGCAGTTGATCCAGTCCGCCCGGTCGGATCCCAGAGGCACGCTGCGACTTCTGAATCCGCGCAAGTGGAGCGAGCGCACCATGATCGCGCTGGTGATGCAGCACCTCGACAATTCGATCACCACCTACACCAAGCGCAGCAAGCTCGGATTCCGTCGCGTCGTGAGCAAGCAGGGTCATGGCGAGCCGAATCCGACCTGGATCCCTGCCGGCAACGAGGTGACCCGGCGGATCGCCAAGAAGATCGACGGTGTCGCCGGTGGCACGTGGGGCGAGCTGTTCAACATCCCCTTGACCGCCCACTTCCTCGGCGGCGCGGTCATCGGGGACAGCCCCGAGCACGGCGTCATCGACGCGTACCACCGGGTGCACAACTATCCGACGCTGTACGTGGTCGACGGCTCGGCGATCTCCGCGAACATGGGCGTCAACCCGTCGCTGTCAATCACGGCGCAGGCCGAGCGGGCCGCGTCGCTGTGGCCCAACAAGGGGCAGGTCGACCAGCGTCCCGAGCAGGGCCAGCCCTACCAGCGGCTGGCGCCGATCGCACCCGAGCATCCCGTCGTTCCGGAGCACGCGCCCGCGGCGTTGCGTCGCCTGCCCATCCAGCCGGTCAGTTCGGCGGGCTGATCGCACCGGCCACGCAGGCCTCCGTCGGCGCGCGGGCGTCGTGTCCGTCGGCTCGCACCCGCGCCACTAGACTGGCCCAGTGGAAATGGCTCCGGAATCTGGACAGCCCCGGCCCGTCTTGGTGGTCGACTTCGGTGCGCAGTACGCGCAGCTGATTGCGCGGCGCGTCCGTGAGGCGCGGGTGTACTCCGAGGTGGTCCCGCACACGGCCACGGTCGACGAGATCAAGGCCAAGGACCCCCAGGCGATCGTTCTGTCGGGCGGACCTGCCAGCGTCTACGCGGACGGGGCGCCCCAGCTCGACCCTGCGCTGTTCGATCTCGACGTCCCCGTGTTCGGCATCTGCTACGGATTCCAGGCGATGGCCCAGGCGCTCGGCGGTACCGTCGCGCACACCGGGACCAGCGAGTACGGCCGTACCGATCTGAAAGTGGCAGGGGGAGACCTGCATTCGGATCTGCCCGAACGGCAACCCGTCTGGATGAGCCATGGGGACGCGGTCACGGTCGCACCCGACGGTTTCGAGGTCGTCGCCACCAGCGCCGGCGCGCCCGTCGCGGCGTTCGAGAATCGGGGCCGCAGATTGGCGGGCGTCCAGTACCACCCCGAGGTCATGCACTCCCCGCACGGACAATTGGTGCTGAGCCGGTTCCTGCACGAGTTCGCAGGCATCGATGCGTCTTGGACCCCGGCCAACATCGCCGACGCGCTGGTCGATCAGGTCCGCGCTCAGATCGGCGACGGTCGCGCCATCTGCGGGCTGTCGGGCGGGGTCGACTCCGCGGTCGCGGCCGCACTCGTTCAGCGAGCCATCGGCGACCGTCTGACGTGTGTCTTCGTCGACCATGGTCTGTTGCGGGCGGGCGAGCGCGGCCAGGTGCAGCGCGACTTCGTCGCCGCGACCGGCGCCAAGCTCGTCACCGTCGACGCCGAGGCCCGCTTCCTTGAGGCGCTGTCCGGGGTCACCAACCCGGAGGGCAAGCGCAAGATCATCGGGCGTGAGTTCATCCGGGCGTTCGAGGGCGCAGTCCGTGGCATCGCAGAAGGGGGAGCCGACGGCGATCAAGCCGTCGACTTCCTGGTGCAGGGCACCCTCTATCCCGACGTCGTCGAGTCCGGCGGCGGCACCGGCGCGGCCAACATCAAGAGCCACCACAACGTGGGTGGTCTACCCGACGACCTGAAGTTCAAGCTCGTCGAACCGCTGCGGTTGCTGTTCAAGGACGAAGTGCGGGCCGTCGGGCGCGAACTCGGGCTGCCGGAGGAAATCGTTGGGCGCCAACCTTTCCCGGGCCCCGGCCTGGGCATCCGCATCGTCGGTGAGGTGACTGCCGGCCGGCTGGACACCCTGCGCCGCGCCGATGCCATTGCCCGCGAGGAACTCTCGGCAGCCGGCCTCGACCAGCAGATCTGGCAGTGCCCGGTGGTGCTTCTGGCCGACGTCCGATCCGTGGGAGTGCAGGGCGACGGACGGACCTACGGCCATCCCATCGTGCTGCGGCCCGTCTCCAGCGAGGACGCGATGACGGCCGACTGGACGCGGGTGCCCTACGAAACGCTCGAGCGCATCTCGACCAGGATCACCAACGAGGTACCCGAGGTCAATCGCGTAGTCCTCGACGTGACCAGCAAGCCGCCGGGCACCATCGAGTGGGAGTAGCGGTCGGGGCCCGCGGGCGGCGCGACTGCGGTTCGTGACGGATTACGCCCGTTTCTCGTCATCTTCGGTAGCCTCGGTGTCGTCGGCGGCCTTTTCGATCAAGTCGCCGAGGATCTGACTCACCACCGACTCGATGGTCGATTCGATCGAGAAGGCAAGCGTTGCCGACACCGCTGCCACCGCCTGCGTCCGGAACCGCACCAACATCGTGATCAGTTCGGCCACTTCGGTATCCGGCGGCAGCGCCGCACCCGGATTGATGCGGGTGAGGACGTGTTCCACCCCTGCCCGCACCAGGATGCCGCTGATCTCGTCGATCAGCGGCGTGGTCTGCTCGTGGATGTCGATGAGCTTGTCGGTGCTGACGCCGTACTGCCGGATCTCGTTGAACGCCTCGATCAGCTTGGGCCGTACCACCGTTGCGTCATCGCCGTCGACGGTGATCACCCCGAGGCCGACCATCCGGTCGAAGCCCGCGTCGTCGTCGACCAACCGCTTCGCGTCGGCGACGGACATCCGGTCGGGCTTCTCCGAGGCCCAACTGCCTGCGATCGCGGATTCCAACCCCAGCATGTCGCCCAGGTTCTTGCCCTCCTCCCACGCGCTCAGCATCTCGTGTACGTGGGCGATGTTGTAGCCGCGATCCAGCATCGAGGTGATGAGCCGGAGCCGGGTCAGATGCGTGTCGTTGAACAGGGCGATGCGGCCCACCCGCAGCGGCGGATGCAGCAGACTGCGATCGCGGTAGACGCGGATGTTGCGCGTCGTCGTGCCTGCCAGCCGAGCGAGCTCCTCGATCCGGTACTCGCCCGATGCCGTCACGCCGTGCTGGTGCACGGCGGCGTCGAAGAGTTGCGACACCGCGTTCTCGATGACGTCGCGCGACCCGCGCCTGATCTGGCGGGGGGCGCGCCGCAACCCATTGAGGATCGTCGAGATCGCACCCGCCTGTTGCCGCGGCTGCTTGGCAGGCGGCATGTCAGGCCGGCGAACTGATGCTGCTCACGGCGGCCCCGGGTCGCGCCCCGTCATCGGGATTGCTCCTCGCGTCCACCGTCCGATAGTCGCTCAACCGGAAATCGCGCATCTGTCGAAGATACTGCGTGGCGAACCCTGGGTACATCGACGCGTTGAATCCGTCGGCCGTCAGATACCAACTGCTGCAGCCGCTCATCCAGGTGGTCTTGGTCAGCCGCTTCTGAAGCTGCTCGTTGTGGCGGCGCTGGACGTCGGCGCGGACGTCGAGGTAGCGCAGCTCGTTGTTCAGGATCGTCGTGATCCCCGAGACGGCGTAGTCGATCTGTCCCTCGACGAAGACCAGCAGCGAGTTGTGTCCGGGGCCGGAGTTGGGCCCCGTCATGAAGAACAGGTTGGGGTAGCCGCTGGCGTTGATGCTCTTGTAAGCCTGCGCACCACTGGACCATTCGGCCGCGAGGGAGCGGCCGCCGAGGCCGGTGATCGGGTACGGCGGCCCGGTGAGGTGGACGTCGTACCCCGTCGCGAACACGATGGCGTCCAGGTGGTGCTCGACGCCGTCGCTGGTACGGATCCCCACCGGGCTGATGGTGGCGATCGGCCAATCGATCAGCTTGCAGTTGTCGCGTTGCAGCGCCGGGTAGTAGTCGCTGGACACCAGCATCCGCTTGCATCCCGGGGTGAAGTCCGGTGTCAACTGCCTGCGCAGCCACGGATCCTTGACCTGCTTGCGCAGGTGCGCCTTGCCGAGCCGGGCCACCAGCGAGCTCAGCGGTGAGTCCCATACCAGGGCGGTGGCGCTGGCTTCGTGTCCCCAGAACAGCGCCTGACGCGCAAGCCGTTGGACGGCTGGGACTTTCGTAAAGAGCTCCTGTGCACGGGCTGGGGTGGCGACGTCCAGTCGGGGGATCACCCAACCGGGGGTGCGTTGGAACACCTTGACGAAGTCGGCCTTTTTGACCAACTCGGGAATGATTTGCACCGCACTGGCCCCGGTGCCGATGACGGCCACCCGCTTGCCGGTGAAGTCGTAGTCGTGGTCCCAGTTGGCACTGTGGATCTCGTGGCCCTCGTAGGTGTCGATGCCGCGGATGTCGGGCAGCTGGTGGTCGGGCAGCGGGCCGGACGCGAGCACGACGGTGCGAGCGCGGTACCGCTTGCGTCCGGTCGTGGTGACGTCCCATGCTCCCTCCTTCTCGTCGAAAGTCAGGCCGTTGACCTCGGTGCGGAACTCGATCCGACGGCGCAGGTCGAACCGGTCGACCATGTCCTCGATGTGCTGGCGGATCTCGTCGGCGGGGGAGTAGGCCCGCGACCACGTCGGGTTCGAGACGAATGAGAACGAGTAGAGAAGCGACGGAATGTCGCATGCCGCACCGGGATACGTGGTGTCCCGCCAGGTTCCGCCGACGCGGTCGTCCCGTTCGACGATGACGAAGTCCTCGACTCCGGCCTGTGTCAGCTTGATCGCGGTACCGATGCCGGTGAACCCGGTGCCGACGATCAGGGTGTCGTAGACATGCCCGCCCGCCACGTCAGGCCGCCGGTTCGTGGGTCAGTTCCTTGAACCAGGACGGGATCGGGCTGAGCAGTGGGGTCGGGTAGCGATCGGACAGCCAGACCATCGAGTTGGCGAGGTAGTGGTATGGGTTCTTGGGGTTGACCACCATGCGCGCGTGCAGTTTCAGGATCTGGTACGTCGGCACCCGGTGGGTGAACTCGGCGCGCTCGCCGAGTTGCTTGAAGCGCTTCATGGCGTTGTAGAGCCGTTCGGGCTCCAGACCCATCTCGACGATGTTGTTGCGCATCCGGTTCAGCAGTGGGGCGTACATCAGCGCGCCGAGGATCACCCCGGGCGAGGCGACGTTGCCGACGAACTGGATGGCCAGCCGTCGCGCCGTCGCGTTGCCGATCATGTTGAGCACGTCGAAGTCGACTGCGATGTGGCGTGATTCGTCGTTGTTGATCTTCTCGAAGACCTGGTGGCAGACGGGGTCGTGGACCTCTTCGAGCAGGAACTTGAGCAGGGCGCCGTCGAGAGCGACTTCGAGCATCGGGATGACGGTGCCCAGAATCGACAACGACATGTCGTCGGAGTACCTGTCCAGCCACTGGATGGCCAGCCGGATGTTGATGTTGGGTTCAGGCATCTCGCCGTCCTCGAGCATGCCCCAGCGCTTCATCAGCGCCAGTTCGGCGTTCGCGTGGCGTTGCTCCTCGGCATGGAAGTACCGGTAGATCTCGGCCAGCGTCGGCGTCGGCGCCTTCTTGGCGAGTGCGGCGAACCCACGCGCTCCGACGTTCTCGATCCAGCACAAGTCGGCCATGAACGCCTTCAGCTTCGGCCTGAACTCATCGCTGATGGTCTCTGCTCCCGGGGCATCCCAGTCGATGTCGGCCAGCGCCCACTGGCGATCCTTGATCTTCGCGAGCATGACGTCCATGTCGATCGCCATTTTGCAACTCCTAAGGTGTCGTTACCCGGGTGGTGAAGCCGACGGCGCGGGTGTACATCGTCGGTGTGAAACGCTTGATGCCCCAGCCGATTCGGGCATCGGGTTGCGGCATGCAGTACAGGCCGCCGCGATCGTTGGTGTCCAGGCAGGTCCGTGCGACGCGCTCTGGGGAGAAGCCGGTCCACCGCATCAGCTTGTCGGCGAGTTGCGTCGATTGCGCCGAGATATGGCCGGAGTTGCCGCCCGCGACGAGGATGTTGGTCTTGACGAACGTCGGGCACAGCACGGTGACGTTGATTCCCGTGCCGGACAGCTCGGCCGCCAATGTCTCCGACAGCGACAGCACCCCTGCCTTGCTGACGTTGTAGGCGGCCATCCCCGGCGCGGCGCCGAACGCGGCGGCCGAGGCGACGTTGATGATGCCGCCGGGTCGTCCTGCCGCACGCAGGATGGGGGTGAAGACGTGGCAGCCGTGGATCGGACCCCACAGGTTGATCCCGAGCACCCAGTTCCAGTGGTCGAGCGTGGTGTCGCCGATGGGCAGTCCGCCCGCCCCGACGCCGGCGTTGTTGATCACCAGCGTCGGTGGGCCGCTCAGCCATGCCTGCGCCTCCTCCGCGAGGTGGTGTACGTCGTCGATCTGAGAGACGTCGCAGCGCACCGACGTGGCTTGTCCGCCGGCGGCAATGATCGCGTCGGCCGTGGCGCGCGACGACCCCTCGTCGACGTCGCTGCACACGACCCGGCTTCCGCGCTTGGCGAGTTCGGCGGCGAACGCACGTCCGATGCCGCTGCCAGCACCGGTGATGACTGCCGCGGCGCCGTGGCTGCGCTTGGTAGGGGATCCGAAGAGGTTCATCGGTGCTGTCCGTTCTCGCTCATCACCCGGCCACCCGGCCAATTCGCTGGTCCCGCAGGGACTCCGCCACGAAGGCCGCCACACGTTGCATGGCGGGCGCTGCCTCCGGGGTGAGTCTGGGCAGAGCCTGGAACACGTGGACCTGATCGGGCCAGACCTGCAGTTCACAGGTCCCGCCCGCCGCCGTGATGTCGGCGGCGAGCCTGCGGGAGTCGGCGACGAGCATCTCGCCGCCACCGGCTTGGACGAGGGTCGGTGGCATCCGGCGGCCACCTGCGACGTCGAGCTTGAGTCGGGGATGCGCGAGATCGGTTCCTGCGCAATACAGGCCGACGAGCTTGGCGGCGTCGGCCGCGCGGATGGCGGGGTCGCGACGCAGCTCCTCACGGGCGCGGGACAGCCCGAAGGTCAGGTCGATCAGCGGGGAGAACAAGGCGAGACCAGCCGGTTGTGCGACGTCGGATTGCAGCAGCAGGTCGACGGCGAGGTGGCCACCCGCGGAATCTCCGGCGACGACGATGCGGCCCGGGTCGAGGCCCCGGTGTCTGGACAGCCAGTCCCAGCCCGAGCGGACGTCGACGGCGGCGGTGGGGAAGCGGTACTCCGGGGCCAGCCGGTAGTCCACGCAGAACACCGGTAGCCCCGTCAGCCGGGACAGCCAGGCGGTGAGTCTGCGGTGGGTGCGCGGCGAGCACAGCGCGAATCCGCTGCCGTGCAGGAAGTAGATGCACGCATCGCGTGTCCCGAAGCCCGGCTCGACTCCCGGCCCGCGCACCCATTCCCCGATGACGCGCCGACCGTCCGGCAGTTGCGCGTCGACGTGCTCGATCTGCGCGCCAGCCAATGGCGGACCGAAGGAGTCCATGATCCTCGCGACGAGCTGCCGCGAGGCCCACAGGCCCCACGCCCGGTCGGGCGGCAGCACCGCGCTGATCTGTCTGAGGGTCAGCCCGCTGATGGTCGCTGCCCCGCGGGAGCGCATCGAACCTCGTACCGCTGCCGTGTCTGCCCTCATCATCGTGATACAACAACCAATGATGACATTTGTCAATGTCATCATTGATCCATGGGTGAATCAGGTCACCACGAGCGGCAGGGCACGATCTAGGTCATGACGCAGTTGACCTGGGGTCTGATCGGCGCCAGTGACATCGCCGAAACGGGGATGATTCCCGCGCTGCGCCGCGTGGGCGCCCGCATTGCCGGGGTGGCCAGCGGCAACGCCGAACATGCTCGACGCTTTGCCGAACGCAACGAAATCCCCACGACGACATCGGATTTCAGTCTGGATGCTCTGCTCGGTGATCCCGCCGTACAGGCCGTGTACGTCTCCAGCACCAACGAGCAGCACCTCGCCCACGCCTCCGCGGCAGCTGCGGCGGGCAAGCACGTGCTGTGTGAAAAGCCGCTGTCGACCGATCTGGAGGCCGGTCGGCAGATCGCCGCGACGTGCGCTGCCCACGGCGTGGTCCTCGGCGTCAACCACCACCTGCCCGCCGCAGGCACCCACCGCACCGTGCGACGACTGGTGGGCGACGGCGCCGTCGGGCGGGTCCTCTCCGTGAACGTGCGGCACACGTCGCTGCTCCCGGAGCGGCTCAGGGGTTGGCGTCTCAGTGGCGTCGCAGGCGCCGGCGTGGTGATGGACCTGTCCTGTCACGACGCGTCGGTAGTCAATCCACTGCTGGGCACGCGTGCGGTGGAGGCGACGGCGATGACCGTGAAACAGGGCCGCTGGGAGACCGCCGCCGAGGACGCCGCATCATCGGTGCTGCTGTATGACGACGACGTCCTCGTCCGGTTGCACGACTCCTTCACCACTCCGTACACGCCCTCCTATCTGGAGGTGCACGGTGAACTCGGCAGCATCACCGCGCGCGGCGTCATGACGCCCCAGCCCGTCGGCGACGTCTTCTTGAGCGACGGCAGCGGTGAACACGAGATCGACGTGCCCGACCGCAGGCACCCCTACGACGTCACCCTTGAGGAATTCAGCCGGGCCGTTCATGGGGACGGCCGCCCTGTCGTGGATGGGCGGGATGCCGTCAACGCCTTGGCCGTGTGCCTGGCCATTCTCGAATCGGCGCGTTCCGGCCGTCGCGTTCCGGTGGAGTTCACGCCGACGTCCTAGGAACGGGACGGGGTCAGCGTGGCGGATCTCCCCGCCAACTGAAGCTGTTGACGTACTTGCCCATGTCGAGCGCGATCTGCACGTTGGTCGCCGAGGGCTTGCCCGATCCGAATTCCGGGCTGAACGCGTGGAACGGTCCCACCGCCCCCGCCACCAGCGCCAAGTCGTTCTTCACCGCCACCATGACCACCACCCGCATCCGGGCGTAGCTGGCGGTCGCTCCCTGCGGCCAGCAATCGGCGACCATGCCGAACCCGGGCTGGTAACCGACCATCGTGTTGGGGATCTCGTAGGCCGTCTTGGTGTCGGGGAAGGTCTGGTTCACCAGCTGGACGGCGATGTCGCGCGGCGTGCGGCCCGCGGCGGGCTGGCTGAACAGACGCATCGTGCCGCCGTCGCCCGCCAGCAGGTCGGCGGTGATGCCCCGATCGCCGGTGGTGATCTTGTATGCCGAGCCCTCGGCGGGATAGGAGACGGAGAACGCGCCGTCCGCCGCGGTGAAGCGCGGATTGATCGTGACGGGCTCGCCGATCGGCGGTCGGCCGCAATCGGGTGGGCAGACGTATCTGGCCGACGGCTTCTCCATGGCACCCGAGAGGGCGACGAGGCCCGCCGCGACGACGCCGATGGCGGCCACCCATACGACGAGCAGGTGGCGGTGCGAGGTCTTGCGGGGGGCCGGCGTGACGTAGGTGCCTGCGAGGGTGGAGTAGCCGGGAGCGAGGGTGGTCATGTTCCGTCGGCCCCCGGGTCAGGGCTCGCATCGGTGCGGACCGGTCGGACGTCCCGCCGCTCCCTCCGAGAAGATCGGGAGGACGCCCTGGTGGCGGCGCCGCAGTGCGGGCAGAAGGCCATGTCGGGCACCACGTGGCCGCACTGCGGACACAGCAACGGCTCATCGGAGAGGATCTCGTCGTGCTCCTCGTGGAGCAGCGCGAGGTGCAGCCCCACCCGTAGCGCCAGGACGGCCGCGAGTGCGACCACTAGATGCAGCGTGAGTTGCACGGTCTGAGGGAAGCGCGCGACGTCGACGAGTCCCAGCACGGCATACATCGTCATCACCGCGATGGCGAAGACCGCCAGGGCGATGCGAATGTAGTTGCGGTGCTGATGCTTCTTGTTCTCGGGGCGGGTGAACCACAGTGCGGCACCGATCAGACCGCCCACCGCGGCAGCGGTCAGCGGCACGGCGATGCCGCGGATGCCTGCCTCGACGAACAACCCCTGCATCGGCCTGCCACGCGCCACCATGCCACCGGAGAACTGCGGAGCCAGTCGGGTCATCTGCGCCGCAGCCGTGAACATCAAGGCGCCGAGCGCGCCAATTGCGAAGCCTTCGAGGGATTCTCGGGATCCCCGCCGGAAGAGGCGCACCACGACGGCGGGCACTAGCATCAGGATCATCCCGCCGATGGGTACTGCCAGCCCATCGCGAAGGATCCGGAACCCGGCGATGCCCGCCCCCAGTCCGACGTCGTAGGCCTGCGCGACGACCGCCCCCGTGAGCAGGACCCACCCGACGCCGAGCCCGATGCCAAGGGCCGCCGTGGCCACCAGGGTGCCCGTCGGGATGTCCTTGTGAACGTCGGACTCCTGCAGATAGATCAGGAACAAGAACGGCAGGCCGAGCGCGGCGACGGTGACCAGTGCGGCGGGCAGGCGGAACACGGTGGCCGCGACGAGGGCCGTGAGGATCAACCCGAGTCCGAGTAGGAACGGCAGACGCGAGCCGGCCGACAGGTGGGGGAACAGCGAACTGACGAGGTTCGGTCGGAGCAGGTGTTCACCGGACGAGGCGCTGTATGCCCGGATGCGCAGCCACTCGGGACCGTTGGCCTTGTGCTCCTTGAGGTGCACGCCGCAGAGGCCGCAGAACTCGCCCTCTGGAACGTCGGTCTGGCAGACCTGGCACTCGACGGTGCCTGGTGTGCCGTCGCTGGATTGGGATTCTGTGCTCATGGGAGGGCCCTCTGCAGGACGAGGAGGTTGCGGGCGAGGTTGTCGACGTCGGGCGTGCCGAGACCGCTGACCAGGTCGTAACCGGGACCCGCGGTGTCGACCGCGTTGCCACCGAGCGTCACGTCGCGGAACGCGGGCAGCGGTGCGCCCTGGGCAATGCGGTATAGCAAGGGGTTGATGTCGCCGATTGCGCTGCCGCCGTTGGTAATCAGGAACTGAGTCATGATCGCAGTCAGGCCGGCCCAGATCGGTGCGGACTGCGACGTTCCGCCACCGACCACGGTCTGCTGATTGAGGACGATCTTCACCCCGGTGAACGGGTCGGCGACCGCGGAGATGTCGGGAGTCATCCGCTTACCCGTATTCCGTTGCGGATCAATTTGATTGGCCGCCTCGCGCTGCCACGGTGGTATGTCGAACAGCGACGAGACGCCTCCGCCGGTGCCCTGGGAGAGGGGAACGTCGAACCATGCCTGTTCGGCCAGCCATCCACCGTCGGCATCGGTGGACAGCGTGGTGCCGCCGACGCCGGTCATCTCGGGAAGCGAGGCGATGGAGTCCAATCCGACGTCGGACGGGCCCGGTGGGGAGTCCCAGTCGTCGCCGCCCTTGCATTCCAGACCGGCCAGGTCGCCGCTGGCGTTGAACGCGGTCGTACCGTTCTCGTGCGCTCTGGCCAGTGCCGACCGAACCGGTGCGAGATCGGCTGCGGTGAGCAGTTTGTCGCAGCCCCAGCCGATCGAGAAGCTCCAGATCGCGCCGGGGAACTGGCGATCGGTGTCCTCGAGCATCTGGCCGATCTTCTGAAAGGCGCCGTCGCCCTCCACGGTTGGCCTGGCGTTGACGACGACCTTCTGCGCGTCGGGCGCAATCGCGTGGGCCACTTCGAGGTCCATCGTCGTTTCGCCGTAGGGCTCGGGCAGTTGGTCGCCGACGACGGTGGGGGTGAACTGTGGCAGCCCGAATTGCGTTGAGAACATGTCGAGGTCGTCCTGGCCGAAGCCGTTGAACGCGAAGATGACGATCGTGGTGCCCTTGCCGGTGAAGCCGTCCCGCGCCAGTCCCGCCGCGTTGTAGGTGTTCAGCAAGGCGGTCGGGGTCAACCCGCGGTCCGGGACCTCCAGTGGAATGTCGCGCGGCAGAGACTCGTGATGCGGTGTGTAGCTGAGGATTCGGCCCATCTGCGTCACCTCGGTACGCAGTGCGGGGGGAACCTGTGGCTGTTGGGGCGAGGCGTAGAACTCCTGGCCCTTCATGCCGCGGTAGTCGTGCACCTCGACGCCGAATGCGCCTGCCACGTCATCGGGGGTGCCCTCGACGATGGCCCAACCATCACCACTCCGCCAATTCACCGTGAGCTGATGCTGCCCCGCCCAACCGATCAGCGCGTCGGGACGGTGCTGCTGGGTCAGCATCGCAGTGAGCTGAACGTGGTCTCCACGCGCCGGACCGAGGTCGGTGGAGGAGTCGAGCAATGACGCGAACGGACCGTCGATGACGTTGGGTGTTCTGGCGCCCGGCGTGATCCGAAGATCCGAGGCGAGCGCCAGAACCCCAACCATGACGACGGCGACCAACCACGGCCAGCTGCGAGCGTGCCGGCTATGTGCTGTCACGTGTGGTGACTGCATGGTGGTGTCGTCGTAAGACGGTCTCGCGAAGGTTTCTCGAGACCGCGGGATACTAGTTGTCGCCAGGAATGGCCGTCGGCGCGGGCGGCGCGGTGATTGGAGGCGTGAACAGGTTGCCGCCCGTGGGGTTGATCGACTTCTCGGTCGGCGTGACCTCCGGAGCCGACGACGACGGTGCCGTGGTCGTCGTGGTGGTCGACGTTTCCGGAGCCTTTTCCTCGCTGCTTCCGCACGCGGCGGTCAATCCGACCATCGCGATGATTGCAGCACCGCCCGCAGCTGCCGCAATACGGCGAGCCAGACGATTTGACCTCATGATGCTGTCCTTAATAATCCCCGAGTAGCGAACACATGGTCTTCGGCGAATCGCTGAGGATTCCGCACTCCCTTGGCATGTGACTAGTACGTGACTAGCAACGTGACTCTGCCCTTGGCGTGCACCAGCCCCATCCCGAAGTGGGTTCTGGTGACCGCACTCTATAGCACTGCCTGAATGGCCGCACAGGCATTCCGCTGGCGGCGTATTCGGTGGTCTCTGTCGTAGCCCCATCCGCTTGACGGTGTCGGAGGGCGAGTGTTTACTCGTCGTATCGAACATACTTTCGAATGCGAGACGAGTCTGATGGTGCAGAAGGTGTTGACGTGACAGCGGTGATTGGTGTGAATCAACGTCCCCTGAATCGCGCTGAACAGGTAGAACACCTCCGTCGCAAGATGGCG
>NZ_JBEVLO010000017.1:0-38455 GCF_040509115.1 Mycobacterium sp. | reverse complement strand
ACACGTTGGTGTCGATCATGAAGTGGCTGCGACCCGGCGCGCTGATCGCCGTCTCCAAGTGATCAAAGAGCTACCGCGCGACCGGCTTTCACGTTGAAGTCGAGTGCCTTGGTGGAGAAGGACGCATCGTAGGTGCGGTCGTAACCGGTGACGCTGATCTTCCAGCCGTCGGCGGTGCGCCGGTAGCGGTCGCGATAGAACCCCGCGCCGATCAACATGAAGTCGAACTTCGGGACGATCACCTTGTCCTGCAGGTACCAGATGGCGGTCGCCTCGTCGCCGTCGACCTCGATCTCGGGGTGCGTCACCCGGTGGTCGGTGATGACGTCGGCGGGCATGGAGGTGCGCATGAATTCGACGAGGGTGGCCCGATCGGTGAAGTGGTGCGTCTCGCCGAGGGATTCGCCGTAGTCGCCGATCACGTCCTCGGTGAGGGTGTCGGCGAACTCGTCCCAGTGCTTGGTGTCGAGCGCGCGCAGATACCGGTACTTGACCCGTTGAATCTCTTCGATGTCACCCATGCCGACATTGCAACACAGAGGTGGTTGCTGGCATAGAGTCTCGCCATGAGTTTCGTTGACGGGTACGTCAAATCGCCGTTGGCGGGCATTGCGCCGTGGGTGCTCCTGTCGATCGTCTCGGGGCCGGGGCGGTTCGAGGAAGCGGCGTCGGCAGCGCTGGGCCTGACGTTGATCACGCTGTGGGTCGGGTGGCGCCGTGGGGTCCCCATCCATGCGCTCGAGGTGTTCGGTGCGGTGTTCTTCGCCGTGCTCGCCGCCCTGGGGTTGTTCGCCTCCGACGGGGTGATCGGTTGGCTCGAGACGTGGGCCGGTGAGGTCAGCAACGTGGCGCTGGCGTTGTTCGCGATCGTCGGGTTGCTGCTGCGCAAGCCGTTCACCATCGCCTACGCGAAGGACACCACGCCGTCCGAGCACTGGGAATCGCCGCTGTTCAAGCGCATCAACTACGCGATTTCGGCGGCGTGGGCGGCAGCGTTCACCTTCTCGGCGATCATGGGTGCGCTCGGTGACACGGTGTGGCCCGGCGGCGAGTTCTGGACCGCGTGGATCCTTCCGATCGCCGCCGTGCTGTTCGCCGTCCAATTCACCGAGTTCTATCCGGACTACGCCGGGGCTAAGTTCGCGCAGTCGATCGGGGAGACGACCGAACCACCGCGCTCATTGCTCTCCCTCGTCGACTGGATACCGCCGTTCATCCTGGTGACGGGGATCGTGGGCTGGGTTTCCGACGCCATCCCCGACGTCGCGGGGATCGCACTGATCGTGCTGGGAGCCGCCGGTTCTGCGCTGCTGCGCAAATCTGTGAAGGCCAAAACCTAGCTGGGAGAACGCTGTTCGGACGGCACCGTCGTCGGAGTGTCTGACGGCCGCACGGCCTGCGCCGGGTTATCGTATGTGGCGTTATGAGCGACCCGTTGGGGTTGTCGATCGGGACGACCAATCTGGTCGCAGCTCGGGTAGGCAGTCCGCCAGTGATCCGGCGATCCGTGCTGCCGATTTCCGGCCAGGTGCTCAGTGGGTTCGTCGAGCGAGTCGGGGACCCCGTCCCACTCGTCGCAGCGGACGGAGCGACCTACGGCGCCGACGCCCTGATGGTCCAAGCGCTCGACGAGATGGTCACCTCGGCGGGCGCCGACGTCGAGGCGCAAGTCGCCATCGCGGTACCCGCGCACTGGACGGGCGCCACGCTTCGCGCACTGCGCGACGCCATGCGGACCAAGCCCGGGCTTGCTCCCAACGGCACCCCGGTGCGACTCGTGTCCGACGCGGTCGCGTCGTTGCATGCGCTCGGCGCCAACCCCGGCCTGCCGGTTCGCGGCGTCGTGGCGCTCCTCGACTTCGGCGGCGGCGGCACCAGCATCACGCTCGCCGACGCCGCAGCCAGCTTCGAACCGATCGAGACCACCCGGTTGACCGAGTTCGCCGGCGACCAGATCGATGCCGCGCTGCTGGCCCACGTGCTCGACGCGACCTCCGGGGAGGCCGATCCCGCAGGAACCGCTGCGGTCGGGTCGTTGACCGCACTCCGCGACGGGTGCACGCGCGCCAAGGAACAGCTTTCCGAGGCGTCCACCGCAGACATCGAAATCGACCTGCCAGGACAGCGGTCGACGGTGCAGATCACTCGCGACGAACTCGACGCGTTGATGGCGGAGCCCCTCGCCGAGGTGCTGGCCGAACTCGATGAATCGTTGTTGCGCAACAGAATTGCCGCCGCCGACGTGTCGGCCATCGTCGCCGTCGGAGGTGGGGCGCGCATTCCGTTGGTGACCAGCAAGCTGTCGGAACGCGCCTCGGCACAGTTCGTCACCACTGCGCACCCCGCGCTCGACGCCGCAGTCGGTGCCGCATTGTTCGCCGCGTATGGGGCCGATGCCGACGCCAAGACCGGGATGGCGCCGATCCCGCTGATCACCGAGGCCGCCGAGGCCGCGCCGGGTTCGGCGACGTTCCGGGCGCTGGCGTGGTCGCAGGATGACGACACCGCAGGAGAACCGACGCCCTACGTGGGTGAAGATCCGTACGTCGATTCCTACGGGGACGTCTACGACACCAGCACCACCAGAGCGGTCGCGCAGTACCACCCGCGGGTCGACGACGAGCCGCGCCCATGGCAACGGTTGCCACAGCTGGCATTCGGCGTGGCCGTTGTCATCGCCGTGGTGGCCGTCGGCGGGGTGGCCGTCGCCCTGACGAGCGCGACCGACGAGACTGGACCGGCCCCGAGCACCGCACCGGTGACCGCGACGAGTGCCCCGCTTCCGCCGCCGCCGAGCCTCGAACCGCCGCCGCCACCACCGAGTGTCGAGGCGCCGCTTCCGGTCAGCGAGCCGCCGCCGCAGAACATCGTCACCGTGACCCAGGCGCCGCCTCCTCCGCCACCGCCGACCCAGACCGTGACCGTCGAACGTCCGGTGACCACCACGACCACCACGACGCAAGAGACCACCACGACGACTACGACGACACCTACCACCACGACGCCGTCGACGACGGCGACAACGACGGCGACCACCACGACGGCGACGACGACGAACCCAGCGATGACGACGAGCTACATCACCGTCCCGTTCGTCCCCGTGCCGATCCCGATTCAGGTGCCGTCGACACCGTCGTACTCGACGCCGCAATACCCGCAGTACCCGCAGTACCCCCAGTACCCGCAGGTGCCCGGATACCAGCAGCAGCCGCAGTTCCCGTACTGAGAGCCGTCAGGACGCCAGATTGCGGGGGTGGTGGCACGCCGCGACGTGGCCGGCCTCCAGCTCCTCCAACTCCGGATCGTCGGTGTCGCACACGTGCGTCGTCCACGGACAGCGGGTGTGGAAGTGACAGCCCGACGGGGGATCGATGGGGCTTGGCACGTCGCCCTCGAGCACGATCCGCTCACGCTGGGCGTTGAGCGTGGGGTCGGGGATGGGCACCGCCGACAGCAACGCGTTCGAGTAGGGATGCAGCGGCCGCTCGTAAAGTGAGCTCGCACTGGACATCTCGACGATCCGGCCCAGGTACATCACCGCGACGCGATCCGAGACGTGGCGCACCACACCGAGGTCGTGCGCGACGAACAGATACGCCAACCCGAGCTCGGCCTGCAGGTCCTCCAGCAGGTTGATGATCTGCGCCTGCACCGAGACGTCGAGCGCCGAGACGGGTTCGTCGGCGACGATGAGCTTGGGCTTCAGCGCGAGTGCGCGGGCGATGCCGATGCGTTGGCGTTGACCCCCGGAGAATTCGTGCGGGTAGCGCTCGGCATGCTCGGCCTGCAAGCCAACGCGGTCGAGCAGATCGCGGACCCGAGAGCTGACGTCGCGACCCGACGCGATCCCATGCAACTCCATGGGCTCACCGATGATTTGGCCGATGCGCTTCCTGGGGTTCAGTGACGCGTAGGGATCCTGGAAGATCATCTGCATCTGGCGACGCAGTGGTCGCATGCCCCGCCGTGACCGGCCGACGAGTTCCTCGCCCTGGAACTTGACCGAACCCGACGTCGGTGTGGTGAGCTGCAAGATCGTTCTGCTCAAAGTGGACTTGCCGCAACCAGATTCACCGACAAGGCCGAGTGTCTCACCTTCGTTGATGGTGAGGCTCACCCCGTCGACGGCCTTCACTCGGCCGACCTCGCGGTCGACGATGATCCCCGACTTGATGGGGAAGTGCTTGACCAGGTCGGTCACTTCGAGGAGCGGGGCGGTCACGACGCGTCCGCCTGATTCATCGGCCCGCCGACGGCCACCGGTGCGCGAAGACCGATGCGACCGTCGACCTCGCGCAGCCGCCGCTTGTCCTCGGGGCTGAGCCAGCACCTGTCGCCGTCAAGGGGCGGCGGTTCGGAGCACTTGTCGAACTCGTGCGGGCAGCGGGCCGCAAACCGGCAACCCGTCGGCGGGGACAGCAGCGATGGCGGCTGCCCCGCGATCTGTGCCAGTCGGGCGGGACGGTCCTCGTCGAGGCGTGCGATCGACCCGAGAAGCCCCCACGTGTACGGATGCTGGGGGTCGTAGAACGCGTCCTCGAGCGACGCGTCCTCGACGATCTGGCCCGCGTACATGACCGCGACGCGGTCGGCGATCTCGGCCACCACGCCGAGGTCGTGGGTGATCAGCACGACAGCCAGTCCCCTCTCCCGGTTGAGCGTGTCGAGCAGACGCAGGATCTGGGCCTGCACCGTGACGTCGAGCGCCGTAGTCGGCTCGTCGGCGATCAGCACGTCGGGATCCAAGGCCAGTGCCATCGCGATCATCACCCGTTGACGCATGCCGCCGGAGAACTCGTGCGGGTAATGGTGAACGCGGCGTTCGGGATTCGGGATGCCGACCGACTTGAGCAGCTCGACGGCCTGTGCCCTGGCCTCGCGCTTGGACACGTCGCGATGCGCCCGGATCATCTCGGCGATCTGATCGCCGACGCGGTACACCGGATTGAGCGACGTCATCGGATCCTGGAAGATCATCGCGATCCGTTCGCCGCGCACCGCGCGCAGTTCCTTGTCGTCGAGTTCGGTGAGGTCGCGGCCGTCGAAGCGGACGGCGCCTTCGATGGTGGCGTTCGGTGCCCGCGTGAGGCCGAGGACCGTCTGTGCGGTGACGCTCTTTCCGGAGCCGGATTCGCCGACGATGGCCAGGATCTCGCCCTTGTCGAGCTCGAACGACACGCCGTCGACGGCGCGGACCACGCCACCGTCGGTGGCAAAGGAGACCCGTAGGTCCTCAACGGACAAGATCATGCGGGCGCCGCCTCTCCGAGCCTGATGCGTGGGTCGAGGAACGCGTAGAGGATGTCGACGACCGTATTGAAGAACACGATGAAGAAGGCGCCGAACATCGTCACGCCCATGAGCGGTGGCAGGTCGAGGCTGCCGATGGCTCGACCCGCGTAGAGCCCGACGCCGTTGATGTTGAACACCGTCTCGGTGAGGATCGCGCCGCCGCCGACCACCGCGCCGAAGTCCAGCCCGAACAGCGTGACGATCGGAATCATCGAGTTGCGCAACACATGCCGGATGCGGACCTGCCGCTCGGGAACGCCCTTGGCCCGTGCGGTGCGCACGTAGTCCTCGTTCATCACGTCGAGCATGTTGGACCGCAGCACCCGGCTGTAGAAGCCGACGTAGAGCACGGCGAGCGTCAACCACGGCAGGATCAGGTGCGACGCCCATCGGAACGGGTCGTCGGTGAGTGGGATGTAGCTGCTGGTGGGGAACAGCTCGATCTTGTACGTGAAGAAGTACAGCAGGATCGCGGCCAGCCAGAACACCGGCATCGAAATGCCCACCAGCGAAAGGATCGTCAGTGCCCGGTCGGTGAACTTGCCCGAGTGGATGGCGCTGGTGTAGCCGAACACCACCGCCAACACCATCCACAACACCGCAGCACCGATCGTCAGCGACAGTGTTGCGGGCAGTCCCCGCCAGATCTGCTCGGTGACGTTCTGCGAGCTCGCGTAGGAGGTCAGCTGGCCCGTGAAGATCTTCCTCATCAGGGTCAGATATTGAATCGGCAGCGGTTGATCGAGACCGAGATCTGCACTCACCCTGGCGATCAGCTCGGGATTGGCGTTCTTGCCCGCGATCCGGATGGCGGGGTTCGAGTTGGGGATGACGTTGAAGATCAAGAATACGATCACCGAGATGGCGAACAGCACGGCGACCATCCCGGCGACACGCCGGGCTACGAAGCGAAACATGGCGCTAGTGCTCCAGTCGGATCTTGGCGCGCGGATCGAGTGCATCGCGCAGACCGTCGCCAAAGACGTTGAGCGACAACACGGTCAGCACGACCATGAGGCCGGGAATGATGGTCAGGTGCGGTGCGGTGTAGATGGTTTGGTAGCCGTCGGCGATCATCGTGCCCCATGACGCGCTGGGGGGCCGGACGCCTGCCCCCAGGAAGGACAGTGCCGACTCCAGCAGCATGTCGTTGGCGATGTTGAGGGTGAAGAACACGATGATGGTCGACACCACGTTGGGCAGCAGCTCGCTGATCATGATGCGCAGCGGGCCCTTGCCCTGGGCGACCGCGGCCTCGATGAATTCCTTCTCCCGCAGCGCCAGGATCTCGCCCCGAATGGGTCTCGCCATGTACGGCACGTACACCAGTCCGATGATGAGGATCGGGATCCACAGCGAGTCACCCGCGATGGTGGTGACGCCGACGTTCAGCCCGCCCACCGCCAGCGCCGTGCCCAACGCAATGCCGAGCAGCAGCACCGGGAACGCCCAGACGACGTCCATCGCCCGGGAGAGCACGGCGTCGATCCAGCCGCGGTAGTAACCGCACAGCAGGCCGACCACGACTGCCACGACGGTGGTGATCGCTGCCGAGACCACGCCGATGAACAGTGACGTGCGTCCGCCGTAGAGCAGGCGCACCATCACGTCGCGGCCGTTCTGGTCGGCACCCAGCAGGTATTGGCCACGCAGGCCCGGCCCGATCGGCGTGCCGTCCGGCGCCACGATGTCGACCTGCTGGCCGTCGATCTCGATCTTGTCGGTGATGTGGTTGGCGTCCGGCGTCGTATGGGCCACGTGGTCGGCCCACAGCGGGGCGGCCAGGCACAGCACCACGATCGCGATGAACAGCACGCCGAACGCCAGCGCCACCTTGTTGCGTCGCATCCGAAGCCCGGCCAGATACCAGGGGCTACGCCCCTGGATCCGGGCCGCGGGAACTCCGGTGGGAAGTGGCGGCTCGTCCGCCACCTCCACCTCGGTGAAGGGAGCAGCCATTACTTGATGGCGAACGAGGTGAAGTCCTGGGCGAACAGCACGTGGCGGTAGCTCTTGTCGAAGTCCATGCGCTCAGAGAGGAAGGTCGTGAACTCCTCGTTGCCGTACGGCGCCCACGCAGCCTGCTCCATGTAGGCCTTGTCGAGCGCCGCGTACTGCTCCTTCACGCCCGGATCGGTGAGCTGCTTGGTGCGCAGCTCGTTCATCTTGGCGTCGAGGTCGGGGAAACGGGCCCGCGAGTAGTTGTTGCCGTTGGTGGGCAGGATGCTGGCGCCGTTGAGCAGCGGACGGAAGAAGTCGTCCGGGTGCGGGAAGTCCTGGAACCAGTCCGCGAAGCCGGTGTCGAGGTCGGGCGTCGACTGGTTGCCGATGGTGGCCCAGTAGACGTCGCCGGAGATCACCTTCAGCGTGGCGTTGAAGCCCAGCTGGGACAGCACGTCGTGGTAGTACTCGCCGATTCGCTTGCGGTCGGGCTCGTCGTCGGTCCACACCGTGATGTCCTTGTCGGCCGGGTTGGCCTCGGCGATCAGCTGCTTGGCCTTGTTCAGGTCGGGACCCGGGTAGAGCTTGAACTCCTCGTATCCCGGCATGCCGGGCGGCAGGATCTGCTGCGAGGCGTGCAGTCGCCCACCGAACACGCGGTTCAGCGCCTCGGGGTCGATCGCGTAGTTGATCGCCTGGCGGACCTTGAGGTCGTTGAACGGCGCCTTCTCGTTGTTCATCCAGAAGTAGTAGGTGTTGATCGAATCCTCCATGCGGAACCGATCACCGAAGCGCGACCTGACCTCTGCGAGCCGGTCCGCGTCCGGCGGATCGGACATGTAGTCGACGCGGTTCTGCTCGATGTCGGTGACCTGCGCGGTGTTGCTCTTGTTCTGGGTCACGATGATCTTGTCGACGTTGCCGTCGGCGACGTCGGTTGCGCCGGCGTCCTTGACGGTCTTGAAGTTCGGGTTGCGCTCCATCGTCAGCGTCTGGGGCGCCTGCACCTGGGAGATCATGTACGGGCCGCTGGAGGCCGGCGGGCTGTTGGTGGCGTCCTTGTCCAGCGGAGTGGTCGGCGGGACGGGCGCGGCGAACATCAGACCGAGCAGGCTGTCGAACGTGCCGTTGGGTTCGGTCAGCGTGATGGTGATGTCGCCGGTGGCGTCGTCGGTGACGATGCCGCTGATCGTCGGGGCCGAACCGTCGGCGTACTCCTTGGCGCCGACGATGGTCTCGTAGAACACCGAGCCGCCGGAGTTGGCCTTGAACAGACGCTGGATGGCGTAGGTGAAGTCGGACGCCTTGATGGGGGTGCCGTCCGAGTACTTCATGTTGGACCGCAGCTTGAGCTTGTAGATCTTGCCGTCGGGGGAGACGTCGGGCAGGGCCTCGGCCAGGCCGGGCACGATGTCGGCACCCTCCTCGCCCTTGGCGTGCTTGTAGGTCAGCAGCGGGGTGTAGACGTTGTACAGCGTCTCCCAGCCTTCGACGGTGTAGGACAGCTGCGGGTCGATGTAGTCGGGGAACGACGTCATCGTCACGTTGATCTCGCCGCCGCTACTGCCGCCGCTCCCGCCACTGCCACTGCTTCCGCTCGAGCTGCTTCCCGAGTCGCCGCCACATGCGGCAACGCCGAATGCGGCCATCACGGCCACGACGCCGACGGTCACCGCCTTGCGCATCTTGCTCATCTAATCCCCTTGGTTTCTCGTCCCGACGGTGTGCACTACCTGTACGCCTCCAGCCGGGGTGCCATTGCATCTTTTGGGGAAATACAGCCGATGGCAACTCGGGGTTTCAGAAATGGTCGTCTCACGGCAATCCCTCTACCTGCGAATTCCCAGGATGTCGCCCACGCAGAGCGGGCGCGTCGGCGGTTGCTGTAATCGCGGCACCGCGGCCAACAGCCCATTCCCAGAAACAGGAATTCTTCCTGCTATCGGGGGGTTCGGCAGGAAAATTGACATGGCCGCAGGCGGTTGGCCGAAGGTTGCGGACAGGTGTCCGAGCCGGATGTCGCGGAAACTCGTGAAAAAACTTTCGGAGATGTGCGATTTTGGGGCATCGCGCGCGGCGCGGCTGATGAGCGAGCAGCATGCGACCCCGTCGCGGCCGGTGTGTCCGGGTATCGCCGCGGTCGGCGAGCACGCCAACCCGCGGTCGGCGAGCACGCCAACCGGGGGCGCGCGGTGCGCCGCCTGCCGAAGTGGCCGCCGACGTCGTTACCATCGACGACCGTGGCGCGCAACGACGGTCCCGACGGACCCCAAGACGACCCGTACTACTCCGACAGCGAGCCGACGCAGTACGGCAGCTATCCCCGCAGCGAGCCCACCGCGTACAGCGAGGCGACCTCGCACTACAACTACGGGGCGGAGAACTACGGCGAATCCAGTTACGGGGCGCCGGACCAGTACGGCCAACCCGGCTACGGCCAGGAGCCGCCCCCCGAGCCGCCGACCCCCTGGTACCGCAAGCCTGCGGGCCTCGTCGGGCTGGGTGCCGTCGGCGTCTTGCTGATCGCGCTCATCGTTTACGCCATCGTGTCGCTCACTAGCGGCGACGGGTCCACGACGACGACCACTTCGTCCTCCACGTCGTCGTCGGAGACGTCCGGTGCCTCGACCGAATCCAACGCACCCGCACAGACCGGTGGCACCGAAACCGTCACGCAGACCGCGCCTGCGAGCACTACCAGCGAGACCGGGTCCTCGTCGTCGACGACCACCACGACCTCGCCGACCACCACCACGACGACTACGACTACGACCACGACGACGGTTCCGCCGAGCACCAGCACGAGCACCAGCACCGTGACCCAGACGGTGACCGTCCCTCCGACCCAAACCCCGCCGAACCCCACCCCGCCGGACGCCGGCGGCGATGACGGCTGAGCGCCTGCCGGGTTAGGTGCGGCGCCGTCGCAACGCGAGGATCAGGACTGCGGTGCCCGCGACGACGGTGAACACCGCGGCACCCGCGATGACGGCGCCGCTGGCGCTGCGCGAAACCTCGTCGGCGGCAACGGTCGCGGTGGGTGTCGTGACGACCGGGGGCGTGGCGGCGCCGAAGACCTCCTCGGCGACCTTGCGGACGTCGAAGCGGCCGACGGCGAATCGCGAACACGTGGCCGTCCGGAACGTCGCGGGCTCGGAATAGCTCGCCGTCACCGCGAACACGTCCTCCTCGCCGAGCTCGAGGGACACCCCGCAGGCGGCGGTCTCGGACGGCGTCGTCAACGTCACGACGGCGCCGACGTCGCCCGTGTAGACCTCGGACACCTCGATCTCGTACGCGTCGTCCATGCCCCTTGTCTCGACACTGGTGGGGACGCCGACGAAGACGGCGTCGAACGAGAGCAGCGTCTCCTCCGGTGAGATCTCGACCGGAGCGCAGGAGCACGCGCACGCCCGCGGCGGTGAGACAACGGAGGTGGACAGGCCGACCAGCAGTAGCGCCGCTACCGCCCCGGCGCCTCGGTACGCCCCCTTGAGGTGTGTGCCCCCCACCATGTGCCCATTGTGGGCGGTGGGCGAGGGGTTGGCCCGGCGAACGCCGATTTGATCAACCCGGGGCACCGACGATCCCTGCGCGGCGGGCGGCGTTCAGCCAGGCCGGGAACTCGACCATGACCTTGTCGTAGAACTCCTCGTCACCGAGGCCCATCACGTCCCGGACGGCGAAGAACCCGGCGTTGTCGACTTCGCGGCCGGTGAGTTCGTCGAGTTTCTGCAGAAAGGGAAAGTCGTCCTCGTCACCGATGGCCATGAACTGGATGAACATCGGCTTACCCGATGCGGCGCGCACGGCGGCGGTTGCGGCCCGCCGATCGCTGTTGCCGCCGTCGGTGACGAAGGCGACGTAGGTGGGCAGCGGAGCTCCTCGGGACAGTCGAGCCGCGATCTGCTCGATCGGCGGCGCGTACTTCGTCATCCCCCAGATGCCCTTGCGGTTGGTGGCCCGGTCGGTCCAGCCCTCCCGTTTGTCGAGGGTGACGGGCTCACCGTCCTGCACGCGATGGTCGAAGAGGTACGTCTCGATGGTGCCGTTGTCGTCGAAGAGCAGCGCAACGGCGAGGAAGCGGTCGATGAGTTCCTGGTAGCTGCCGTCGTGGAACAGCGGGCGGGACGAGCCCGAGACGTCGAGCACCAGCACGACCTCGGCGCGCTCGCCGGACAGTCCCCGCTTCTCCAGTGACACCGTGGCGGCGTCGAACTTCTTGAGCAGTACCGGCGACGACTGCGAGACCGTCTTGCGCAGGTCGATCTGACGCTGCTCGTTCGGGTCGACGATGGGTGGCGGTGCCGGGGCGTCGTCGATCGAGATGCCGAATTCGCTTGCAATCCCCGCTAATCCGGAGTCATAGCCCTGACCGACGGCGCGGAACTTCCACGCCCCCTGCCTTCGGTACAGCTCGCCGAAGATCAGACCGGTCTCGGTGCTCAGCCCCGAGATGGGATAGCTGGCCACCGGCGAGCCACCGGAGGTCACCGCGATGTTGAGGCCGCGAAGCTGGGCGAAGGCCTGGCCCTTGGTCGCGCCATCGTGGATGGACGCCACGAAGGCGATGCGATCGATGGATTCGGGGACGTCGGCCGCGTTCACGACCAGGCGGTCGCCCCCGCCCGGCAGCGCCCCCGAGTGGCGGACCGAACCCTCCGGCGACGCGGGCTGGTTGTAGAACACGAAGTCACTGTCGTTGCGCACCTTGCCGTTCGGGGTGAGCAGGAGGGCGCTGGCGTCGACGTCCATTCCCGCGACGGCCTGCCAGGTCACCTCGACGGTCAACTCTGCGGTGGGTACGGGCGCGTTGGCGCCCCTGGTGAGTTCGGGCATCGCCGTCAGGATAGTCGGGCGGGTGGGCCCGTTGGTGGCTCCTGACGACGTTCTCGCGGGATGGCCCCGACGCGCTACGAGACGAGTTTGCGCAGCTTCTGAAGCGCCCGCTCCAGCGCCTGTGCGCCCCGGTGGCCGAGCAGGTCATCGCGCTGGATCTCGGTGTCGTCGACGTCGAGCTCGCGAGCCGCCGCCCCACCGTCGACCTCGACGTGCAGTCGACCGGGCAGCGTTGGGTTCGGCACGGCCACCGATTGGACGTCCCCGTCCTCGTTCGTCAGCACCAGAATCTTCATGGTGTCTCCTCATTCCGCGATCGTGGCCATGTGGATGGCGTAGTTGGCGTCGATGGTTCCGGTGTTCTTGATCCACCAGTGGATCTCCTTCTCCAGGTTGTTGGGGCCGTGGAAGACCTCGCGATATTCGACGTGCGTGATCTCCACACGGGCACTCGCCCCAGGTGCCGGTGGGGGGATCTTCTTCGCGATCATCGCGTCCACGCTGAACGCCCAGACTCGTTGTGCTGCTGCGCTGTTCCACCAGACGTGGTGCGTGGTGCCAGGTGTGATCGAGGTGATGTAGCCGATGTGGTCGAAGCTGACTGCGGCCATTGAGCTTCCCTTCTTCAGTGAATGATCGCGGCGGCGATCGGCCGCGTCCACCAGGTAAGAGATGAAATTTGCTGTCCGCGGACACTTTTCGGGCAGTGAAAGCGTCTGCTCGCCTCAGCGCGACGAACCGGAATCCCCCGTCGACCGCCGAGACGGGTTGGCAGGAGCCGGATTGTTCGCTCTGCGCGTGGGGGTGATCACCGCTCGGGTGGGACCAGGCGAGCCTGCGGTCGGCACTGGGAACAGTCCCGTCGGCCGAGTGGTAGTGGGTGGGGAGGACGTGTCGCGGGTCCGCGGGGTGGGCCGGATCGGCTCCGAGGGGGGCGGAGCGGCGGGTGGTTCGGACACGGGCGGATTCGGTTCCGCCAGCTGCGGTGTGGGCACGTCGTGCGTCGTGCTCGGCACCGGTGGAGCCAGCACCTCCGGAGGTGCCGTCGCGGTGGGCGTGGTCGATTCCGTCGGTGCGAGCGGCGGCTCGGGGACCGGATTGCCGGGCGTGGCGCTTGGTGTCGCGGAGGCGGGTTGTGTCGCGGTTTCGGTCGAGTCGGCCGGGACGACGTGCTCGTCGGGCTGATGCTGCCAGGCGATGGTCAGCCCGAGCGCCGCGACGACGGTCCCTGCGAAGAGGGCGGCCATCACCGCCATCCGGCGTCGGCGTCGGCCGGAAATCCGATCGGTTCGATCGACGTCGGGCTGGGGGTCAGCGGACGTGGTCCGAAGCGGCGTCAGCTGGATCTGATCGAGAGTGCGTTCCCGCAGTGCCGCGGGGGCGGGGATGAAGATGGGCGCGCCGCCGAGTAGCGCTGCGGGACTGACGAGTTGGTGCCGTTCCCGATCGCAGGTGGCGCACGTCTCGACGTGGCGGGCAATGCGTTTGCGCATCAGGACGGTGAACTGTCCGTCCCACCCGTCTAGGATCGCGGCGAGGTCGGGGCATCCGGTGCCGGTGGTTCGGAGGCGCCGCGAGACCAGTAGTGCCCCCAGCGAGTTCTTGATCGTCTCGCGGAGTCGGTAGACGATCTTGGTGGCGGTGGAATGGCTGACGCCGAGGGCGTCGGCGAGATCGGGTCCGTTGAGGCCGTGGCGGTAGGCCAGTTCGAGGACCGCGCGGTCTCTGTCGGAGAGCCCGCCAGCAGCCTCGGCGATCAAGTCGGCGAGTTCGTTGCGGGCGGCCAGGCCTTCCGGGCCGGGTTCACTGGACACGATGTCAGGTACTTCGTCGGAGGGTGTTTCGCGGCGACGCTCACGCAGCCTGCGCAGCGCTTCGTTGCGGGCGACGGCGTAGAGCCACGGGCGCAGCTTGTCGGGTTCGCGCAGCTGCGGCAGCCGGGTCGCCGCAGTGCAGAAGACGTCCTGGACGCAGTCGGCGGCATCGTCCCTGTCGCGCAGCATCCCCACGCAGAAGTCGTGGAGGCGGTCCGCGTAGCGGTCGTAGATCCCCGCGAACGCCGTACGGTCACCTGTCATGGCGGCACGGGCAAGTTCCGCGTCGGTGTCGGCTGGGCCCACGACCCAGTGGGGTACAGCGGTCATGACTACGCTTCCCAGAACTTGGGTAGTGCCGATATTGGACCAGCTCGGCACGAATGGGGCAAGGCCGAATTCCCCTGTGGCCGATGCCCTGACCGTGCAGGCCTTTGCTAGTGCCCCGAGTTGGCGGTCGCAACGCGGGGCGGTTCTGGCTGCGGATTGAATCCGTTGATCTGCGGCAGGTCATTCGGATTTCCGATGCCGACTGAGGTATCGGGTCCGCCGAGGCCGACGCAGCCAGCGCAGGTCCGAGGGGTGGGCAGGTATCCGGGCGCCGCCTGCGCGATACCCGACGCGGGAAGCAGAACGAGTGCCGTCGTGCAGGTCGCGACGGCGAGGGCGAAGGCGGCGTGGGTGCGCGTGGTGTTCATGGTGGGCTCCATTCCGGTGCGGGCGGCCTCTGATGTGGTCGACTCACCGGGTAGGAGCAGCGACTGGCGGTCGACCGGACACTTTTTTCTGGTGGGCGTCCGCGGCGATCGCCGCCGGGTTCAGGGCTGGGTGCGGTCCAGGAATTCGTCGACGACCTCGGCCACGTAGTCGGCGTCGAAGTCCTCGCCCGCGAACATTCGACGGAACAGCAGCGGGCCGAGCAAGCGATCCATCGCCCGTGGAACGTCGACGGCGGTCGTCAGCTCACCGGAGGCGCGAGCCGCGTCGAAGATCGCCCGGTAGGTCGCGACGCCCCTGTCGAACAGCGAGTCCTTGATGCGACGGAACGTCGGATCCACCGTCGCACGTTCGATGTTGACCCGCATGACACGCTCCCAGACGGGATCGTGCAGTAGCCGGCGATACGTCTCCATCGCGGCGATCAAGTCGTCGCGCAGGTGGCCGGTGGCCGGCGGCGCAACGACGTCCATCTCGGTGATCACCACGTCGCGCAGTATCGCGGCGGGGTCCGGCCAGTGGCGGTAGAGGGTGGTGCGTCCGACGCCGCTGCGCGTCGCGATCGCGACGTGGGTTACCGCTTCCCAGCCCTCCTCGACCAAGAGGTCACGCGCTGCGACGAGAGCGGCGGCTCGGTTCCGGACGACCCGGGGATCGACGCGATCCGTCACGGCGTTGCCAAGTCGACAATTGTGGGGCAAGCTGTCCCAAAGATTCGGTACAACATGTTCCAAACCTTATCCGCTCAGAAGGGCAGGAGGATCGACATGCCGGAATCGGCTCGACACTGGACCGTGGACCGCATTTTGGTGGCCGTCATCGCCCTGATCACCCTGGTGGGTGCGTTCATCGCCGACTTCGTCAGCTCGGGTGCCGCACAGCACATCCTGAACCCGAACTGGCCGCCGCACGCCAAGTTCCACGACGCCCAGTACGTCGTGATGTCCATGCTGCTTGCCGTCATCGCCCTGATCTTGTTGTCGCGCAGGCGATCTGACGGGTACGGCGATCTGCTCGCATCAGCGGCCATCCTGGCGACGCCGTGGCTCGGCATGTTCGGTGCGCTGCTGTTCCCCGGCACCTCGATGCTCGACCCGGAGTTCGACGTGCCGTCGGCCTACGTCCTCGGGCTACACCCTCAGGTGCTGATCGCCGGTGTGCAGCTCGCGGTTCTGCTGTTCGCCGTGGCGCTGGCGACGCGCAGGCGGTCTCACGCCAGCGGCGTGAACGCCTCGGCCAGCGCTCGGTAGGTGTCGAGACGCTGCGGTCCCTTCGGCATCGCAAAGTCCGGGACGATCACCTCGTCGACCCCTTCGTCACGCCACGTTGCGACGGCCTCGGCGATGCGGGAGGGCGGCCCGTAGATCGCGGGCTGGGGCATCGACTCGGCGGCCGACTTCGCCTTCGCCTCGGCCTCCGCTGAATCGGTCACCATCACGACCGCCTGCGTTGAGCGCCACATCGTGGCTGGATCGCGGCCCTCCTTCTCGCACGCTGCATCCAGCGCCGACGAACGCTCACCGAACTCGCCGGGCATCGACCACTGATTCCACTGGTGGGCGTAGCGGGCGATCAGCCGCAGCATGCGTGGACCCGTGCCACCCACCAGGATTGGCACCGGGGACTGCACCGGCTTCGGCTCGCAGAGCGCGTCGCTCAGTTGGTAGTAGTTGCCGTCGAACGTCGTGGTCCGATTCGCCAGCAGTCCGGTGATGACGGCCAGCCCCTCGGCGAAGCGGTCGACGCGCTCCCGAGGTTCGCCGAGCGCCAGGCCGTACTGTTCGTGCTCGGTGATCTGCCAGCCGGCGCCGATCCCGAGCGTGACCCGGCCTGCGCTGATGTGATCGATCGTGGACACCAGATTGGCCAGCACCGCCGGGTGCCGGAACGTCATGGACAGCACGAGGTTGGACAGCCGGACCTTCGACGTCGCAACGGCCAGCGCGGCCAGCACGCCGGTGGCTTCCAGCCAGTCGCTCGCCTCTTCGGCGTTGTCTCCCGGGGACATGAAGTGATCCGCGACGTGGACGGAATGCCAGAATCCGTCGTCGGCGAACTGGGCGAGTTCGAGAACGTCGCTCCACGGTTGGGTTGTCGAGGGCCATACGGAGAATCGCACGCAGCCAGTCTAGGCAGGCACCCTGAGTGCTCCGGCGGCCCGACGCGACGAGGCCGCGCAGTCCGTCCCGGCGACTACTTCAGGATGAGCACGACCGCGTAACCGTCGTGGTCGCCGGTAGTGGTGGTCGCGGTGTTGTAGGAGTTGTTCAACGGGACCACGCCGCCGTAGGTCGCCTGGCCGGTGGCGATGAGTCTCAGGGCGAGCGCATTGCGGGCGACGTTGGACGAGACGTATCCGTGCGTGGGCAGCAGGCCGTGGAGGACGAACGCTTCGGTGCTGAACGCGCCGCTCCAGACGTAGCCCGTGCTGGTCTCCACCGGATCGGGGCCGAAGATGCGGCCGTGATTGTTGGGGAAGATGAACAAGCCGTCGGAGAACCCGACGAGCAGGCCGGTGGGTTGCTGCCCGTAGGTCACGTCGTCGATGGAGCCCTGAAAGCCGGTGCTGTGGATGGGCTGAGCGGGGAAGCCGGACCAGAACATCGCCGTGTTGAGCTTCCAGGCGGCCTCGGCGGGTGACGACGACGTCGGGTCGACGATGATGACGTTGACCGGCTCGAGAACGGTTCTGCCACCGAACGGCACCCCGCCGTAGTTCGAGATCTGCCCATTGGACTGCAGCATCCACTTGCCGATGTCGCCGTACGCGGTGGAGGCTTCGTCGCCGGGGGTGGGCACCCCGGGAGTGACCGACGGGATGGCACTCGTCGGCACCACCGAGTGGGCGGGGTTGGTGGGATCGAGGGTGAGACTGAGGTTGAGGATCACGAGATCGAGCTCGCGCCGCACCAGCTGGAGCACGGCCTGCACGATCGGTGGCGGCGCAAGCGGCGAATCGTCGGTGGTGCTCGCGGTCGAGGCCAAGCCCAGGGCGGACAGCACGCTGGAGACCACCGTCGCGATCGGGTTGGCCGGGGGCGGCTGACTTGGCGTCGATGATACATGGAGTACTGCAATGGAATTCGGCGCAGAGAGGGCGACGGCGGTGGGCGGTGGCGACATCTGTTTGGCGGCGGTGGACGCCGCGACCTGGAGCGGCGCGACGTCCCCGCGGTTGGCTGCGGCGGCATCGGCGGGCCGGCTGGCGAACGACGGTGGGCTCGCCTCGGCGGCGGCGCTGAGGTCAGTATGACTTTGGGCGGCAGTCGGATTGGCGTTGGCGTTGGTGCGGTCGCGGGGACTGGGGTGATCGTCGGGGAGTGGGGTCGTCGGCGTGGTGGTCGCGGCAGGTGCCGAAGGGGCCAGGGCCTCGGCGATCTTCTGCGGAATGCCGGTGATCAGCGCGGGCAGCTTGTCCAGCGCCCCGTGGGCGCTCTGCTCGTCGCCGGGTTGGCCACCGCGGCCGTTGCCCAGCTGCATGTCGGGGACCCCCGGCTTGCGGGTGGTGGCGCTGGAGCTCTCCGCGCTGGGTGACTCCCCGGCAGCTGGTCCCTCGGCAGGGTCGGTCTCCGTCGACGGATTCGGTGACGCCTGCTCGGCGGCTTCACTCGCCCCGGTGTCGGTGGTGCCCTCGGCGCTGGCGATGCCCGTGCCACCGGCCACGGCCGCGCCGATGCCAAGGGCCAGTGCCAACGCGCCGACCCGGCCGATGTACGCGGCTGCCGTCGTCGGCTTGGTGGAAAGTCGTTGCTGCGCTGCGATATACGAGGCGCTGTGCCGGCCCATCGCCATCCCCTTCGTTCCCCCCGAGCGTCGTCGGCTGAGGATGTTTATACACACCGACGTCGTTGTGGGCAAACGATTCGTAGGTCGAACCTTCGGCTGATCGCCTTCGGTGCGGCATGATCTTGACCAGCGCGAGGGGATGGACCAACCCGTTGATTCCGAGCGGGGGCGGTAGCCGTGAGCAAATCCGCGCTATTAGCGATCGGTGGTCGCCAGTCGCCGAGTCCACTTGTACAGGCCTGCGATGACGGCCACGAACAGGACGACACCGAGGATCTCGGCCCAGCTCGCGAAGCCTTCGCCGACGATGGCGAGCGGCGCATCGGATCCGGAGCCCGCGACGATGCCGGCGAACACCACGCCGAACAAGCTCTCGCCGACGATCAGGCCGGTCGCCATCAGTACGCCGAGGCGCTTCTTCTGCTCGGTGTCTTCGGTGGAGCCGCCGGTGCGGTCGGCCCACTTGTCGTAGAACCGACCCAGCAGCGCGCCGAAGGGAATGATGAGGGTCAGCGACATCGGCAGGTACATGCCCATTCCGACCGCCAGCGGCGGCAGCGCGAACTTCGTCGTCCGCTTCAGCACCTCGTCGATCGCGATCACCACCGCACCGATGGCCACCCCGAGACCCAGGAGGCCCCAGTTCAAGTCGCCGCCGAAGACGCCCTTGGCGAGCGAGGAGATCAACGCGGCTTGCGGTGCGGCCAGCGCGTTCTCTCCGGCATCCGGCGCACCCGCGAAACCAAACGCGGTGTTCAACAGGTCCAGGATCGGCGGAATGACCAGTCCGCCGAAGATGACGCCGATCACCAGCGCCACCTGCTGCCGCCACGGTGTGGCGCCGACGAGTTGGCCCGTCTTGAGGTCCTGCAGATTGTCGTTCGAGATGGTGGCGATGCCGAACACGATGGCCGTCGCGAACAATGCGTAGGCCACCAGTCCCAACGTCTGCCCCGCGTCGTCGCTGCGGCCGTGCACCAGCACCAACACCAGCGACGCGATGACGACGACCAGAATGCCGAGCCCCGATATCGGACTGTTGGACGATCCGATCAGACCGGCCATGTACCCCGCCACCGACGCGAGGACCGCCCCGATCACGACGACGAACGCGAGCGTCACCGCGATGATGAGCGGCTTGTTGCCGCCGATCTGCGTGCTTTCGAGGAACCACCACAGCAGCATCCCGATGGGGATCAGCGACACCGCGATGGTGCCACCCACGATCCCGATGGGCAGGTCCCGTTCGGTCAACTCGACCTGATTGCCCCCGCGGCGTGCGCGCGTGGAGACGGCGGCCGCGCGGATTCCCCGAACGATCGGGCCCATGATCTTCAGCAGCGTCCAGATCGCGGCGATGGCGATGGCACCGGCGCCGACGAACCGGACGTCCTGGGAGAACGTGCTCGACACGACGTCCTTCAGTGCATCGCCGCCGGAGACGTCACCCCACGTCAGCGTCGGCAACAGGACGAAGTACGAGATCACCAAACCGACGATCATGGCGAAGCCGACGGTGACGCCCACCAGATGGCCGACGCCGATCAGCGCCAACGACAGGCTCGCACCGATCGTCGAACCTCCGGCGCCAAGGCGAAAGTAGACGGATATGTCGCTGAGAATGACCTTCGTCGCAGCCAACAGTGAAAACCCGGCTGCCGCCAGCGAACCCACGATGATCGCGCGCAGGCTGCGCTTGTTGCCCTCGCCGCCGTCGACGGCGGCCTCACCAACCTGGAGTACCTCGGCAGCGGCCACACCCTCCGGATAGGGCAGGTCCGAACCGGTGACCAGGGCGCGGCGCAGCGGCACCGAGTACATCACGCCGAGGATGCCGCCGACGATGCAGACGGCCACCGTGATCCAGTACGGAAAGCCCGTCCACCACCCGATCATGATTAGGCCGGGGAGGACGAAGATGATCGCTGCCAGCGTGCCTGCCGCCGAGGCGATGGTCTGCACGATGTTGTTCTCGAGGATGGTGTGCCCACGGAAGTACCGCAGGATCGCCATCGAGATGACTGCTGCCGGGATCGCGGTGGCGAAGGTCAGGCCGACCTTGAGGCCCAGATACACGTTGGCCGCCGTGAAGACGAGCGTGATGACGCCGCCGAGCACCACACCCCGTACGGTCAGCTCGCGTATGGACGGAGTGGTTGCCTCCGTGTCGTCCACTTTCGTCATCGATGTCTCCGACCCATTCAAGAGAAGCTGCGTGTAATCGTGTCCGGGGGGATGTTAGACGGTGGGCCGACGCTTTTCCGAGAAGTTGGCGTGGCAGGCCCGCTTCACCACCGGTGATCGGCATGGTGAAAGGCGTTGTGGTGAAGCAGCTTCACCGCCTGATCACACCGGGTGCCGGCAAACACACCGACCGGATGTCGGAGGTCCCCGGCAGGATGGCCCGCTGTGAACGAGCCAGCGGTGCACCAATCGGCAGGATCAGCGGTTTCGCGGCGAACGCTGACGCTCACCCGGGCTGCCGCGCTGTCGATCACGGTGGGCATTGGGATCGGCAGCTTCGTGTTGTCCTTCACTGCGCTGGCCGATCTCGCGGCACGGGCCGGGATACCGGAACGGCTGGCGTGGTTGTGGCCGCTGATCGTGGACGGCACCATCTTGCAGGCCACCATGGCGGTGGTCGCGCTGGCAGGTCTCGAGGACCAGCAACGGAACCGGCGGTACTTCTGGATCGTCCTCTCCGTATCGGCAGCGGTCAGCGTCGTCGCGAACGGATGGCATGCGGCGCTTCCGGGGTCGGCGCCCTTGAGCCCGTGGCTGGCGGCGGCGATCGCGGTCGTGGCTCCCATCAGCCTGCTAGCCGCGACCCACGGGTTGAGCCTGCTCATCAGGGTGCGGATGCCTCCGATGGCGCTGCGGGCAGCGGCGCCCGTTCGGGTGACGGTCACGCCGCCATCGTCGGTGCCGCAGGTCGAGGTCCCCGACGTCCTGGACCCCCCGCCGCCGCCGATGCCGGACGACGCGCTCACGCCGTGGGCCGACGTCGCCGACGTGATCGTGGCGCGGGCGGCCGGCGGTCCTGCCGACGTGGACACCGTCGCCGCCGTGCTGCACCTGAACTACGAACGCGACCTCAGTCCGAAGGCCATCGGTCGGCACCTCGACGTGGAGCAACGGCTCGTCCGCGAAATCGTCTCCGCCAGCGAGGAACTGCTCCGCTCGGGCGACGTCAGCATCGAGCGAGTGGCGGTCTGACCTGGACTAGCCAGGTCAAACCGGCCGCCTCGCTGGCGGTGCGATGTCAGCGGATCAGATCGGCGGCCTTCTCGCCGATCATGATCGCCGCGGCATTGGTGTTCACCGGTAGCACCCGGGGCATGATCGACGCGTCGGCCACTCGCACGCCGGTCAGCCCATGCACCCGCAGATCCGGTCCGACCACGGCGTCGGGACCGGTACCCATCGCGCACGTGCCGACCGGGTGGTAGTAGGTGCCGGTACCGCGAGCGAGGAACGCCCGCAGCGCCGCCTCGTCGGTGACGTCGGGCCCGGGGAGCACCTCGCGCGCCCGCCAGGGGCTGAACGGCTCGCCCGCGGCGATCTCGCGAGCCACCTTGATTCCGTGCACCATTCGCCGAATGTCCGACTCCGAGCCCAGATAGTTCGGATCGATCAGCGGTGGTGTCGTCGGATCCGGCCCCGCCAGACGGATCGAACCGCGCGCGTCCGGCACCGTGGCGACCGCCAGCGTGAAGCTGTTGGCCGGGGCGGCCAGGTGTGGCGGGTGAAATGGCACGTGGATGAACATCAGCTGCATGTCCGGGCTGGCAAGCGCGTCGTCGCTGCGCCACAGGAGTGACGACTCGGCATGGTTCGTTTTTGCGGCCGGAATCGGCTGCGCCGCCTCGTAGACGACGCCGCACAGCGGATGGTCGTGCAGGTTGCGACCCACCCCGGGAAGGTCGTGGACGACGCGGACGTCGGCGCGTCGAAGTTCCGCGGCGGGCCCGATGCCCGACAGCAGCAGCAGCCGAGGAGAGTCCACCGTACCGGCACTGATCACCACCTCGGCATCGGCGTAGACGGACATGTCACGACCGTTCTGTACGAAATCAACTCCGACACAACGGCTTCCCGAGAATAGCAACTTGCGGGCGCGAGAATTCGTCAGGACGGTCAGGTTGGCTCTGCCGCGCACGGGATGCAGGTAGGCGGCGGCGGTGCTCTGCCGGGTCCCGCCCGAGATCGACAGATCGTGCCAGCCGGCCCCTTCGGCGTCGGCACCGTTGAAGTCGTCGGTCAGCGGAAAGCCGGCCGCGACCGCGGCGTCGAGGAACACCTGGGACAGTGGATTGGCGACCTCGGCCGTGGCGGGTGCGGGCGACATCGGACCGTCGGTACCGCGGTAGCGCGGATCCCCGGTCGGGACCGTCTCCATGCGACGGAAGTAAGGCAGCACCGACTGGTAATCCCAACCGACGCACCCCGATTTGGCCCAGTCGTCGAAGTCGCTCGGGTGCCCACGCAAGTACACCATCGCGTTGATGCTGCTACTGCCTCCGAGCGTGTGGCCGCGGGGCCAGTTGTGGGCGAACCCCGCGGTGCCCGCTTGCGGAACCGTGTTGTACGAGTAGTCGATCTCCGTGCCCCACAACGCAGGCCACGCGGGCGGCGCCGAGATCTCCGGCTTGGTGTCGGCCCGCCCGGACTCGAGTAGCAACACCCGCACGGCCGGGTCCGCGGACAGCCGGGCGGCGATCACACATCCTGCCGATCCGGCACCGATCACCACATAGTCGTATCCATTGAATATCGTCATCGGTCAATCACTTTCACTTCGTCGGTCGTCACTTGGTCGTTGTTCTCGCGCGTCGGCTGCAGTACGAAGTCGTACTTCGCCAGCAGCCAGGGCACGTCGGAGGTGCCCCCGTCGGGGGTGGGGCCTGGTCGGCGGTGTTCGAACTCGACCACCAGGTCGGCCTTGGTGCCGAACACGACGTCGGAGTCGAGGTACGGTGCACCCTTCTCGAACAGGTGGGTGATCAGCGGCTCGTAACCCGGGGCGGTGATCAGGAAGTGAATGTGCGCCGGGCGGTAGTGGCTGATGTCGGTGCGCGAGATCAGCTCGCCGACCGGGCCATCCATCGGAATCGAGTAGCCGAGCGGTGCGATCGTCCGCACGCAGTAGGTCCCGCCGGGCTGCGAGGTGTACTTTGCGCGTAGCCGAGCGTCCCCCTCGCCGAGCTGGCCTTCGTAGATGCCCTCTGCGTCGGCCTGCCATACGTCGAGCACCGCGCCACCGACGGCCTCGTCGTGAAGGTCGTGGACCGTGCCGGTGACATAGAGCGGTACGCCACTCATCCCGTCGGCCATGTCCTCGCCGTAGTCCAGCGGCGGCGAGCCCTCGATGTGGAACGGCCCGAGAACCGTTGCCGGGGTGGCCTTCGGATCGTGGCGGTGGTTCATCTCGACGACGAGCATCGACAGTCCCAGGACGTCGGAGGCGAGGATGAACTCCGCGCGCTTGGCGTCACTGATCTGCCCGGTGCGGGCGAGCCAGGCCATCGCGGCGCTCCACTCGGGCTCGGTGAGCCGTACCTCGCGCGCGAAGGTGTGCAGGTGCCGCACCAGCGCCTGCATGAGCTCCGACAGCCGCGCATCATGGGCGGTGGCCCAGCGGGCCGTGGCGACTGCGGTGATGTCCTGATCTAAGGCCGATTGCAACTCGGTTCTCCTTTGAGTAGTTGACTTTTGAGTAGTTGACTTTGGGTGGTTGACGGAGATGGGCGCTATATATTGCGTTTGGAAGGTCGGGTCTCCCGGTGGGAGAAGGCCACGCAAGCTCGAGCAGGGAGACGGTCATGCGGTCCCAACTGACGATCGGCGAGTTCGCCACGGTGACGCATCTGAGCGTGCGGACGTTGCGGCGCTACCACGAGGCTGGACTGCTCGAGCCGGCAACGGTCGACCCGTTCTCGGGCTATCGGTACTACGAGCCCGAGCAGATCCCGACAGCGCAGGTCATCCACCAGCTCCGGCAGCTCGACGTGCCGCTGGCCGAGGTCCAGTCGATCCTCGCCACCGACGACCCGCAGCAACGGGCCGAGGTGGTCGCGGGCCACCTCCGCCGCTTGGAAGCAGAGCTGGACCGGACCCAGGCCGCCGTCGTCTCCTTGCGCCGGTTACTTCGCCCGGATCCGGCCGACACTCACGTCGAGCTCCGGTCGGTGCCCGCCCGTACCGTCGTTGCGATCACAGGTCATGTGCGCCTGAGTGATTCGCTCGGCTGGTATGACACCGCGATGGCCGAACTGGATGCGGCGTTCCCGCCCGCGGAACGCACTGGTCCGCCCGGCGGCCATTACGCGAACGCCCTGTTCGCTCACGGTGCCGGGGTGATGACGGTCTTCCGACAAGTCCGCAGCCCCCGGCCATCCGGCCGGATCGACGTCATCGAGCTTCCGGCGGCCGACCTTGCCGTCGCCGTCCATTCCGGCCCGCACGACGACATCGACGTCACCTACGGCCGCCTCGGCGCGTGGGTGGTCACTCACGCGCTGGTCGTTGACGGACCGATTCACGAGACCTATAGCGTCGGCCCTCGTGACACCGAGGACCCCACCAGGTGGCGGACCGAGATCGGCTGGCCAGTCTTTCAGCTCGCCCCGGCGACCGGGACGGACCAGGACCGCGGTGATCACGCGACGGCGGAGCGCGCGGCGTCGACGATCAAATCGGCGACGGCGGCGGGGTGAGAGACGGTGACGGCATGAGAGGCAGCGATTTCCACCGTCTGCGACTTCGCCCGTTCACCCATGAAGCGCATCGACTCGGCGGGGATTGCGAGGTCCTCGGTGGTGACCATGTTCCACGACGGGATGCTCTTCCACGCGGCCTCGGTGGCCGGCTCGCTTAGCGCGGCGTCGGTGATGGGCCGTTGGGTTGCTGCCAGTAGCTCGGTGATCTCAGGTGCCACGTCGGCGGCGAACACCCTCCGGAATTCGTCCTGCTTGATGTAGAGGTCATTCCCCGTGCCGCCGTTGGCAAGTGGGAAGGGGACGGTGTCCAGGGCCGGGCCCAGCTGGCCGCCGGGGAACTTGCCAGCCAGCTGCGACGTGCTCTCACCCGGCTCCAGGATGAAGCTGGCGATGTACACCAGCGCCTTGACGTTTGGGTGCCCGACGGCGGCCTCGCTCATCACCGATCCGCCGTACGAGTGGCCTGCGAGCACGACCGGGCCCGGTACGCTGTCCAGGACGCTTTCGACGTAGTCGGCGTCGCTGCGCAGTCCCCGCAGCGGATTCGCCACGGCGATCACGGGGTAGCCGTCCCGCTTGAGATCCGCGATCACGCCGTTCCAGCTCGAGGCGTCGGCGAACGCTCCGTGAACCAGTACCACCGTGGGTCCCTCCGCCGGGGCGGGACGGTCAGACGGGGCCTGTTGCTCGGCCGCCGCACCGCCGCAGCCCGAGAGCGCGACGGCCAGCGCGACACCGACAGAGATCGTCGTCAGTGCAGATGTGAATTTCATTGTTCTCCTTGGGGTTTGACGGGAGGGTGGGCGAAATCAGGCGGCGACTGCGGCCTGGAGGATGAGGTCGGCTACCGCTTCGGGTTGCGAGGCGGGAAGCGCGTGCGAGGCGCCGGGAACCTCGACGGTGGCACGGGCGTCGGCGCGCTCGGCCATGAAGCGGAAGGTCTGCGCCGGGATGGCGAGGTCGAGTTCGGGATAGATGAACCAGGAGGGGAGCGTCTTCCACGCCGGCTCGCCAGAGGCCTCGTTGAGCGCGGCGGTGTTGAAAGGACGCTGAGTGGCTGCGTCCAGGGCGGCTTGCTCGGCGCTGAGGTCGGCGCAGAAGTGTTGGTGGTAGGCGTTCTGGTGGATGTACACGTCGGCGGTGCCGTCGGCGAGCGGCACCTCATACAGGTGCTCACCCAGCGTGGCGCCGGGGTACTTGCCGGTCAGATCGGGGGTGTTCTCGCCCTTGTCGGGGGCAAGACCGGCGACGTAGACCAAGGCCTTGACGGCTGCGTTGTCGCGGGCCGCGTTGGTGATGACGGCGCCGCCGTAGGAGTGGCCCGCAAGCACGATCGGTCCCCGGATGCCGGCCAGCAGATCGGCGACGGCGGTGGCGTCAGTGGTCAGGGTGCGCAGCGGGTTCGCCACGGCGATGACGCGGTGTCCGGTGGTGTGGAGGCAGCGGATGACGCCGTTCCAGCTGGCGGACTCGGCGAAGGCGCCGTGAACGAGCACGATGGTGGGTTTCATTGAGATCCTTCGCTTTTCGTTGGCGGGACGGGGACGCGCGGTGGCCGTCGTCGGCCCGCACGTTCCACTATCGCGCCGGTGACGACGCGCGGAATCAGTCATCCGACTGTCGATGCGATGGGCACTGATACCGCGTGCTGCAGTCGTTCGACGTAACTGTGTCGTGCCGCTTGCTCAGAACCGACTACGTCCGATATATTGCATATCGCGCGTCTGGAGATGCGCGCCCGTCGACGGCGCAAGGCCCGGTCCGGGCATGATCCGGCTCAACGGCGGTTCCATCTGTCGGATCGCGACACCCGGGCAGTCAACGCGTGCGTGGGTGCGTTCGGGTGACCGCCCGGTCCGGACTCGGGTGGGCGGACAGGGCATCACGGAGCCCGGCCCGCGACGACACGCCCAGCTTGGGGAAGACCCGGTACAGGTGCGCGCCTACGGTTCGGTGCGACAGGTACAGGCGCTCGCCAATCTGGCGGTTGGTCATGCCGCTGGCGGCCAGGTGTGCGATCTCCAGCTCCTGCGCCGTCAACGCGACCGAGGCCGCCGATGCGTCATGTGTTGACCGAAACCCGGTGGCACGCAACTCTTGTTGGGTACGCTCCAGCCACGTTCGGGCGCCCATGGCGGCGAATCCGTCGCGGGCGTCGATGAGGTGCCGCTGCGCCCGGCAAGAGCTCTTGCGCCTCCGCAGACTTTCGGCGTAGGCGAGGCGGATGCGGCACACCTCGAACAGCCATCGGTCGGAGGCAGGGGAGGTGAGTAGTTCCTCCAGCCGGGCGTCGGCCGTGTCGTCGTCCAGGACCAGCGCCTCAACCCCGCGCTGGATCAGCTCCATCCGCGGCGACAGTGCGCCGACGTCGGCCTCCTGCATTGCCCCGAGGTGCGCTCGGGCCTCCGCGTCGCGTCCGGTCCGTAGCGCGGCCTCGACCAGGTCGAACATCACCCAGGTGCACTGCGGAAGGTAGGAGGTGAGGACGCCGGCCGGGCTCAACGCGGCGGCGTGGCGGAATGCGGCGTCGAAGTCGCCCGTGGCCGAGGCCGCGAGTGCACGGGGATGATGCGCGTACAGGACGACACTGGTGACGCCACGGGGCTTGGCCCAGTGACTCATCTCGTCGGCCAGCGCGAACGCCTCGTCGGCGCGGCCGCGGCCGGCTGCTATCAACGCTCGGTTGTACCGGAAGTACCACGTGAAGAAGGTGAAACCGGTTGTCGTGCAGAGCTGGTGCCCCTCGTCGGCGAGCTCCTCGGCTTCGTCCCATCGGCCGGTGAGGTAGTCGTCCAGGCACAGGTGCATCAGCGCACCGATATGCCTACGCGGGGAACTACCGTCGCGCCCCCGGTGGACTACCCGCCAGTGCGCTTCCCGAGTGTCTGCAAGACGGTCCAGGTAGACCGACGCCGCGCCAATGCGGATGATCCTCGACGGGTCGTCCTCACCGGGAAGCGTGGCGAGGACGCGCTCCAGGTCGGGTGCGGCCGCCACGCCGGTGCGCAACGGGTCGGCGAAAGTCTTGCTGGCCAGCGCAAGCATCTCCGGCGGCTCGGGTGTCAGTTTCCGCAACGCTCGGAAGAACGGCTCCCAGTGTGCGGGGGTACATGCGTACCAGGAGAGGAGCAGCAGGGTGTGCATCGCTTCGATCAGCGCGGTGTCATCGGCCCGGTAGCCGTGGTCGGTGGTCTCGATGGCACCCACCAGGAGTCGGTGCGCGGTGTCGGCGTCCCCGTCGCCGTTGAGCATCAGGAACGCGGCGGCGTTCGCCGCGTGCAGTGACCCACTGGAGTCCGGTCCCGCGCGACGCGCTTCTGCCAGAAGGGTTTCCGGGTCGCCGACCGTGTCGCCGGATTCCGCGCCGATGTATGCGGCTTCCGCGAGCCTGCGTCCCCGCGCTGCGGTGGTGGTGCTCAGCTCGGCAGCGCGGACGAGGGCCGAGACGGCGCCGAGCGCATCGCCGCGCAGCATGGTCCGACGTGCCACCCGATCGAGGCGGGTGGCGGCCGCCTCGTCGGGTCCGACCGCGGCGGCGGCCAGATGCCAGGCCTGCCGTTCTTCGTCACCTTGCAGCGAGTCGGCCAGGAGCAGGTGGGCGTGCCGCCGTTCCTCGTGGGTGGACATGGCGACGATCGCCGACCGAATCAGCGGGTGCCGGAACGTGATTCGTGCAGCGCCGTCGTCGACGTCCAGAAGCTGCGCCCGCTCGGCAGGAGCGAGATCGCTTAGGCCGGGTTGCTCGCCGACCGCCTCCCGGAGCACTCGGACGTCGCAGGAGCCGTCGAAGGCGGCGACGAGCAGCAGCCGACGGGTGGCTTCCGGTAGGGCCACGATGCGGGAGGCGAACAGCGCGTGGAGGCGATCGCTCAGCGGCACGACGTCGGGTTGGTCCACGGTCCGCGTCGCGGGTCCGGTGAGCGAGTCCGGAAGCTCCACCAGCGCGAGCGGGTTTCCTTGAGCCAGGTCGAGCACGCGTTGGCGGGTCCGTGGCGGCAGGTGGGGGAACGCCGCGTCGACCAGGTGCCCGGACGCCTCACGGTCCAGCGGCTCGACGAGCTGCTCGGTCAGCCCTCGCCGGTCGAGGAAGCACTCGCCACCGGTCCGGCAGGACATGACCAGCCCGATGGGATGACCCGCCACCCGACGGGCGATGAAGCCGAAGACGACGGCGCTGGCGCGGTCGACCCACTGAACATCGTCGATCAGCAGCAGCACCGGGTTTTGCTCGGCGACGGCGGCGACGAGCGCTAGGGCAGCGTTGCAGACGAGCAACGCGCCGGGCGGCGGACCGGGCCCGAATCCCAGCGCGACCGACAGCGCGTCCTGCATTCCGGGCGGAAGACGATCCAGCTCGCCGCGCAGTGGGAGCAGCAGCTGGTTGAGCCCGGCGTAGGCGACGTCGGCCTCGAACTCCGAGCCGGCCGCCCGCAGCACGTTCATGCCGACCGCGTGGGCCTGGTCTGCCGCGGCGGCGAGCAGGGCGGACTTGCCGACACCAGGCTCGCCGCGGACGAGCCTGGTGTCGCCGGTGTGCTGCGCCCTGGCGAGGAAGCGCGCGATCCGCGCTAGCTCGACGCCACGACCGAACAATTCCGCCATGCTTAGGGAACCCCTTCACGTTGCAATATATTGCATATTGGAGCTGACGAAATGTCAAGCACTCTTTCAGTCGGCCACGGGGAAGTCAGCGCAGGGGGGACAGGGCTTCCTGGTCGTGAAGCTCGGCACCCGGTCACCGATGTCCAGTGCCGCATCGGCGTGGGCCATTCCGATCCACCGGTGTGATGAACCAAATTCTTCGTCGTCTTCGGATCAGGGCTCGATGACCAGGCGGCTGATCGAGTCGCCGACCAAGGTGAACCGGTAGTGCAAGTCGACCACTCCACCGGGGAAGTCCCCTTCGAGGTGCTGGACCACGTCGACGTGCGTCGCATCCGTCACGGTGGCGCCGGTGAACTCGGTGGTGAAGGTGTACTCGCTGCCTGCCCCGCCCAGCCAGGTCCCGATCGCCTCCCGGCCGGCGAAGGTGTGGCCCTCGTCGGTCACGGCGGCGTCGGCGGTGAAGGCGGCGATGGCAGTGGCCACGTCACGATCCCGGTGTGCGGTCAGGTACGTCGTCACCACCCCGGGAAGCGCGTTCCATGCGGTGGTGCTTTCGGTGTTCTGTGTCGTCATACCGCCACAGTGGGGTTTCCCCCAGGGGGAGGGTCAAGAGCGTTGGGGGACGTGGAAGTTCGCGGCGCGGCGACGTATTCGGTGACCGCTGCGAACCCAGCACTCCCATCGTCTGGCGAGGGGTACTCGCCCAGCGAGTCGCGCCGCCGAAAGCATGTCGCCCGTGCCCTGGTGCATTCATGCCGCTGTCGGGCGAAGTAGATTCTTGGCAGCCCAAGAATCGACTGGACCAGCGGAGGACGGGTGGCGAAGCGGCTTCAAGTCGACACCGATGGACTGGAAGGCGACGGCAACGACCTTGCGCAGCTCGGAAGCAAGATCGACGAGGAAGACTGTCGGCAACCGGCGTCGGACCCCGCGTCAACCACGGGTGCGATGGCGTTCACCCAATACGATCAGGGCCTCGTCCAGCGCCTCAACGAGGCCAGGGAGGTGCGTGAGCACGGCGGCGCGATCGTGAAGGCGTCGGCAGTCCTGTTCGAGGTGGCGGACGAGCAAGGCGCATTGATGATCGATCGAGTCGACGTGCTGGGATCCCCTCGCGCGGATTCCGCAGGCCCTCCCAGCATTGACGTACCTGCACAACCGAAGTCGTTCGCGACTCCTCGCATCGACAGCGTTATACCGTCCGCGGGAATGGGTGCCGAAGCCTTCTCCGAGGCCATCCACTCAGGCGCGGGAGGTGAAGTCGTACGGGACTTCTCCAGGCACTGGACGACGGCGGCCGACGACGTCGACGTGCTCGGCGACCGAGCCACGGCGATCGCGGATCAGATCCAGGCGCATTGGCAGGACGCCGACAGCAACGCCGCCCCCAACGTGCGAAATCACGGCACCTGGCTCCACGACGCATCCGACTTCGCGGTCAAGCTGGCCAAGGGCGCCGACGACTTCGCCTCGGCCTTCGACGTCGCCAAGAACGAAACCCCCACTCCGGAAGCCCTATCGGCGGCCAAGTGCGCCACCATGGCATCTGTCATCACCGGCCCGGGAGCCGTTGTGGCACTGGCGGTCTACATGAACATGAAGGCCGATGCCGACGAAGCGGCCGCCAAGTATTCCACCGCAGTCGACAAGGCGGTGCGCGGTGTCGGCGATCCGGTGGGAAAGCCGTCATTGATCGCCAAGCGCGCCGCGATACCCGACGAACTGGTGAAGGGGCCGGGCCAGTGGGTCGAGGAGTCGCGAGGTGACCGCGAGGACTGGAAGAAGTACGAGCAGCAGGTCACCGGCTACCCCGCCGGCATGGAGTACGAAGTGGACATGCCCGACGGTGACTCCGTCGAGTTCGACGGTTATGACCCCGACGCCGGTGACAACGGGCTCTACATCGAGGCCAAGGGGAAGGGCTACGAGTGGATGGTCGCCGACAACGGCCAGTTCGACCCGCGGTGGAGGGTCAACGAACAAATCAGCAACGAACTACAGGGCCAGTACGAAGCATCGCTTGAGACCGGCGTCCCCGTTGAATGGCGGGTCGCCGACCCCCGTACCGCAGGCGCCATTCAGGCGATCGTCGACCGAGACGGCTACGGGGACAGGATTACTGTGATCACGGTTCCGCCAGCATGAGAGGACACGCGACGTGTTGTGGATAGTCGGAGGGTGGGGCAACCGCGCTGACCCGCTGCGGTCGTGCGCCGAGCGGTTGCAACGCTCGCTGCGGCGGATGCCATCTGAACCGGACAGGTACGGCCCGTGGGGCGTCTGGCAGCCGCGTGAACCGGACTCGGAAAGTAGATTCGACCGCGAGCTCATCTCGATCGACATTCAAGACGTCGCCGTGTTGGAAGAGGCGATCACGACGGTCACTGCCCGCGGGCGCCGCCGGACCACACCGGGATTCCAAATTGAGCTGAGCCGCAACGCCATCGACGAGAATCAGGACGGCGCGGTAGCCCTCACCTACACCGCGCGCGTCGGCTTCGTGGACAAGCCGGTCCCCTTCAACCGCGTGTCCTTCGACATTGGTGAAGGCACCGACGACCGAACCCTGATGGCGTACATGAGCGCACTCATCGAGGCGTGGCAGCCCGACCACCTCGGCGCCGTCACACAGTCGACGATGCGCGAACAGGGCCACAAGCCGCCTGAGGCCGTCGTCGGGCGACTCACCTATGTCCGCGACGGAACTCCCCTCGATACCAGCATGATTGGTGAGGACGTCGACGTGGCGGCCGCCGATGGCGGCCACTACATCCGCGTGCCAGGCACCCCGGCAGACCCCAGCCTCATGCACATCGCTCGGGTCCGCGCCGCGCTCGGCTACCCAACACCTGACGCATAGGTCAATCGCCAGGGGCCAGACGTCGGCCATCACCAACGACCGGGTTAGAGCCGCCGGCGCCACCGTCGAGAATGACCCGAGGTCCGACGCGTCACGCCGAGCCGATGCCCGCCCGGCTGGTCCGAGTGCTGCGGGCGGCAAAGAGCGTCAGAGGACCGCGTCACACCGCGTTCCTGCCAGGCGTCGATCATTTACTGCCAGCGGAATTGATCCTTGACCTGCATGGTTACAGCCCTCAGACCGGCCGGATCATCGGCCAGAGAAGGAGGGAACATCATGAAGAAGTTCGGATTCGCCAGCGTCGTCGCCACCGGTTTCGCCGCCGCACTGTTCGGCCTCGCCGCTCCCGCCAGCGCGGGCGTCGACCACCACCAGTGGATCAACGACGTGCAGCAGCAGGCCAAAATCGGCTCGGCCACGTCGACCGTCGGCAACGGCCGCTGACCCAGGCACCAACCGAGAAGGGGCACCCCGGATACCGGGTGCCCCTTCTTCGTGTGTGCCTGGCGGCTAGAACAACGGCAAGCCGGGATCCATACCCAGGCGGACGCGCGCGGCCGCCTCCATGAACACGGCCGATTGATTGGCGTGCTGAGTGACGGCCATACCGTCACGGAACAGTCGCTCCACGGGGTTGGAGCGGTAGAGCGCGGCAGAACCTGCGAGCTGATACATGTTCACCATGGCCTCCCGACGCGCGGTTACCTGGGGCTCAGGCTGCGTTTTCGGGTGCACTCAGACGCTGAAAGACGATGGCGATTCTGGTCCCGTCCGGGCGTGTGAAGTTCTCGGTCATCTGATCCCCGTCGACCACGAAGCGCAGCTCGTCTGTCGTCCTAACGTCCCCGATCCAGTTCGGAAAGGTCGCACCTTCGACGCGGTTGCCTGCGAACTGACCGTCCACATCAACTGTGTACGTGCCGAAGAGGCCCATGGTCCCAGACATGGCGGCGCGATTTTCTTCGTCGGTGCCCTCACCGCGAACCTCTGATGCGAAGGGCCGCAAAGTGGAATCGGTCAACACCTCGACGAAGTGCATGTCCGGTGTAAAACTCAGCATCCCGTTGGGTTGAGGACCATAGGCAGGCGCGGTGATCCCATTGCGCTCCGTCTGCGCGGAAATCATCTGCCACGTGCCGACGATCTGGTTTCGTGGCGTTGGCTCGGGGGAACAGCTCGTTGCTGTCAGTGCCGCCACGAGGGCGAAGATGAGTACACGGAAGAACATGCCAGGACGTTATGCGAGCTTCCGGCTGGCGAGATCAGACGCATAGAGAACGCACACATTCACTTGTCATTGAGTTCAGCAAGGGCCTGTCGCCGTGAGGTCGACCAGCGGTATCGGCCAGCCGCCGACGAGCGTGGCTGCGACGCAGTGCGCGATCGGTGACGACGATAACGGCATCCGTCACACGTGACCGTCGTCGGACCGCCTGCTGGGTAACGCCGCATCCAATGTGCGGCTTTACAGGCCATTTTCGCCCGCTTGTGACCTACCGGCGCCACACTTTCTCTGCCGCAACGATTTTGGCGCATGACAATGACTTGGCGCGTGCGTGTACGGCGGCCCGGTCCAACTGCTGATCGCCGGCACGGATAGCTGCAAGTGGCGACCGCCATGTCGAGGGCAACGCGCTGATTGTGAAGTCTTCGGCCCGTGACGGGCGTGTGCTTGCGACCCGCTCTACTTGGCTGGCACGTCGCCGCCGAAGAGGTTGTCGACCAGTGTGTCGACGTATGCATTGTCCAGCGGCTCTCCGAAGAGCATGACCTTGTGGTAGCACGCCCCCCACAGTTGGTCGGCGAGGCTCATCAGGTTCATGTGTGCGGGGATCTGGCCGCGGTCGCGGGCCAGCTCGAACATGTCCATGGTCAACTGCCGACGCGGTCGGGCGTAGTACTCGTGGAACGCCCTGGCCAATGTGTCGTCGCTCTGGGCTGCACCGACCATTTCGGCTATCACGTGGCCCCGGGTGCGCCCGCCGCGCACCGGTCTGTCCATCAGTGTGCGGACGAAGGCGTGCAGTTGCGTGCGCAGGTCGTGGATGAAGTCGCCCGTGTCGGGGAAGGAGAGAACCGGCTTGACGTCGGCGTGGTAGGCCTCGAAGGCCAGCACCGCGGGCGACGGCCACCACTTGTACAACGTGACCTTACTTGCGCCGCCCGCCGCAGCCACTCGCTCGAAGGTGACGGCGCGGATGCCTTCTGCATAGAGCAATCCGGTGGCGGCGTCGAGAACTGCGCGTCGCACCTCGGCGGCTGGCCGACGTCCCCGTCGTGGGGGGTTGACGACTGTTGCGGGTGTTCGGTGTGGCACCTTCACCCACCTCCTTCCCGCGCTCAGAAATCGCGTCGACGATGCACGCAAGGGTAGCCACGTCGTGAGCCGTGTTCGGCTCGCGCCGCGACGACGTTAGTCGACGTCACCCCTGATCGAGCTCCGCCAGTCGGGGCGCTGCTGGGGCGAAGGCATCGATCCACGCCGCAGGCTGGCCGGTGGTTGGTGTGACGATGACCGTGCGAACACCCAGTTGCGCATAGGAGGCCATCCGACGTATGAAGTCGTCGCAGTCGCGTGGCTGTGGGCGGGGTTCGTTGGCGGTAACGGTGATGCGGATCTGGTCGAAGTCGCGACCGACGTCATCGCAGTGGCGGCGGAGAACGTCGATTCTTCGGGCGACGTCCTCTGCGGAGCTGGTGAACAAGTTGCATGCATCGCCGTAGCGTGCGACCAACTTGAGGGTCTTGCGTTCGCCGCCACCGCCGATCATGACTGCGGGCCGCTTGATGGGTAGCGGTGAACAAAGGGTCTCGGCGAGCCGGTAGTGCTTGCCGACGAACGGTCCGTTGTCGTCGGGATCCCACATCTGGTTGCAGATCTGAAGCGTCTCCTCGAGGCGTTCGAACCGTTCGGCCAGGGAGGGAAAGGGCACCCCGAGGGCGTCGTGCTCACGCTCGAACCACGCGGCACCCAGGCCCAGAGCGGCTCGGCCACCGGAGAGAACGTTGAGCGTGGTGACGATCTTGGCAAGGAGTCCGGGGTGACGGTAGGTGACACCGGTGACCAGGACGCCCAACTCGACGGTGCTGGTGTGGGCTGCCAGGTACCCCAGGGTGGTGTAGGCCTCCATCATGTTGGACTCGACGGGCAGACCGCTGGGTTCGATCTGGAAGTAGTGGTCCATCACCGACAGCCACGTGGCGCCGGCTTCTTCCGCGGCGGTCCCGACGCGGGCGAGTTCGGCGGCAATGGCGGCCGTGCCGCCGTCGATGTCGAAGATGGGAAGGTGAAAGCCGAGCTGCATTGTGCTGCAATTCCTTTCGCGTTCACGATGCCAGGGCGGGTTGGAGGACGTCCCGACACCATTGGCGGAAGGTGGTGGGCGTCGTGCTGGCGGGAGTGCGTGGTTCGGCGTTGTCGAGCCCATCGTTCTTGGCCAACGCCATGTCGAGCATCCCTTGGGCCATGGCGTTGGACATGCCGTTGGCGAGGAGGGTGGCCTTATACCCAGCGCCGTCGGTTCGTTGGAACCGCACCGGCCAGCCCAGCACCTCGGTCATGATCGCGGCCATGTCGTTGAACGACAGGTCTTTTGGTCCCATGACGGGGACGCTGCCTGCACCGCTCCAGGAGTCGTCGATGAGCAGGCTCGTGGCGACTGCGGCGATGTCACGCGTGGCGCAGCTGGGCATCTTGCGGTCCCCGTCGATGGGGGAGAAGAAGACTCCGCGGCTCTTGATCGACTCGGCCTGTCGTAGCAGATTGTCCATGAAGGACGGCATCGTCAACGCCCGGTATTTCGCTCCCGTGTCGGCGATCAGGTCGTCCATCTCCAAGGAGGCGGTGACGAAGCCCGCGTCGCGAGCCACTCCGCGCCCGAGGGCCGAAATCCCCACCACCCGATCCACGGCGCCGGTACGAAGGACGTCGCAGGCGGGTCGGGAGAAGTCGACGTAGGCGGCGCGCACGCTGTCGGCCCGCGGATTGGCCGGCACCAACCAGAAGACGGCGTCGGCGCCGTCGAAGGCTGCGGCCACCACGGCTGGGTCGCCGTGGGAACCTTCGACGATCTGGGCATGGTTGCGCACGTCGTGGGGGAGCCGGTGGGGATCGCGCACGACGACCCGCAGCGGCGTCTGCAGTTGGACGAGTCGGTCGACTACTTGGCGGCCGATGTTGCTGGTTGGTGCGGTGATGGTGATCATCGAATACCCTTCGATCGTCGGTCTTTGGCTGTCGTCGGTTCGTGGACGCCAAGCGGCGGGAAGGCGCTGCTGCGGACCATCTCACGCAGAAACGCCTGCAATGTCCTGGGTTTCCTGCCGAGCACGGTCGCGAGCACCTCGGCGTTGCCCGAGGGCAGGCCGACACGGTCGTAATAGGCCATCATCTGGAGGAAGGCGGCGCGACGTGGTTCGGGGAGTTGTTGCGCGGAGTCGGAAGCCCGGGTGTGGACGGCGGTGATGGGCTTACCGGCGATCTCGGCGAGAAGAGTGGCCGTCTGGACGCCGGTGAAAGTTCCAGGTGAACTCAACTCGAATGTGCCAGTGCTGAGTTGGTCGCTCGTCATCGCGGTGGCCGCGACTTCGGCGACGTCACGGTAATCCACCCAGGACATCTTCGAGGTCACCGAGTATGGCAGCGCTAGTTGATTGCGTTCGGTGAGCCAGTAGTCGCTGATGGTCTGCATGAACCGTGAGGGCTGCAGCACGGTGAAGTCCATACCGGAGGCATACAGCGCGTCTTCGACCGGCAGCTTCGCAGCATGGTTGGACAGCGCGGAGATGGACGGATGGATGACGCCGGAGAAAACGAACTTGGGTACCTGGGCGGCGCGGGCGGCGGCGACGAGCGCCGTTCCCATTTCGGCTTCTTTGGGATGAAGGCCGGGGCCCAGATGAAAGATGCCGTCCATGCCCGCCACCGCCGGTGGGAGAGTGTCTGGGTGCGTGAGGTCGGCTACGACCGCTTCGTGAGCGCCACGTCCTCGGGCGGCGTCGGCGCGCTCGGGGCTGCGCACTAGCGCGCGTACCCACGCGCCACGCTCGAGGAGTTGCTCGAGCACGAGGTGGCCGTACCGTCCCGTGGCGGCGACCATGGCGACCCTCACTGGCTTCCCCGCTGGTGGGTCTCCGACGGCAGCGGGTTGATCGAGGTGAACACCTTGTCGTAGGTGTGGTCGCGTCCGGCGTGGCGCAGCGGTTCGACTCGGGCGACGGCTATCTCGTCGAGTCGGTCCGCGTTCAGCAACGCCATCGTCTCGGCGATGTAGTCGTCGAGTGGCATGGCTCGTGGATCGTCGGTGTCGCGCAGTGCGGTGCGCACCTGTGGCGGAATGATCTCGATGACTTCGACAGTGGTGTGGCGCAGTTGATGTCGCAGTGACTGCGTGTAGGAGTGCAGCGCGGCCTTGGTCGCGCAGTAGGTGGGCATGGCGGCGTTGGGTACGAATGCCAGACCTGAGGTGACGTTCAAGATGGTCGCGCGACTCCGTGTGGTCAATAGGGGCAGGAGGGCTCCCGTGAGCCGGATCGGGCCCAACAGGTTGGTGGCGATTTGGGCTTCCGCGGCGTCCACCTCGCCACGGGCTAGGTCCTCGGGCCGCTGGATCCCCGCATTGTTGACCAACACGTTGAGGTTAGGCCGGAGAACGCTTAGCTCCGCAGTGAACCGTGCGATGTCGGTCGGATCACTCTGGTCGAGCACGAGATGGTCCATCCCGGGGTTGGCGCGGGTGACCTCGGTGAGTGCATCGTGGCGCCTGCCGGCGATGGTGACGTGGTTGCCCAACCTGTGCAGCGATTCGGCAATGCCGCGGCCGATTCCGCTTCCTCCGCCGGTGACCAGGACGTCATTGCCAGTCATTTGCATGTCAACTCTC